>CAYRYG010000001.1:0-35307 GCA_964428465.1 uncultured Gammaproteobacteria bacterium
GCTCGGCGGGCTCACCCACCCGAACCCGCGCGCCTGGATCGCGGCCTACGCGCTCGCCTGGTGCGTGCGCGACCGCCTGCAGCACGCGGACCGCGAGGACATGATCGACCGCCTGGTCGAACACCTCGACGGCCTCGAGCCGTACCACGACGACCGCGTGGCCGACCGCCTCCGGCTCCTGCGGCACCCGGCCACGCTCGCGTCCGCCGAGGCGCTGCGCGAGTCCGTCGGTACGAGCTGCTACGCCATCGAGTCCGTCCCCTTCGCGATCGGCTCCTTCCTGCGCCACCCCGCCGACATCCGGACGGGCGCGCTCGAGGTGCTGAACGCGGGCGGCGACACGGACACCAACGTCGGCATGTACGCGCAGCTCGCCGGCGCGGACCAGGGCGTCGACGCCATCCCCTGGGACTGGCGCGAGCAGATCCCCGACGCGCGCCAGGCGCTCGCCATCGGCACGGCGCTCGGGCGTATGGTGATCCACAACGGCTTCGCCTACCTTCACGAGCACTTCGTCTGACCCTGGGAAGCGCCCGCTTCCCTCTTTGCCCGGGACCCCCACGCGGTTGTGGGGAGTCCGGAAAAAGACAACGCCCTTTTGACACGGAGATACGATGGCCCTGATCGACGCCGGTCTCGTCAAGCTGACGACCGAGTGGATTCTCACGTCCCTCGCGGACGTGGACGTCTACAAGATCTACATGCTGCAGCTCTACTTCCTGAAGCACCGCGCGGTGCGCGGGAAGTACGGGTTCAAGAACCGCACCATCCGGGTGCCGCTCGGCAGGACGCTCGACATCGAGGAGATCCGCCGCCAGCTCGAGCACGCGCGCGATCTGCGGTTCACGGACGAGGTCATCCGATTCCTCGAGCTCGTGAGCGCGCAGCGCGGCGGCCTCTTCCGCCCCGAGTTCCTCGAGTTCCTTCGGACGCTCCAGCTCTCACCGATCCACGTTTCCCTCTCGGAAGACGGCTCCCAGCTCGTCATCGAGACCGAGGAGGCGCCGCTCGTCGAGGCGATGCTCTGGGAGACGCTCGTCATGAACGTCGTCAACCGGATGTACTTCCTCGACAAGATGCGCGAGGAAGGCAAGACGGAGGACGACGCCTGGGCCGAGGGCGACCGGCGGCTTACCGCGAAGATCGCGAAGCTCAGGGAAGCGCTCGCGCGCGGCGTCCGCGTCCCGTTCATCGACTTCGGCACGCGCCGCCGGTGGTCGCTGGCCTGGCAGGAACACGTGCTCCGTCGCCTCATGGCGGAGGTGCCCGAGATCCTCATGGGCACGAGCAACGTGCTGCTCGCGACGAAGCTGGGAATCCCCGTGGTCGGCACCATGGCGCACGAATGCGACATGGCCTACCAGGGCATCTACCGCGCCGAAGACGACGCGGCGGGCCGCCTCGTGTCGCACGAGATCATGCTCGATGACTGGGCCGAGATCTACGGCGACAGGCTGTCGATCGCGCTGTCCGACACCTACGGCAGCGAGTATTTCTTCCGGACGTTCGGCGCCGAGCGCGCGGCGTTCTGGAAGGGCCTGCGCCAGGACTCGGGCGACGTCTACGACTGGGGCGAGCGATTCATCCGCTTCTACCTGGACTTCGACATCGACCCGCGCACCAAGTCCGCGGTGTTCTCCGACGGCCTGGACGTCGACAAGATGATCGGCCTCGCCGAGCGGTTCGGCGGGCGGACGAACATCCTGTTCGGCTGGGGTACCGACCTCATGAACGACATGGGGTTCGACCCGCTGTCGATCGTCGTGAAGCTGATCTGGTGCGCGGGACACTGGCTCGTGAAGCTCTCCGACAACCTGAAGAAGGCCACCGGCCCCGCGGAGGCGGTCGAGCGCGTCACGCGTCTCTCCGACTACACCAACACCGCGGCCGAAGAGTGCCGCGTCTGACGAGAACGTCTCGTCTCTTTTCTCCAGGCCCCGAGCACATCGCGTGTTCGAGGCCTGGAGCCGAAGACTGGGAGAACGAACGTGCCCCCTTCCAACATCCTCATCGCCGTCGACGCGCCGGACCCGGACAACTTCGCCCTGGTCGTCGCGCTCAAGCGGCTGTACCCGAACGCCAGGCTGTGGGTGATGCTGACGGGACGCCCCGTCCGCTTCAACGCCTCGCCCGAGCACCAGCTCTGGGACTGGGACATTCGCGACTCGCGGATGGCGCTCGAGGCCTCCGCCGCGCGGCTCCGGAACTTCGTGCGCCACTACGGCGTCCGGATCCCGGAGGTGTACGACGGCGGGATCGCCCCGCGTACCCTCATCCCGCACCACGTCCACTTCGCGGACTACTACCGCTACCTGGACGTCGACCCGCTCGCGGCCATCGCGCACAGCGAGCTGGTGCCGCAGGAGGACCTGGTGCGCGAGCTGCTCGCCGTCCCGGAGGGATCGGTGATGGTCGCCATCGGCGGCCCCATGACCGGCCTGGCGCAGCTCATCGCCCGCCACCCGGCCGTGGCGTCGCGCTTCCGCGAGGTGCACGCGATGTTCGCCACCTGGGGGAAGGTCGAGCTCATGCAGTTCGACGGCCCGCCGCGCGGCGCCCTGCAGTTCAACGTCGCGTGCGACCCGCAGGCCGCGTACCACGTGCTCATGGGGCTCGCCTGCCCCGTGTACTTGCTGCCGTCGGAGGTGACGCGCGTGCAGGGCATCGGGTTCCAGAACGCGCAGGCGCTGATGGGCGCGATCGAAAGCACGCCTGGCAACCAGCGGCTGTACCTGCTCTACTGCGCGTGGTACGACGCCGCGGTCAAGCCGCGCCAGGACCGGAACCCGAACGAGCTCATCTTCATCCACGACCTGTCGGCCGGCTTCTCCGCGGATCCCGCGATCCGCGCCGACGTGTACGACATGGTGCCGGTGGAGATCACCTCGGTTCCCCACCTCCCCGCCGAGGCGGCGGACTGGGGCAAGGTGCTGATGCGCGAGACCGCGTCGCCCGGCAACCGCTTCGCGGCGAAGGGCCTCGTTCCGGGCGGCGAGAGCGCGTACCTCCACCACCTCCGCGCGCTCGTGCGCTGAACATCCTGCGACCCGAGCGGTCGCCTCTTTCCCACGAACGACGAATCCATCGCCGTTCGTGGCCAAGGAGATTGGCACTCATGACCACGCTCTCTCTGCTCGTACCTTCCCCCGCCGCGGACCGGATCGCCGCCGCCATGCGCGACCTCCCGTCCCGACTCCGGTGGCCCGGAACCGTCGGCTTCGAGGACAACACCCAGACCCCCGAGACCGAGTCGATGGGCGCCAAGCTCGTCGTCGGCGGGTCCGAGTGGACCATCCGCTGCAACCGCGCGGACATCCTCGTCGGCACGACGTTCCGCGACGATCCGACCCTGTCGCTCGTCGCCGCCGTGGACGTGTCCTGGTCGCCCGCGCTCGACGCCGAGGCCGGCGCGCTCTACGCGGTGCCGGCCTTCCGCGGCATCGAGGTGGTCGACGGCCCCGGGTCGCTCGACGACCTCTGCGCCGCGGTCGGCTTCGGCCGGCGCAAGATCACCGATGTCCCCGCGCGCCCCGACCCGGTCGAGGTGAGCATCAACGGGACGCCCGTCCCGGTCGAGGCGGCCCCCGGCGTCACCCCCAAGCAGTTCGAGAAGGCGCTCGCCTCCCCGAAGTTCACCGACTGGGTGGCGTCCGTCGACCCCGGCCTCACGGTGAAGCGGGTCACCATCCAGTCGGTCGACCTGTTCGGGCCGAACGTGGGGTTCCTGAAGATCGTCGCCGACGTGTCGAAGGACGGCGCGTTCGTCCCCGGCATCTCGTTCATCCGCGGCGACTCGGTGGGAATCCTGGTCGTGCTGGTCTGCGACGACCGCGAGTACCTGCTGCTCACCGTGCAGCCGCGCTCCTCCGTCGGCAGCTCCGGCTTCGTCGAGATCCCCGCGGGGATGATGGACGGCTCGGGCAACTTCGTGGGCCAGGCCGCCAAGGAGCTCGGCGAGGAGGCCGAGATCCGCATCACCGAGGGCGACCTCACGGACCTCTCCACCGCGATCGCGCGGACCGAGGAGGACTTCAACGCGCCCGTGAGCTACGCGCTCTCCCCGGGCGGCTGCGACGAGTGCATGCGGTTCTTCGTCCACCGCAGGAGCGTCACCCGCGCGGAGCTCGCCGCGCTCGAGGGCAAGGCCACCGGCCTGCTCGAGGAGGGCGAGGTCATCACGCTCAAGGTGGTCCCGCTCGACGGCCGGATCCGCCGCATCCCCGACGGCAAGACCCAGATCGCCGTCGGGCTGTACCAGGAGATCCGCACCCTCGAGATGCTCGGGTCCCAGATCCTGACCACGCACTGACGCACCTTTCACCTTGGCGACCCCATGGTCGCCTCTTTCTCCCGGCCGCCCTCGTCATGAGGACGTTCGGGACAGAAGAACGCAGCAACCTTCAAGGAGCCGCCCAATGGCTCGCGTCATCCCTCCGTGGCTCGAGGTCATCCCCCTCGTCCGCTCGCTCCTCGTCATCATGGATCCCGGCCGGGACCAGGACGACGAGGACACGCTGGTCGCCCTCAACCGCTTCGTGCGGATGGGCCTCATGGACGTGCTCGGCGTGGTGGCGAACCTCGCGCCGTCCGCCAACCGCGCGCGCCTGGCCCGCGGTACGCTCGACACGCTCGGCCTGCCCGAGATCCCGGTCGGCATCGGCACGGGCTGCACGCAGCCCGACGACGACGGCATGGCCTACCAGTGGGCCGTCAGCTACCTGTCCCCCGAGGACGCGGTGGTGGACGGCAAGACCCTTCTGCGTCGCACCCTCGAGGGCGCGCAGCCTGGGCAGATCGTGCTCGTGCTGCTCTCCGGGCTCACCGACGCCTACGAGATCATGCGCGAGGAGCCGGCGCTGTTCGCGTCGCGCGTCCGCCGCGTGGTGTTCATGGGCGGCGTCGAGGCGAGCGGCGACAGCGTGAAGGTGTACAAGGACGGCCGGTTCCGCCCGGACCCGACCGCCCAGAACGTGAAGTTCGACACCGACTCCGCGGGCGTGCTGTACAAGCAGCTCCAGCTCATGGGCATCCCCATGACGATCCTCACCCGCCACGCCGCCGCGGCCGCCAAGGTGCCGCGCGCCATCTACGACGAGATGGCCGACACCGGGCACCCGGTCGGCGTCCGGCTGCGCGAGGCGCAGAAGACGGCCATCGAGGAGCTCTGGCGCCGCGCCAACCTCCCGGACGGCCACGCGGACCGCATGGGCCTGCCGGGCCGGTGCAACGCCGCCTGGTTCCGCGGGGCGTTCCTCGGCGGCCAGGGCGACGACCGCGGCGCGGACGACGGCATCTGGGACCTCGTGCAGACGTTCATGCTGTACGACCCCATGACGCTATTCGCCGCCGTTCCGTCGCTGCGCGAGTACTTCTTCGAGCCCGAGGTGATCGAGGTGTGCGACGCGAACGGCCACCCGGTCGAGCACCTGGTCATCGGCGTCTCCGCCGCGCGCCACGGCGTCTCGCATCCCGAGGAGCTCGCCTCGTACCTCACGAAGGCGCTCGTCGAGAGCCTCCAGATGTCGATCGCCGAGCCGGAGCGCCAGCGCGCCTGACCGTACCTTCCCTGTGATCCTTCGGGATCACTCTTTCCTCGAGAACCGGACCGAGCCGTTCGGTCGGGTCCTCGATGGGAGAAGCCAGCATGGCCGACAACTACGTTTTGGACAGCGACGGCTGCGGGACGCACTGCGACGACTGCGGCCATCCGGTGTGCCAGTGCGGTCGCATCGCCAGAAGCCAGCTGTTCGTCCAGCACTACGTGCTCGACTCCGACGGCTGCGGGTCCACCTGCGCCACCTGCGGCAAGGCCTGGACCGTCTGCTCCTGCCCGCACGCCGCGGACACGCGCCGCGGGCTCCTGGAGGAACTCGCCTCAACTGGGACGTAACCGAGCGTCCCCTCTTTCCCCAAGCCGCCGAGACCTCTCCGCGGCTTAGGACGAAGACACCACACATCGGGGAGCAAGATGCTCTTAGCACTCACGGCGTCCACCCAGGGCAAGAACCTCTTCGTGGACGGGATTCCTGGCCGCGGCACGGTCCAGGTGACCGAGGCGGAAATCGCCGCCGGGCTGTTCCTCGACAAGGAGCGGATCTTGCGCGTCGTTGCGCGGATCGACGGCCGCTCAACGGTCATCGAGGTCGTGGACGCGGACGGTGACACGCTCGCTCGCGCCCAGTCGCGCGGAAGGCGCGCCACGCTCTCGTTCCGCCTGCCCAAGGCAACGGCCCTCGGCGACGCCGAGAAGGACCTCCTGCGCCAGCACGGCCGCGTGTACCGCGACGGCGACGCCACGGTCGTCGAGGTCATGGGCAAGGCCTGGCTCCTCAACGAGCCCGGCGTGACCTGCGCGAACCCGACCGCGCCGGAGCCGGACCGCGTCTACCGGAAGGTCTTCGCCAAGAAGAAGATCTACCTCCCGGACGAGTACGACCGCGCGGTCGCGGAGTGCCTGTCCGGCCGGGACGTGTTCGTCCTCGGCATGAACGGGTACAGCGCCATCAAGCCCGAGAAGTGCCGTGAGTACGGCATCGACCCGGGCGCGTACGAGATCGCGTGCGAGGAGCTGCTGGAGTTCGCCATCAGGTCGCTTCGGACGGCGTTCCCGGACATCAGCGTCCGGGTGATCCACGGCTCGTCCGCGATGGGCGTGGACCTGGCGATCCAGCGCTGCGCGAGGCGGGTGCTGCGCGACAGCGAGCTGGGGTTCTCCTGCCCCGAGTACCTGTTCTACGTCCAGGACGACTCGTACCCCGTGTACGTCGCATCCAGCGTCCACGACTACTCGCAGTCGTTCGTGCGCTCGTGCAACGTGCTCATCGCGGCGAACGGTCGGCTCCAGGCCTTCCGCATGGACATCGCCGCCGTGTTCGAGCACGACAAGTACCTCATCCCGGTGAACGTGATCAAGCTGATCTCGCGCACCGGTTCCCCGGCGGCCAAGAACGCGCTGGGGCAGATCGAGGACGCGGTCGCGCACTACGAGCAGCGGGTGTTCCAGGTCGGCAAGCAGGTGACCGAGGGTACCGCGGCCGACCGCTGGAAGGCGACCGGCTCGGAGGTGCGCGACGTGCTCGTCAACATCGCCCGCCACGTCCTTCCCAAGGAGATCTCCTGGAAGCTCGGCGCCTAGCCCGGCTCCCCGTCGTGTCCGCCCGGACACGGCCTCTTTCCTCGAGCCGCCGAATCGTCGGCGTCTCGATCCAAGGAGCTCGAACCTTTCATGCCGACGGATCCCAGAATCAGCCACGGCGGCGGGCAGATGCGCGCGCAGTCGTTCTCCGTGCAGGTCTCGACCCGCACGCGCTGCAACGCCGGGTGCCAGTTCTGCATCTCGCGGACCACGCCCGGCACCGAGACCCCGGACAGCCCGGGCGCGCTGCGGTTCTGCGACGAGGCACGCCTGCGCGTCGGGCTCAACTATGCCCGCGCGCTCGGCGCCACACACGCCATCCTGACCGGCAAGGCGGACCCCACGCAGGAGGATTCCCTGTACCTTACCCGGCTCATCGACACCGCCCGCGAGTACCTGCCGCTGTGCGACATGCACACCAACGGCTTCCTGCTCCAGCCCGGCAAGATGCGCGAGAACCTGCTCGCGGAGCTCGTGGCCGCGGGACTCACCATGGTGACGTTCTCGGTCGCGAGCTTCGATCCGGGTGAGAACCGCACGCTCATGGGGATCAGGCAGGACCCGCGCGCGCTCATCGCGCAGGCTTGCGACCTCGGCCTGCTCGTCCGCTGCTCGCTCGTCATGAACGAGCGCGGCGTGCGCGACGTGGCCGGCGTGCTCGACTACGTGAAGACCGCCGGCGAGCTCGGCGCGCACATGGTGGTCGTCCGCGAGGTGTGGAGGCCCAAGGTGTACGGCGTCTGGAACAAGGACGTCTTCGACTGGAACCACGCCAACGCCATTCCCCTTCCGCCGATCCAGGACGCCATCCTCGCGATCGCGTCCGAGGGCGGCAACCCGCGGGGCCTGCAGGTGCTCGATCCCCTTCCGTGGGGAACGCCGGTGCTCGGCATGGGCGGGGTGTTCCGCGACCCGTCCCACGGGGTGAACCTCACCTTCGCGCTGTGCGAGGAGGCGACGGTCGGCGCGGTGCTCAAGTCCGTGGTGCACATGCCCGACGGGCACGGCTACCGCAACTGGAACCACAAGGCCGAGATCCTCTACTAGGGAGACCGTCTCCCTTCTTTCCTCGAGCCCTTGAACACATCACGTGTTCGAGGCCTCAAGACAAAGAACCGCTCATTCTTCATCGGAGTCATCCCATGTACGCTCCCCGCGTGTTCGCCCTCGACCGCAAGACGCACGGCTTCGTCCGCGTCGGCACGATCGTGCCGAAGGTCATCCCGCAGGCCATCGACTACAACGTCGGCCAGATGGTCGCGATGGCAAGGGACGCCGCCGCGAAGGGCGTCCAGGTGGCCTTGTTCCCGGAACTCGGGATCACGGGCTACTCGTGCCGCGACGCGTTCCACGACCTCGCGTTCATCGACAACGCGCGGCTCGGCCTGCTCCGCTTCGTCGAGGAGACGAAGGGGCTCGGGACCGTATTCTTCGTCGGCCTGCCGTTCCCGGTCAACGGGACGCTCTACAACGTGGCGGCGGTCGTCAACCGCGGGAAGATCCTCGGGTTCGTCCCGAAGTCCTTCATCCCGACGTACGGCCCGCACGAGGAACGCCGCTGGTTCGCCTGCGCCGACCACCTGAACGTGGGCATGGTCCGGCTCCAGGGCCACGATGGCGAGATCCCGATGGGAACCAACATCCTCGTGGACGTCGAGAGCGACACGGACGCGTCGATCATCACGGTCGGCGTGGAAATCTGCGAGGACGGCTGGCACCGCCGGAGCCCCTCGGGGCTGCAGGCGGCCAACGGCGCGCTGCTGTGCGTCAATCTGTCGGCGTCCCCGTGGATCGTCGGCAAGGACGAGTACCGCCACATGATCTTCGGGGCCCTCTCCGGCGACATCATCGGGGCGTACGCATACTGCGCGTGCGGCCACGGCGAATCCACGGACGACGTGGTGGTGGACGGCGACGCGTTCGTCGCCCAGAACGGGTCGATCCTGGCCTCCTCGGAGCGCTGGAACCGGCACGGCCAGATCGTCATCGCGGACATCGACGCCGAGTCGCTCATGCGCGAGCGCTGGGTGACCGGCACGTTCGCCGAGGTGGCCGCGACCAACCGGGCCGCGTACCGCCACGTGGTGGCGCACGTCGCCGAGCTCAAGCTCGAGTCGAAGTCGGCCTACGCGCCGCCCCAGCTCGAGCTGATCGATGGCGGGCAAAGCGCCCACCTGAAGTTCACGGCCCCGAGCGGCGGCAACCGCGCCCTGCGCCGCGCCGTCACGCGCAAGCCCTTCGTCCCCCGCGACCCGGAGACGATGGACAAGCGCTGCCGCGACATCATCTCGGGCGTCGGCCAGGGCCTCATGGTGAGGCTCGAGTCCATGGCCCGCTCGCAGCTCGTGCGCGAGGGCAAGAACCCGTACGTCGAGGCGCTCCCGCCGCAGCACGTCTACTACGGCCACTCCGGCGGCCGCGACTCGACGTTCGTCGGCGAGGTGATCCTCTGGGTGTACGACCAGCTCGGCTGGGACAGGAAGTTCATCCACGCCGTGCGCATGCCCGGCCCGGCCTCCTCCGACTCGACGCAGGACCTGTCGCTGCGCCGCTGCACCCTGGCGGGCGTGGACGTCATCACCAACCCGATCGAGGACCACACCGCGCGGCTGCTGCGTTCCGAGGGCCACGAGCCGTGTTGGAACAACCCCGACCCGGCGAAGCGCCGGTGCGGGCGGTGCCAGAATGCCCAGGCCCGCGTCCGCACGCTCATCCTGATGACGTACGGGTTCGTGGTCGGCACCGGCGATCTCACCGAGATCATGACCGGTTGGTGCACGTACAACGGCGACCACATGTCGATGTACAACCCGAACGCGGGCGTGCCGAAGACGCTGGTCGAGCACCTCATCCGCTGGATCGCCATGAACTGGCGGACCGGCGAGGAGCGGCAGGTGCTGCTCGAGATCCTGGCGGAGATCGTCTCCCCCGAGCTCGTGAAGGCGCTGCCCGGCGAGGCGATCCAATCGACGGAGGACGAGGACGGTCCGATCCAGCTCAAGGACTTCTTCATCTACTGGTTCCGCCGCCACGGCGCGAGCCCGACGAAGATCGCCTACCTCGCGGAGATTGCCTTCGCGCAGGTCGAGGACGAGGGCGACGAGACCTACGACCGCGCCACGATCCTGAAGTGGCTGCGCCGGTTCTTCGCCAAGTTCCAGGAGGCGCAATTCAAGCGCAACGCCGCCCCGTCCGGCCCGCTCATGGGCTCGGTCGGCGCGTCGCAGCGCGGCAACCTGCGCTGGCACTCCGACGCCGACATCGGCGCCTGGATCGCCGAGATCGACCGCCTCATCGCCGACCTCGCGCGCGCCGCCTGACGAGACGCGCAGGCTGAATCCTGCGGCTACCCGCTCAACGAGAGCGGGTTTTTCTTTCGTCAAATGGTTGACAATCCGTCTCGCGCGTGATACACATTCCCTCCGTCAGCCACAAGGAGGCCGTGACGTGACCGCAACTTCCAAACAGCGCAACTACCTCTGGGCGAGCTTCACCTCGCTGATCATGATCGGGATCGTGAAGCACTTCTGGCCCGACCTCATCCCATTCGGCTTCTGGGACCTGTGGAAGGCCCCGCATGGCGTGTGGGCGGGAGTGCTGGCCGGATGGCCCATCCTCGCCTGGGGCGGGTTCCACTTCCTGCGCACCTGGATCTTCGTCGACGAGAACCACTACGCGCTCGCCTACGCCAACGCGTGGGACACCTTCGTCAACGGGCTGAAGATCAGCGCCTGGGCCGGGATCACCGAGGAGATCGCCTTCCGCTGGCTCATCTTCCTCGGGGCCATGCCGTCGCTCGTGCTCGGCAACTTCCTGTTCTTCGGCTGCCTCGGATTCGGCTTCGCGGAGTGGTTCCACCTCCACGTGTGGGGCGCGCTCGCGAACTGGACGACGTTCGGCATCCTCGAGCCGCAGATCTTCGACCCGCGGATGTGGTACGTCGGAGCCGCCCTGCTGTACTCGAACGCGTTCTTCCGGGAAGGCCACGCCTACCAGGGGATCATCGGGATCATCAACTCGTGGTTCCTCGGCATGGGGTTCTTCTACCTCACCTTCAACTACGGCCTCGGCTCGGCGATCATCGTGCACTTCCTGTACGACGTGCTGATCTTCTCCGGCATGGCCGCGGCCATCGCCAAGCGGTCCTGACCGCCTTCCCCGCCAACGTACGGCGGGTTTTTCTTTTTTGTGAATCAAAAAAGCCGGCGGGTGTGGAACCCTCCGGCAGGTCTACGTCGCGACGAGCGCGGCGATCTCGTCGGCCTTCCGCTGGCGCCACGCGGCGGCGGCCTCGCGGATCTTTCCCGCGGACCACGAGCCGATGTGGGTTCGCGGCGGCCTGGCCCCCCGCGCCTCGCCCTCGTACGGCGCGTCCATGGGCTTGGCTTCCACGAGGGCGACGGCCGCGAGGATCCGCGGCGTGACCGGGACGCCCGGAAGCGACAGCGCGTAGAGGACGTTCTGGGTGAGGTGCTCGCAGATGAACGTCCCGCCCCAGCGCTCGAGATACTCCGCGAGCGCGTCGAGGACGCGCGGGTCGTCGGGCCAGGCCCTGGCGATCCGCAGCGCCTCGTCGTACGCGGACGCGCGGTCCGTGAACACGGTGAGGAAGTCCGCGAGGAAGTGCTCGCCGATCGCCGCCCGGATCCGCGCGGCGAGCGCCGGGTTCCCGTACCCTTCCTCGCCGAACGGTCCGGACAGGTGCTGGATGAGCGCTGTGCGGTACCGGCACTCGGCATGGTTCGAAGACTTGAACTCGGACTCGCACTGGGCGTCGTCGACGCGGAACGTCACCGCGCGCCGGATCTCCGCCTGGAGCTCCGGCCCGCACTGCGCGATGCCGACCACGAGCGCGAACGCCGCGAGCGCCTTGGGGACGGTGTCCGGATACGTTCCCTTGTGGTTCCCGCCGACGGGACGCTGGACGTAGGGGGCGCGGTAGGCGGCGAGCAGGAACTCGGCGTGGTTCGGCAGGTTGTCCGCGATGGCCAGGATGGCCGCGTCGCGGACGCGCGAGTGGGGCGCGACGGCGTTGTCCCAGAGAAGCGCGAACGCGCGCTCGTCGGGCAGGAAGCGCCCGAGCGCGCGGGCCGAGGCTTCGCGCTGGGCCTGATCGCAGCAGTCGACGATGGCGAACGGGAGGAACCCCGCGCCCGCCTTCTCATCGTCGTCCAACGCGTCTATGCGCCCCTTGACCGCGGCGATGAGCCGGCGGCTGAGCGGGTGCTCGCTGCGCGCGACCCCGACCAGCTCGGCGATGAGCACGTCACGGATCTCGGCCCGCTCCACAAGCGGCGCGAGGATCTGGTCGGCCTCCGCGGCCGACAACTTCTCGACGAAAAAGACCTCGGGAATGAGCGGTTCGACGGACATCCGTCCTCCGTTTCCATGACCCCGGGACATCCGGTGCGTCAGGGAGAGCCAACGGTATCAAAAAATGGCCGTTTTGTCAATCGCTTGACGCATCCGCCAAATGTCGCTATGATGGGTTTCTTAAATGATCCCTATGTCCAACTTCACCGCCAAAATCATGGACATCCAGTATCCGGCCTTCCAGGCCTGGGTTGATGGTTCGCGCTGCGCGCGGATGGGCTTTTCGCTGATTTCGACGACGGCATAACGCCGGTTTCCCTCGAGACCAGACCAAAGCCCGGCCGCAGTGAGCCGGGCTTTCCAAACCACGGAGGACAGGTTGTTCCTTTCATTCGTCACGGACTTTCGGACGCTCATCCGTCCGTTCATCCCCGAGATCCGCCGCGCGGCGGGATGGGTGGTGCTGCTTCAGGTGCTCGCGATGGTCGAGCCGTTCCTCGTCATGCAGGTGGTCACCCTGGTCCTGGAGGACCAGGCGAACGCGGCCTCCCTGCTGCTCCCGCTGTGCGGGTTCATGTTCGTCGCGCTGGTGCTCATCGGGTTCGCGAACGTCGCGAAGAACCGGTTCATCCGCGCGGCGTGGCTCAAGATCGACCACGACCTCCCGCTTCTGGGCGGCGGAAAGCTGCTCTCGCTCCCGTACGTCTACCACCAGACGGAAAACACCGGCCTGGTGGTCGGCAAGATGGTGCGTGGCGTGTACCGCACCGGCGAGATCGTCGGAATCTTCCTCTTCGAGGTGTTCCCGCTGCTCGTGCAGACGCTGGTGACGACGGCGATGCTCGCGTACTATCGCCCGGTCGCGGCCGCGATCTTCGTCCCGGTGTTCCTGACGTTCATCGCGCTCACCGCCTGGGTGAAGCTGAAGTGGGCGAGGCACCGCATGGGCCGGCACGCGCAGGTCACGGCGGCCGACGAGCTGCTCGGCCAGGCCGTGATGAACGTGATGACGACCCAGGCGTTCGCGCAGGAGGAGCGCGAGATGCGCGGGATCCGCGCGGTGCGCGACCGCATCGACGCGCTCGCCGACCCGGAGTTCCGCGCGTACGACGCGAACGACCTCGTGCGCAACGCGCTGGTGTCGTTCGGCCGCGTGAGCGTGGTGTACCTGTGCGCGTCGGCCGTGCTGTCGGGCGCCTTCTCCGTCGCGCTGCTCATGTTCGTGGTGACGCTCGCGGAAAAGGTGTTCATCAACTGCTACCGCATCGGCGCCATCTTCGACCGCGCGATGGAGGCGGTGGACGCCGTGCGCGAGATCAACCAGATCCTCGCGGAGCCGGACACGGTTCCCGACCCGGCCGAACCCGTCGCGGTGCCGCGCCGCCTCACGGGCACGATCCGCCTCGAGGGGGTCGACTACGCGTACCGCGCCAAGCGCGACGGGCGCGAGCATCGCTCAAGCCACCTGGCGCTCCGGGGCATCGACCTGGATCTCCCGGCCGGTAAGGTGGTGGCCATCGTGGGCGAGTCCGGCAGCGGGAAGAGCACGCTCGCGAAGCTGCTCATCCGCTGCGACGACCCGACCGCCGGGCGCATCACGATGGACGGCACCGACCTGAGGCGCATGCGCAAGGGCGACCTGCGCCGCCAGTTCGGCTACGTGCTGCAGGAGGTGCAGATCTACGACCTCACGGTCGCGGAGAACATCGCCTACGGCCGCCCGGACGCCACGCGCGAGGACATCGAGCGCGCGGCAAAGATCGCCAACGCGCACGACTTCATCCTGCAGCTCGAGGACGGCTACGAGACCAAGGTCGGCGACCGCGGGCTCAAGCTCTCGGGCGGCCAGCGTCAGCGCGTCGGCATCGCGCGCGCCTGGCTCGTGGACCCGCCCGTGCTCATCCTCGACGAGGCCACCTCCAACGTGGACGTCGAGAGCGAGCTGAAGATCCAGCAGGCCATGGAGCGCCTGCGCCACGGCCGCTCGATGGTAGTCATCGCGCACCGTCTCTCGACCGTGCGCAACGCGGACATCATCGTGGTGCTGCACGACGGCCGCATCCAGGAGATCGGCACGCACGCCGAGCTCTTGCGCGAAAACGGCATCTACCACCGGCTCGTGGACATCCAAAGCCGCGAAGCCGCCGTCGCCTAGGGAGGAACCATGGCAAAGCGCAAGAACGAACCGGTCCGCATGCTCGTCGGCGAGCGGCTTTACCTTCGCCCGATCGAGCGCGCGGACGCCGACCGCTGCCGCCGCTGGATCAACGACCCGGAGGTGAGCCGCTACCTGCTCTACGCCCGCGCGGTCGGAGAAGCCGCGGAGGAGGCGTGGATCGCGTCGATGAGCGAGGGCAACGTCCCAAGCTCGCTGCATCTCGCCATCGTCCTCAGGAAGGGCGACCGGCACATCGGCAACGTCGGGTTCCACGACATCGACTGGGTCCACCGCCACGCGGTGACCGGGACGCTGATCGGCGAGAAGGACTGCTGGGGGCTGGGCTACGCGCCCGAGGCCAAGGCGCTCCTGCTCGCGCACGGCTTCGACAGCATGGGGCTCCACCACGTCACCGCGACGACGTTCGCGGAAAACGTTCGGAGCCAGCGACAGCTCGAGAAGTCGGGCTACGCGCTCGAGGGACGGCTGCGCGAACACGTGTTCCGCGACGGCCGCTGGCACGACGACCTCGTGTACGGCATCCTCGACCACGAATGGCGCGCCAAGCGCGCCGCACTCCCCGCCTGAACGCCAGGCGGGTTTTTCTTTAGGCCACCCCCTCGGGCGAGCTGACGGTGTCCTCGCGCCCTCACCCGGCGCGTTTTTTGAAAATGAAAAACCGACGCGTGGAGCGTCGGAAGCGGGAACTAGTTCCCGAGGATCTCGGCGAGCTGCCGCTCGATGTCGGCCCCGTCGCCGCCCCCAAGCGCGATGACGCGGATGCCGCCGGAGCGGCGCGGCGGCGGGACGAAGGCCGAGAGGACCCCGCCGTCACAGGGCGCGCCGTCGTCGCCCTCGGGAAGGGTGACGACGAGCCCGGAGCCGGAGGCCGCGAGCTCGATCCTCAGGCGCCGGAGCTGCGGGAGCTCCACGCGCGCGAGGATCGGGGCGCCGGCCGCCTCGAGCATCTCCGCCAGCACGGCGAAGAGGTAGTACCCGCAGGTCATGTCGGGCATGCGGAAGCTCACGCTCCCGTGGTCGATCGGCTTCTTGTTGCGGTCCGTGCCGCAGCCCGAGCAGGCGAGCGTCACGCGGCGCTTGCCCGGGGCGAGCATGTCCTGGTCGCCTCGCTGCGCGGTGTAGGACAGGGTCATGGCCGAGGACCGCTCGACGATCGCCTCGAAGGCGTCGACCTGGATCCCGTCGAGGATCTCCTTCAGGCCGGTGACGATCTCCACGCCGGGCGCGGCCGCCTCGGGCAGGAGGGCGGCGAGCTCGGGCCGGTCGACGTCCTCGGCGAACGGCTGGCCGTCGGCCGTGATGGCGCCGGGGGCGCCGCCGTTGTCGACGACGACCTGGTAGGCGACGCCGTCGCGCATGAGCTCAGCGAAGTCGCCGAGATTGCCGGCGATGCCGTCGACGTACGTCGGCTCGATGGCCGGGACCGTGGTGGCCTCGACGGTCCCCCCGGTGCGCTTGACGTTGAGGGTGAACCGGCAGGTCTCGAAGTCGAGGCCGAGCCGGGCGAGAAGGTCGTGTGCGATCAGGGTCCGCATGTGGTCCACGCTCCGTGGTATCCGGCCGTCCATCGGTCGGAGCGAAAAAGATACGCTTCCGGGCCAGTTTTGTCAATCCCCAAAGAAAAAGCCGGCCATGGGCCGGATCAGCGAGACGGGACGGGCGCTTCGGCGTCCGTTGCCGCGGCGGCGAGCTCGCGCGCGAGTTCGCGCATGAGCTCGTACATGAGCGGACCGAGCTCGTCGAGGATGTCCGGGCGATCCGGCCTACCGTTCACGAGCAGGTACGGATGGCCGAGCCTCGCCTCGAAGACGGCCTCGATGACGGCCTCGAGCGGCAGCCCGCGCCAGCGCACGTGCCGCAGCTGCCTCTTCACGAGATCGATCCCGGCGTCCGAGCAGGACGGGGTGACGACCACGACCTGGTCGTCCGCGCGACAGACGCGAACCGTGATCTTCAACTGGTCCGGGCCGTCGAGCCCGAATCGATTCCGTGCATCCCCCACAAGTGACGACATGCGTTCCACCCTCCCGTTGCATCCGACCACCCTTCGGCCGGAAGCGTGCAAGGTACACCGGCTTGATACGACTGTCAACGGTCACAGACCACCCCTACCCCCTCCTCACTGATGAGGAGGGGAAACTTCGAGTTTCCTCCCCTCTGCGAGGGGAGGTTAGGAGGGGTCTCTGTCTGGTACACTGTTACCGTATGACCCCCTCCGAGTTCGAACAACTGGTCGCCGCGGCCCTGGACGCCCTTCCCGACGACGTCGTCGCACAGCTCGACAACGTGGCGTTTTGCGTGGAGGACGACAGCGAGGACGGGGACAAGCTGGGCGAGTACATCGGCGTCCCCCGCCCCGAGCGCTGGGGCGACGAGTCCGGGGCGCTGCCGGACAAGATCGTTTTGTACCGCCTGGCGATCTGCGAGGACTGCGGCGACGACCCCGTCGAGATCGCGGAGGAAATCCGGCGCACGATCTGGCATGAGATCGCGCACCACCTCGGGTGGGACGACGACGTGCTCGAGGCGCGGGAAGCGGAAAAGGGGTGGCGATAAAACCGAAAGGCGGGGTGCAGGGACCCCGCCTATGACACAGGTTATTCCGCCAGCTTGTACGTGACCGACACGTTGAGCGTCACCTCGGTCGAGCCCGGGAGCACGTCCGGCGCCGAGCCGCCCATGCCCATTTCCGCGAACGAGTAGTACGGCGGCGGATACCCGGAATCCGACCATTCGCTGTACCCGACCACGCGCTCGAGCCGCACGCCGAGCGCCTTCGCGAGCGTGTCGGCCTTCTCCCGCGCGTCCGCGACCGCCTCCATGCGCGCCTGGTCCTTCAGGCTGCTCGTGTCGTCGATGGTGAAGTTCGGCCCAGAAATGCTGGTGGCGCCGTTCTTCCCCGCCGCGTCGAGCACCGAGGAGATCTTCGACGTGTCGCGCACCTTCACCGTGACCTGCTGGCTCACGATCCACCCGTCCGACTCATACGTCTCCGTGTCCGGGTCCCACACCGTGTTCTCATACACGCTGTAGTTGGCCGTCTGAATGTCATCCTCCGACACCCCCAGCGCCTCAACCGTCGCGATGAGCACGTTGACCGTGGTGCCGTTGGCCGCCTGGGCCGTGGCCACGTCCGCGCCCTCGGTGTCCACGCCGAGCGTCACCGTGGCGATGTCCGGCGTTCCCGTGACGCGCCCAATCCCCTCGACCGAAATCTGGTGCTCGTACGGCTCCGGCGTGTCGAGCCGTCGCGCTTCCCCGAGCGCAAGCGTGGTGCGCGCCATGAGGAACACGATCAAAAACGCGAGCGTGAGCAAAAGGACGAGCGCGAACGGCTTGTTCTCATGCCACGAGGGCCAGAGCGAAACCGGCGGCGGCGTTTTCCCGTTTTGTGGAATGGGCATATCCTCCAATGATTAGGGGTAAGGGGCAAGGGAAAAGAATCAAGGACCTTGCTTCTTGCTCCTTGTCCCTTATCCCTCTTTGTTCCCATTCAGTTTAGCAAACACCACCGACTTCCACCAGAAGTATCCGATCACCGTGAAGGTGACCACCGGCGAGAGCCAGTGCGGGACGTGCACGCCGAAGGAGTCCACCAGCATGATGGTGCCAAGGAACAGGATCGAGTACATCGCGCCGTTTTTCAGGTACACGTACTTCTTGATGCGGTCGATGTTTCCCACCGTGATCTGGCGCACCATGATGGCGCCGAGCCCGTTGCCAAGCAGGATGAGCGGGACGGAAAGGGTGAAAGCGAACGCACCGAGCACGCCGTCGATGGAGAAGGTCATGTCGATCGCCTCGAGGTACAGGATCTTCGCGATGTCGCCCATGTGCGACTTCCCCTCGATGAGCTGCTTTTCCGCGAGCTCCGCGTTCTGCTTGAACCCGTGCGTGATGAAGAACGCGGTCGATCCGACCACGGCGCCGAACGCCATCATCGGGTTTTCCTGCAGCGCGTACCACACCACCACCGCGAGGATAATGGAGACGATCGCGTAGAACCACACGCCCTGGCGGTAGAAAAACTTCTCGCCGACCAGGCCGAAATGCTTGGACTCGAGGAACAGCCAGTGGAAGAACAGGAACACGAGGAAAATGCCGCCGCCGGAAAGCAGGATCGGCGCGGACGCCTCGATGGCCTCGATCACGGAAGGATCGTTCGAGAAGGTCGCCATCAGCGAACCGACGAACCCAAGCGACGGGTTGACGAAATAGACGATGAGCCACGGCATGAACCCGCGCACCGCGAACACGGCGAACAGGATCCCCCAGAACAGAAACCACTTGCGCGCCTTCTTGCCCATCGTGTGGAGCACCTCGGCGTTGATGATGGCGTTGTCGATGGAGGAAATGGTCTCGAACAGGCAGAGACCGGCGACCACGAGGAGAATCTCAAAGAAGCTCATAACGGGCGGGATTATATCACGGCTTTGCGCGCGCGGCGATCATCAGGTCCGACACGTTGGCGCCGGTGCCGCCGATCTTGATCTGGCCGCCCGCCCGCCCGAAGAAGGCCAGCGAGTCGTTCCGGTCGAGATACGCCTGCGGGCGCAGTTTCAGACGCGCGGCCTTTCGCTTCGTTTCCGCGTCGGCGATCGCCCCGGCGACCGGCGAGTTGTCCACGCCGTCGGACGCGCAGGAGAGCACGAGCTCGTCGTCCGAGATAAACGGGAGCGCGCCGAGCGCCAGCTCCTGGTTGCGCCCGCCCTTCCCCTTGCCGCGCACCGTGACCGTCGTCTCCCCGGCGGCGAATACCATCTCGCCCGGCTTCGGGAGATCCGTCAGCTGCTTGCCGACCTCGCGCGCCTCGCCGGTCAGCGTCCTCGAATGGACGCGCGTCTTGTACCCGCGCCTGCGCGCCTCGCGTACCATCGCGTCCACGGCCACGCCGTTGTGCATCACGAGGACGTTTGTGACGCGCTTGAAGAACAGCGGGTCCTTCGGCGTCTCGCGCAGCTGGCAGTCCGGAAGCTTGCACGCGCGCAGGAGGTCGTGCCGGGCCATCACCTCGGCCGCGTCCTCGGCGGTGGACGCGTCCATGACCGTCGGCCCGGACGCGACCACGCCGAGCTCGTCGCCCGGCACGTCGGAAAACACGAGCCCGAGAATGGTGGCCGGATACGCAAGGCGCGCGAACTGCCCGCCAAGGATCTCGGACAGGTGCTTGCGGACCACGTTCACCTCGCGGATCGTCGCGCCCTTGGCCATGAGCGTCTTCGTGACCAGGGTGATGTCGTCGCACTTCAGCTGGTACGGCCAGCACAGCAGCGACGACCCGCCGCCGGAGATGACGGTAATGATCAGATCGCGGCTGTCGGCCTGTTTCAAAATTGCCATGATCTCCCCGGTGCCGCGCATGTTCGCCATGCTCGGAAACGGATGCGATCCGGCGACGCTCTTGATACGCTTGAGCCTGGCGCTCTTCACGTCGAGCACCACGCCGTCGGTGATGCGCGTGCCAAGCAGAGTCTCGAGCGCCTTGCCGGCCTCGAGCGACGCCTTGCCGATCCCGATCACGAAAATGCGGCGGTAGCGTTTCAGCGGAAACCGCTTGCCGTCCACCGTCAGAACGTCCCCATTCAGCCTGCATGCGCGTTTCACCGCGTCGCCGGTACGAATGGCCGCGAGCCCGGCGTCCAGGACGGCGAGCGCGTCCCGTCGAAGCGTGTTCATACCTTTTTTTCAAAATTGAGCGCGGCGGAATTAATGCAGAACCGCTTGCCGCCGGGCATGGGACCGTCCATGAACAGGTGGCCGAGATGTCCCTCGCACGCCTTGCATTTCACCTCCGTGCGACGCATTCCCAGCGAATCGTCGGCAACCAGCTCGACCGCGTCGTTCGCCGCCACTTCCGAGAAGCTCGGCCATCCCGTCCCGGAATCGAACTTGGTCTCGGACGAAAACAACGTCGCCCCGCACGCGGCGCAGCAGTACGACCCGTCCCCGTGGTGGTCCCAGTACTTGTTCTGGAACGGCGGCTCGGTGCCGCACTCGCGCATCACGCGGTATTGCTCGGCCGTCAGTTTTTCCTTCCATTCATCGGGCGGCATACGTCGAGATACACGAGCACGCTCAGGGCCGCGGCGAAAAAGCACCACACGGACGTGAACGCGAATTCGTAAAACAGGATCGAGACCATGAACGACAGGAACACCGCGCCCGCGAACAGACGCGTGCCCGGCCTCGTGGAGGCCAACCCGGGACCGCAGGTCGCGATGACGTACAGGACGACGCCCATCACGTCGAACGGGACGACGACCCGATAGTCCATGCTATTCCCGGCGACCGCGACCGTAAGCGGGCGAATAAGGAGAACGGCAAGCAGGGACAAGGACCCGGCCAGGCCGAACCAGGTCAGCCCGCGCAACAGCCGGCGGCGCCCGGGATCCGTCTCGATCTTGTGGGCGGCGAACGGGAAATACACCGGCCAGAGCAGGAACGCGAACAGGAGGAACCCGTATCCGAGCACGGTACTGCAGGCGCTCGGCTTGTCCGCGAGCCATTGCAAACCCTCAATGAGCTGTTGCGCGCTGAACAGCAGCGGGATCGCCGCGTACCATCGGAGCGGGGTCTTCCCCGCCTTCCTCATGGCCGCGACGCCCGTGACCGCCAATACGCCGCTCGTGATGAAACTAACCGGGGCTGAAAAACACATAGATCGCGTCCAGTATAACACAAAGCGCCCCTTGCGGGGCGCTTTGAGGAAAAGACTAGGCGCGGGTCACGTTGACAGCGCGCGGGCCCTTGTCGGAGTCCTCAACGTCGAAGGAAACGGTGTCGCCGACCTTGAGGTCGTTGAAATCAAGACCCGAGAGCGAAGACATGTGGAAAAACACATCCTTGTCGCCGCCTTCCGGGGTGATGAAGCCGAATCCCTTTTCCGTGAGCGTTTTGATCGTTCCGGTCATAGGAATGCTTAGGTGAGTAGCCGCAACCTCTGCCGTTTGCGGAAACTCGACCTACGATCCGCTCGCTGGCTGTATTGCTTGGAAGCAGTATAGCCCCTGGGACGAAATCCGTCAATAGGGGTGGGATATGAAGGTTCTTTCAAGCGTCCCGGACGTGATACACTGTCCTCGCTATGACCTACCGAGCCGCCATCTTGACCGGAACCGCCGTGTTTCTCACCAATGTCGCCAGCTTGGCGCTCGGGTGGTACCTGGTCCGCCCGGACATCGACATTCCCCTCCACATCGGGGGCGGGCTTGCCGCGGGGATGTTCGCGATCGCGCTCCACGACGACTTCAAGCGCCGACACAAAATAGGCCGTACCCCGGCGTGGTACGACCTGCTGTTCGTGCTTGGCTTCGTCTCGCTCGTCGCCATCACGTGGGAATTCCACGAGTACGTGCTCGACCGGACGCTCGTGGCGAACTACCGATTCGCGATCAGCCAGATTTCCGTCGCCGATACCATCGGCGACTTCCTGAACGGCCTCATCGGCGCCTCCGCGAGCTTCGCGGCCTTCGGCCGGCGGCGCGCGTAGGCGGTTACGGGGTCGTAAACTCGTTGAGCTGCACGGTCCCGGCCCGCGAGCGCATGCCGCGCAGCGGGATGGTCACCCGGAACGTGGTTCCCTTTCCTTCCGAGGACGTGAAGCCGATCGTCCCGCCCGCGCGCTCGACGATGGACCTCACGATGTACAGGCCGAGCCCGGTCCCGTCCGGATCAAGCGCCCGCGCGTTATCGCTCCGGTAAAACTTCGTGAAAATCTTTTCCGACTGGTCCTCCGGGATCCCGCAGCCGGTGTCGGACACGGTCAGGAGCGCGTTTTTTCCTTCCCGACGGAGCGCGATGTGAACCGACCCGCCCGGCAACGTGTATTTCACCGCGTTTGAAATCAGATTTTCGAACACGATGGCCGTGATGCCGGGATCAAGGGAAACCTTCGGCAACCGCCCGAACCGCGACGCCACGCGAAGGCGCTTGCCGCGGATCTGCGTTTCGAACGTTCCCACGATGTCCTTCGCGAGGCGGGAGAGATCGAGCGGCCGCGGAGACACCGAATAGGCTCCGCGCTCGATGCGGGATACCTGCAGCAGCGCCCGCACGAGGTTGCTCATCCGCTCGGTGCTTTGGGAGATGGCGCGGAAATACCCGCGCTGCTTTGCCGTAAGCTTGCCGCCCTCGCCGGACCGCAGCAACTCGGTATACCAACGGATGGTGGTCAGCGGCGTGCGCAGCTGGTGGGACGCCACGGACACGAACTCGCTCTTCGCGCGGCCCGCCTCCTTCTCCTGGGTGATGTCGCGGAACACCTCGGTCACTCCGACGAGCCGGCCGTCGACCATGATCGGCGACACGATGAGAAACGCCGAAAAGGACTCCCCGTTTCGACGCACGTAGGAAATGCGGTCCGAAGTGACCTGGTTGCCATTCGCGAGGACCATCTCGAACGGTCGTTTTCCCGGCGGGATCGGGTTTCCGTCCTCGTCCAGGGTCGGCGCGACCTCCGCGAGCGCGCGGCCGGCCATCCTCGACTCCTTCCAGCCGAGCAGCTTCCCCGCGGCCGCGTTCGCGAACAACACGCGCCCGTCCAGGCCGACGGAAACAATCCCGTCGCCGACGCTCGCGAGCAGCGCCGCGAACCGCGCCGACTGGTCGCGCGCCCCGCGCAGCAGCCGCGCCCGCTCCGCCGTCGCCGCGGCAAGCAGCATGGACGTCGCCGCGGCCACAAACACGTAAATCTGCCAGACGATCAGGTTTTGCTCGACCTGCGCGCTGACGGCGAGCGGCCCGAGCCCGTTGACGGTCGCGTAGATGGCGACGGCGGAGACGATGACCGTCAGGGTGGAAACGCCCGCCTGCCCGAACCGGAACGCCGCCCAGATCAGCATGGGGAACACCAGATACGGCAATGGACGCGTGAGATAATCGCCGTGACGCAGGAAGACCTGGACGCAGAAGCCGATCGTGAGCAACAGCAGGGCCTGCCACTCGAGCGAATACCTGCGAAACGGGCTGTGGCTGTCCTCGCGGCGGAACCACGCGGTCAGGAACGGCGCGACCACCATGGCGCCGAGCGCGTCGCCGACCAGCCAGACGAGCCAGACCGGGACGACGTCCGACCAGGCGACCAGGCCGCCGAGCGCGAGCGCACCGACGCCCACCGTGGCGCTCACGGCCGGACCGACGAGCGCCGCGCATCCGATGAACGCGGCCACGTCGCGAACGCGCTCGAACGCCATCTGGAACCCAAAACGCCGCAGCAGCCTCACGGCGACCACCGCCTCAAGCGTGTTTCCCCCGGCGATCAGGAGCGCCATCCACGCCGGCTCGTCCGCGGTCACGTTCGCGAGAAACGCGCCGACGAAAATCCCCGGCCATGCCGACCATCCGAACATCAGGAGCGCGGCAATGGCAATGCCGGACGGCGGCCAGACCGGGGTGACCTGCGCGGCCGCGAACGCCAGCGACAACCCGAGCTTCGCCGCGACAAAATACAGGGCGGCGAGAAGAGCCGCTCGCAGCATCGCTTGTCCGGTTGGCCATTTCAGAATCATGCGTCGATCGCCACGAATGCGGTCGCTTCACGTCCGTATGATACCACGACGACGCGTTCGTCACCGGTCGAACGAGGGCGGGACGCGCGAGAGACGGCCGAAGAGGAACGTCACGGCCGCGGTCAGCAGGAAGGCGATCCAGAATTCGAACGCGCCGCCGAGCGCGAGGAGCGCCGCGAGCATGGCGACGCGCCCGAACGAGAGTGCCATCTCGCGCAGGACGGTATACTCGTCGACGTAATGCCCCGCGTCGGCGGCTTTCTCGTACATGAGCGCCTCGAACGGCGTGCGCATGAGGATCAGCGCGAAGCTGTGGAGCGTCCCGAACAGGATGACGTGCGCGACGGAGCTCACGAACGCCTTCAGGACCCAGCCGACGGCGGACAGGTTCATGCCGACGGACAGCAGGCGCCCGCGGTGGCGCTCCCCGTCGACGAGCCGGCCGACGACGAGCTGCAACGCGATGCTGAGCAGCCCGACCACGGTGGTCACCAGCCCCGCCTGCACGTACTCCCCGCGCAGCAGCTCGAACAGGAACACCGGCCACACGAAGAACCCGACCACGCTCTCGGCCCCTTCCGTCGCGAAGAGAAAGAGGAACCGGCGGCGGCGCGGCGCGAACAGCTCCCGGAATGTCTGGACGAACCCGAACTCATACCGTTCCTTCCCGGCATGCACGCGCCCGATCGGGATCACCGACGCGAGGACGACGAGCATCGCCGACACGAACAGGACCGGGTATCCGTACGTCTGGATCACCCATCCCGAAAACGTCGGGAGCACGATGCTGACCAGCGACCCCGCGGCCGCGATGGCACCGATCACCGTCCCGAGCCTGTGTCCCTGTCCTTCCTCCGCGAACTCGGTGTGGTACGGGACCCAGTACACGACGTGCCACGCCACGAGCGCCGCGACGCTCGACGCCGCGACCAAGAACACAGGCACGAGATCCCCGAGCGCGAGCGTGACGAAGAAGCACACGTAGAGCGCCGTGCCGAGCCGAAGCGCGTTCTTCAGCCCGATGCGCGTCATCAGCATGGCGCCGAGCGGCTCGAGCAGGCCCGCCAGCAAGTAGTAGACGAGCGCGTACCACAACACCGCCGCGATGCTCCGGTCGAACAGCTGGTACAGGAACATCGGCAGGAACAACCCGAGCATCGCGGCGCCCGTTTGGATCAGAATGCGATGCCAGGCGAGCGCGGAAAGGCCCGCGTGTACGCTCGAGGGACGCTCCGGGCGCGGGAACGGGGTCGATGAGACGCGAACGGTCATATGGTCAGTCGTTTCGCACAACCACGAACGGAATGAGACCGAGCGTCTGCCCGCGCGCGGTCTGGACGCTGACGCGCCAGGTTCCCGAAGTCAGGTGGGACTTCCGGCTGTACCCGCGGTACCCGTCCTCGCGCCCGCCGGTGATGGCGTAGGACAGCGACGCCTCGGTGACCCAGGACCGCGAGACCGCCTCGTACCGCTGCCACTTGTGCACGATGGTGGCGGACAGGTCCGCCGGGGCGAACACGGACACGTACGCGAACAGCGCCTCGTTGCCAGACACGTGGATGGTCTGGCCCGGCAGGATCTTCTCGACCCACGTCTCGTCCTCGCCCGTCAGCGCGTATTCGTTCCCATGGCGCTCGACGTCATGATAGATGCCGGCGTCGCGGATCGCGAGCGGGATGGGCGGGATGACGTTGAGGAAGTAGGCGCCGACCATGGCGACGAACACGGTCGCGATCGACGCGAGCATCTGCGGCAGGCGCCGCGAGAGGCCGCCGACGCGCGACAGGGCGAGCGCGAACGCGACCATGAACGCCGAGCTGACGACCCCGGCCGTCACGAACGTCCGCGGCTCGAGCGAATTGAACAGGTACGAGCTCCAGATCGTTGAGATCGAAAACAGGGCGAACGCGAACACCGCCACCTGGACCGTCGGGCGCAAGAACTGCTCGCGCAAGAACTCGTTCGACATCATGAGCGCCGCCACCGCGACGATGATCGGCCAGCTGGCGGAAAACGCCCCGCCGAACCAATAGAATACCAATGACGCGCTCAGGAGCGCGCCGATGGACAGCGGGAGCGCGAACGGCGCCGCCAGGCTGACGCCGCGCAGCGCGCGCACCTCCGCGGCGCGCGGAGAGACGGTCACGAGCAACGACCCGGCGATGACGGCCACGTAGACCGCCATGACCGCGAACTGCTGGTTGATGTCGAGCGTCTTGTATTGGAGGACATCGACGAGAAACCCCCCGACCAGCATGAGCGGGACCCAGGCGCGCTCATGCCGTTTCGTCCATTCCTCCGCGCGACGGTACGCCGCGTTTTTTTGAATTCTACGAAAAACCATAACGCATGAATGGTCTCATGATAGCACACCGACCGCCGTCCCGGACGTCCGACGCTGGCTATTTTTCGCGCCCCGTGGTATAACCTGCTCCTTCAATCGCACACGGCGCCTAATCGCCCGAGCGCGGAGGCAAATAACCAATAAATACCGTATGTATAACAAGACCGGTTCGGGCGGCTACAAGGGCAAGGGCGGCGGCTACAAGGGCGGCAAGTCGTTCGGCGGCGGTGGCGGTGCCTGGAAGCGTGGCGGCGACGAGCGCCCGGCCATGCATCCGGCGACCTGCAGCGCGTGCGGCGCGTCCTGCGAGGTCCCGTTCATCCCGAACGGCAAGAAGCCGATCCTCTGCCGCAACTGCTTCAAGAAGTCCGAGGGCGAGGACACGCGCTTCGAGCGCCCGCGCGCGGCCGGCAAGCCGTCCTACGTGAGCACCCCGCGCTCCGGGACGGAAGGGATCGAGAAGCAGCTGAAGGCCCTGAACGAAAAGATGGACCTGATCCTCGAGGCACTCATGGAACCGGAGGAAGGCGACGAGGACGAGGAAGAGGACGAGGAAGAGGAGAAGAACGAGGACAAGGAGTAGCAAATCAAAAACCCGGCCGCGCGGCCGGGTTTTCGTTTGCGCTAGGAATCAATATCCGCGCACGCGACGTACGTCCCGAGTTCCAGCTCGCTCATGTGCACGTTGACGGACAGTTCCGTCGCGGCCGAAAGCACCGTGTCGAGCGGCACGCTGAGCAGCGTCTCCGACCGGCCGTCCCCCACGAGGGTGAGCGGATACCCCCCCGCGCCGATCGACGCGCAGGTTCCCGCGTGGATGTGCGCCGGCTGCGCCACACCCGCCGGCTGGCCGCTGACCGCGAGGACGACCCTGGTCTTGCCGTCTTCCTCCGTCAGGGTCACGGTTCCCGACTCGTTCGAATCGTTCTGCTCGGACAGCGATGCGCTTACCCGCCCTTCCCCTTCCGCCTCGATTCCGTCCGCGTCCTCCGCGTCGTCGCCGACCTCCCTGCCCTCTTTCCGGTCCTCCTCGTTCACGCCGACGTCGCCTTCCACGTCCGTCTCAAACGAGAGACACCCGGCGCCCGCGAGCGCGAGGACGGAAAACATCGAAAGGAATTGAAACAACTTCTTCATACGGTCGTTCGATCTATGAATTATTTTTTTTCATTGCCTCCTGGATCTCCGGAGGAAGATCGCCGACGTCCTGGACCTGGCGAACCTCGACGACGCCGTCCTTGAACGGGACGCGCTGCGCCCACCCGACCGCGTCCTTCAGCGAGGGTGCCTCGATGACCCAATACCCGGCGACCAATTCCTCCGGGTTCGGAAACGGGCCGTCCGTGACGCTGATCTCCCCGGCGGAAAACCACACGCGCGCGCCCTTCGCGCTCGGCTGGAGCCAATCGCATTTCTCCATGGCCGCGAACAGCGACGGGTCCGGCAGCTCGCCGGCCTCGATCTTCTCGTTGCTTTTGACCAATACGATGAATCGCATACGCAATCTCACGTTACTACCCCACTAGTTTATCACGCGTCGAATTACACCCATGATAAAGATGACATATTGCCTTAATTTAGCGCAATTATTCCCGTTCCCCCCTTGACAAAACCCCCGTTTTGTGGTATCCTATCCCTCCGATCGCGAAACCAACGCGGTCGTTTTGTTTTAGCGGCGAGTCCACATAACCCTCGAATCCTAACGACTATGAACACTTTGATGGAGCAGCTTTCGACGGCCTTCATGCTGGTGTCCCTGGTCACGGGCCAGCCGCTCACCGCGTTTGCGGAGCAGGCCGGGACCGAGGCGGAAACCGTCGAGATTGCCGTCGAGGCCGAGCCCACGGTGCAGGACGTCCTGCTCGACGTATGTGAGATCCGCGGCTACGGCCAGGAATGCGCCCAGACCCTGCTTGGCATGGTGTGGGTTGAGTCCAACAACATCTCCACGGCCATCGGCGACCGCGGGAAGGCCCGCGGGTA
Source organism: uncultured Gammaproteobacteria bacterium (assembly GCA_964428465.1). Taxonomy (GTDB): domain Bacteria; phylum Patescibacteriota; class Patescibacteriia; order UBA9934; family GWF2-40-263; genus YC12-FULL-57-11. The sequence goes on from CAYRYG010000001.1 coordinate 28,461, forward strand.
CTTCCAAATCTGGTACCAGCTTCACAAGATCCCGGTCGCCTGCGCGGAAGACCTCGTGTGTTCCGCCGACTGGACGATCACCTACCTGGAGCGCAACCACTATCCGAAGTACGTGAACTACGCCGTGCAGTGCCACAACTCGTGTAATGCCGGCAATGGCTACGACGCGAAGGTGGCGCGCCATGGCGCCCGCCTCTGGAACGAGCCGCTTGCCATCGAGCAGGCCGCCGACATTGACCTCACGCAGCTCGACACCGAGCTCGCGATGAACTAACGCAAAGGACCCGCGCGCGCGGGTCCTTTCGTTTCCCTATGATCTCGTCGTCGCGAGCGGAACGGAAAACGAGAAGGTCGATCCGTAGCCGCGACCGCGGCTTTCCACCCAGATTCTCCCTCCCACCATCCGCTCGACGATCTGCTTCACGATGAACAATCCGAGCCCGGTTCCCTCGATCGGGGCCGTCTTGCGCGATTCAATGCGCGAGAATCTCTGAAACAGCTTTGGGATGTCCTTTGCCGAGAGACCGAATCCCGTATCCGTTACGCTCACGACGAGCGCGCCGTCGGCGTTTTTTACGCGCACGGTCACCGTGCCGCCCGGCGCGTTGTATTTGATCGCGTTCGACAACAGGTTGACCAGGACCTGTTCGACACGAATCGGATCCGCGAAGGCGAACCATTTCTTTCCCGCTTCCATGACGATCTTCACGGAAATCGACGCGCGTTCCGATGCCGACCTCACGTTCGCGACGGCCACGGCGACGGTCCGGCCAAGATCGAACCGTACCGGGACGACCTTGAACGTCCCGTAATCGATCCGGGAAACGTCCAGGAGCTCGCTGACGAGCCCTTTCAATCGGTTCGTGTTTTCCCGCAGGATATCGATCGTCTCCTTCGTGGCCGTTTCCGATCCCTCCCCCCCCCTTGCCATGGCGATGTCGAGCGCGTCGATCGCCCAACTCATGGCGATCGTCGGAGTCCGCAGTTCGTGCGCCGCCAAAAAGACGAACCCCTCGCGGAGCTCCTCGATCGTCTTTTCCTTCTGGGTCGCCCGCAGGTTCTGCTCGGCAAGCCTTGCCTCGATCTGCCGTCGTTCGGAAATGTCCTCGACGAACGCCTGAAGGTACGCCGGCTTTCCATCCTCCCCAAAGACGGCACTGACATGGGTGTTCGTCCAAACGACCTCGCCTTGTTTTCCGATGTATCGCTTTTCGACGTGGTGGTCGCCGCCCTCGCGTTTCAACGCGTCACGCAGGAGCTTCCGATCCGCCGCGCGATGATCGGGATGGGTGATGTCGGCAAGCGTGAGCCGCCTCAGTTCCCGTTCGTCGTAGCCGGTGATGCGGACGAACGACTGGTTTGCCCGCATCACGCGCCCGTTCAGGGACATCATCACGATTCCCAGCTCGCTGCCGTCGAAGATCTGCCGGTATTCCTGGTCGCGCGCGCGTAATTCCGTTTCCAACCGTCGGATCGCGGTCTGGTCGGAAAGATTCACCTTGACCAGGACGCGGTCGTCATCGCGAAAAAACGCGCATGTGACCGCCAGGGACAAGCGCGTCCCGTTCGCCAGCCGAACCTCCAGATACTTATAGCTGACCCGGGGGCGCTTCCCCAATCTGCCAAACGCCGCCCTGCTCACGAACGGACCCGTGACGAAGCCGATCTGCCACACCTGTTTCCCGCTCAGTTCCGACCGCCTCATCCGAAACAGCCGCGCGGCGCTCGCGTTGCAATCCTCGATGCGGCCGGTATTCGCGTCGACCAGGATGATGCCGTCCTGCGCGACGCCAAACATGCGCCGATACGCCTGATCCGACACGGGCGCCCGATGGTTCGTTGCGCGGTCTTTCATTTGCGTATATCATAACCGTATTCGATCAGTCCCACAACGTCACGATCTATGAAACCATCGGCCAAGCAGAACGCGCGCTACCGGCCTTCCGCCGAAATCGTCTGGCGGACGGGATGGACGTATATCCGCCACGTCGTCGACACGGCTCGCGAGCCGTTTTTGATCCTGGACAAGGACCTGCGCATCCTGTCCGCGAACGAGGCGTTCTACCGGACGTTCCAGGTCACGGCCAAACACGTCGAGGGAAAACTGATTTACAAGCTCGGCGACGGGCAATGGAACATCCCGGCGCTCAAGCGCCTCCTTGAGGACGTGCTTCCGAAGGAGTCGTTTTTTCGCGACTTCGAGGTGGACCATGACTACTCGATCGTCGGCAAAAAGACCCTTCTCATGAACGCGAGAGAGGTATTCGAGCCGGGCCTGAAGGGCGCGAAGCATCCGAAGATGATCGTATTGGCCATGGAGGACGTGACCAGGCAGCGTATGATGGAGGAGAAGCTCACCGCCTACTCCAAGGAACTGGAGGAACGCGTGATCGCGCGCACGAAGGAGCTGGAACAGCGCCTGGAGAAACTAGAAGGGAAAAAGAGACGACCGAGACGCTAGCCCGTGAGATAGCTGCCAAACCGCGCATAGTGGCAGGTGTACCCGCCTGGATTTTTTTCAAGGTAGTTTTGGTGGTACCCCTCGGCCGGAGAAAAGCCCGTGAGCGGCTCGAGCGACGTGACCACCGGCTTGTCCCAGCGCCCGGACGCGTTCACGATCGCGACGAACGCCTCGGCCTCGCGCTTCTCCTCCTCGTTCGCGTAAAAAATCGCGGACCGGTACGACGTGCCGACGTCGTTCCCCTGGCGGTTCATGGTCGTCGGATCGTGGATCTGAAAGAAGAAGTCGAGCAGGTCTCGGTACGAGGTTTTCTCCGGGTCATATGCGATCCGAAGCGCCTCTGCCCCGCCCGCGTATCCGACCTCCGTATCAACCACGCCCGACCGCTTGCGAAACAGGTCTTCCATCCCCCAGAAACACCCGCCGGCAAGAACCGCGTGCCTTGTCGTGCTCATACGCTTGGGAATGATTTCGACGGAACGGGCGTCTCGCGGTGAAAATACTTCACGTCAACCGCCGGAACGAGATCCTTGCTCCAAGAACGGAAGGCAATCTCGGCGAGCGTCGTATCCCCCTCCGATCCGATTACAGGTCGGCCGAGCGCGGGCTGCAGGGCCTCGGCGATCCCGCCATGGCGCGCGGATTTGCACCCCGTCAGGATGATCGGCGCTTCCTCGGCAAAATACGACCCGATCCGCTTACCGCCCTCCCCCGCCAGATGCTCCGGACGGATCCCACCGGGAACGCCCGTCACCGGATCGTCGGACTGGTCGGCGTTAAAGACCAGATTGCCGCCGCCATGCGTGTGCGTCTCGACGATCGCGAACCGAAACGCCTGGTTTGGAAAACGCCGGTGCTGCGCCACGAGCCGGCGCACCGCCTCGATGCCGTTCCCGGCTTCCATGATGCGCAGCATCACCCCTTCCGGCAGCTGGCGGTCCACGTCGTCCAACTCCTCGTGCATCGTCGCAAACCCGTTCCCGTCGTCGCGATGAAGCGCCAACACGACCCCGTACGGCCCGTCGACGTCGTGCTGCTCATACTGGCGCGCGAGGACGTCTCCCCCATACCGGTGGAAGGCGCGAATTCCATATTTGTCCAACAGGAACCGCGCGCTCCCGGGGTGGATGTTCTCCACGTACGCGACGGTCGCGAAGAACCCCGGGATCTCGTGGTTGAACGCCGCCTTCGGGTCGTCGCTCCCCTCCGGGTTCGTCATCGTGACGTCATACAGCATCGACCGTCCCGGCGTGGTCTCCCATGGCAGATTGAACGCTTCCATCAGGTCGCGATACAGCTTGGCCAGCTTCGTCGCGTCCTTGCCCTCGGACTCCTCGATGCGATCCGACAGAAACTCGAAAAGCTCGTCCGGGTCCGCCTTGCGTTCCCGACACGCCTCGAGCACGGCCGTATCCTTCGACTTCGCGACGTCGCGAAAAAACTGCTCGGGGTTCCGGATTTCCAAGTTCACACGGGTATGGGTTACTGATACTGGATGAAGGACGGCTGCGGGGTCAGCTCGAGGATTTCTTCCGGGGTGAGCAGCCACGAGCCCGGGCGCAACACGTCGTTGCGATAGAACAGCTTGAATCCCGTGAACTGTACCGGCTCCGGATAAATGTAGGCGTTGTACGTCGCGTATTTCTGCGACGGCGGGCCCCAGCCGTCCATGTCCATCACGATCTGGACCTCCGGGAGCGGCGCGATGTCGTCCGCGTTGGTCACCATCGGGCGCGTGTAGCGGTGGACGATCAGAACCTTCGGCGGAAGATCATGGTCGCGCACGAGCCCGGCGAGATATTCGGCGGCCGCGTTGACGTGCGAGGCGTCCACGGTGCCGACCACCCGCCCCGGCAGCCCCCGGCCGTTCATGGCGAACTCCGGGTCAATGGCGAGGTGAACCTGTGGGAGCTTCAGATACGGCTCAAGTTCCTTGACCTCGACGAGCACGTCGGACAGACCGGCCTGCACCTCGAGAATGACGATCCCGTCCACCCGCTCGGCCATCGTGACCGCCTTGTCGATCTGCGACGAGGGCATACGGAAACGGTACATTCCATCCGCGCCCGGACTCCACTGCGCCGTCACCGCGATGTAGTCAATCGCCGGAACGACCGGCGTCGTCGGGTCCGCCGCCTCCCACTTCGCGACCTCGCCGAGCAGCATATCGACCACGGTGTCCTCGGAGTACTGGCCGAGCACGCCCATCCCCGTGGAATAAAAATTCCCGTAGTACGCGACGATCCGATTGAACGGCAGCAACGCCCCGACATTCGGATACGGCGCGTCCGTCACCGGCCAAAGCGGCGAAATTTCTTCCGTTGCAGGCTCCGTCACGGCGAGGTCGCTCTCGACGACATGCGCGAGCTGCCGCATCCGGCGGTCGTATTCCTCCACGTCAAGGACGGGTTCCGGCGGCAACGGTGTCACTTCGGCGACCTCCGCCGTGGCCAAACCGTCCGGCAGAAAAAAATGGGTGGCAACGACAAGCAAAACAACAAACGCGCTCATGCCCACAACCTGGATGATGGTACGTTTGTTCATGTGTTTGCTTTGGTCCTCAAGCCATTAAAACTGCTTAAAGGACACCGTTGTCGCATTCATGTTCGTCGTGCTCGAATTCGGTGGAATATCGATGGCGACGGCATTCCCTTCGGCCGCATTCACGCTGACGACGGAATTCGGCACGGTCGTTTCGACGATCACGCTCCCGGTCACGGCGCCATTCGGACTCTTGCCAATCATCGAATATGGCAAGGATACCATCGTATCTACCGTCTCGCCGATGAACAGGACCACGCCGCCGTCGGTTGGGTACATCATTTGATAGATGATTTCGTACCGACCGATGTCTTGCAATGTAAAGACGGTACCGCTCGCGGCAAACGGCGGAGAGAATACGGCCGTGGACGCAACGATCCCCGGGGTTGAGAGAACCTCTGTTGAAAACGTGAATGGCTGGCCAGGAGCGATGGTCGCGGGTTGGGCGCCCAATTGCACGTATTGAGCAGATGCGACAACACCGGATGCGCCCGTTGCGCCCGTTTCACCAGTCATGCCGGGTTGACCCTCGGGGCCGGTTAGACCGGTCTCCCCCGTGGCTCCCGGATCGCCCGTTTGGCCAGTCTGACCGGCCTCGCCCGCATCACCAGTATCACCTGTCTGACCGGTCTCGCCCGTTTCGCCCGTTTGGCCCGTTTCGCCCGTTTGGCCCGTTTCTCCGGTGGCTCCCGTTGCGCCAGCAGGTCCTGTTAATCCAGTGATTCCAACCGGTCCGGTAAGCCCTAACGGTCCAGTGATGCCAATCGGACCGGTCAATCCGGTCAACCCGGTAATTCCAGTCAAACCGATCGCTCCCGTTTCGCCAATCGGACCGATCGTACCGGTGAGCCCAACAGTTCCAGTCGCACCGGCAGGCCCTGTAAGCCCGGTAATTCCAACGGCTCCATCGATTCCAATCGGCCCGGTAATTCCAATGGGGCCAGTAAGCCCAGTCAATCCGGTCAATCCGGTGATGCCGGTCAAGCCGATCGCCCCAGTATCTCCAATGGGACCGATCGTTCCCGTAAGGCCGATTTCACCCGTTGCTCCCGTTGCACCAGTCGCGCCTGTCGTACCCGTTGCTCCGGTAAGACCGGTGATACCGACCGGACCAGTGAGACCAAGCGGACCGGTGATACCGATCGGACCAGTGAGACCGGTAAGGCCGGTGATACCCGTCAGGCCTATCGCTCCGGTGTCTCCGATCGGACCAATGGTCCCCGTCAGACCAATCGTGCCTTGCGACCCTGATGCGCCCGTTTGTCCAGTCAGTCCAGTGATGCCGACCGGTCCGGTTAATCCAATCGGCCCGGTAACGCCCACGGCACCCGTCAGACCAGTAAGGCCGGTGAGGCCGGTGATCCCAGTAAGTCCGATCTGACCCGTCTCTCCGATCGGCCCGATGATCCCTTCGAGGATGACGGTACCGAAAATCTGAGACGGTTCCACTGAACCGATCGCGCTCATTTGCTCTTGATCACAATTCGGTAGTAACTGATTGAGGCGCGCTCGCGTGATCGGGCCAACGATTCCCACGGCGGCGATACCTTCCTGCGTCTGAAAGCGCATAACGGCATCCCGCGTGCGGGATCCAAAATAGCCCGTCACGAATCCTTCGGGGTACAGGGCGGGAAACTGTTTCAAATACGTTTGCAATGCCGTGACCTGCGCATTTGCGGACCCGAGTTGCAAGGTAGACGAAAAAAACGCACAGGATGAATTTTGCGCTTGTTCAACACCGGTCGGCGCCCATCCGGCACGTGTTAAGAACGGCGTTGAAGCGATGCAAAAAATCAGGATCAAGACATGGATGGATATTTTCTTTGTCATAGTCATCTTAGTATA
>CAYRYG010000001.1:35317-49356 GCA_964428465.1 uncultured Gammaproteobacteria bacterium
GCAACGCTCACAAAAATCGCCGTATTGACGATAAACAAACGGCGCGTGCTCTCATTCAATTAATTCTAACAAAAAATCGCCATTTTTCAATGACGACTTTTTGACAAGGCATATGGGTCACCTCACACGCCTTCTCATGGCTCCGCGTCGGGGCACGCTGATTTTCGTTCGCGATCCAGTTGATCGCAATGGCGGCGCGGATTCCTCCACCGTCTCCGCCGTGGCTTCCGTCACGGAAGGATCCGGCTCGACGAAGCGCGCCAAGCATCAGCGCGGCAACGATCACCACCAGTCCGCCGGCAAGCTGGATTGTGGCGCGCCTGTCCATGGGTTACATGGTACCAGATCGAACCGCGCCGATCATTTTTTCGACCGCCGATCGAGAATACCCCGTACCGAGGGGCTCACCTGCTTGTCCGTGCGATGGATGCACCCGATCCAGCAGCAAGGCCGGCGCTTCCCCTCCTTCAGCTGGCTCACCATCCGCTCCACGTGCTCGTCCCGCGTCTCCTTTTTCTTCACGGACGTAATCCAACAGATCCACTCGTTGCGCGCGAGCGGCGTCAGATCCTCCCACGCGTCGCGCGCCGATGCGTTGGCGTCGAGCGCCTTCCGTATGTCAGGCGGCAGCGTGTGTGCCGTCCCTCCGGAGATGGTCTGCTTGGCCATAACGCATGTTCGTTACAGATCCCGTATTTCATAGGATGCCACTGAAACTATAAAACAAAACTCGAACCTTTGACAGTTCGAGCTTTGGTGGCTCGACGGGTGGGTACCGAACTGAGTTTTAAGGGGAACATTTGGGTCTTTTGGGAAGGTTGCCGAGGGCACCTGGGTCACAGGGTGATTTGAGACAGTTGAGACTCGGAATTGGGCATTTGCGATGGTGTCTCGACCGAGTGGTTTTCGGCTGTTGTTCGCTGTTTTTCCTTCTCGAAAAGCTGTCTCATCTCTGTCTCATTTCGATAGCCGCGAAATTCTCCTGTCAGGATGCCAAGGGTATAAGCAATCGTGCCTTTTACCAGCCGCCAATTTGTCTCAATGATGGCATGCTCGACTGAAACCATAAAGGCTCGAACCGCGTCATGTTCTGACCGAACCGAATCGACGTCTTGAATCGTGAATTTTACACGGACCTCCTTGGCGATAGTCGGGTTAGCCAACTCCAAACTGACAAAGCTGGCGGTCTGTAAGACTGGAATGAGCAACGCACCAAGCTCAGCCGCCTTCATTGTCCTCACTGCTTTCAGACGGTCTTCGAACTGATGATCGACTTCCTTGATCTTCATCCTATCCACGAGTTCACCAAGCTGTTTAATATTTTGTTGTTCTGACCGGTATTTTCCAGTCGCCTCGTCCGTCAAACAATATTTATCCCTATCCTCGGCAAACTGTTCGTCGATATACGTTTCCTCGTTACGCGGAGTCAAATCAATTGAGTCCGTGTTGGCATTTCCGCAAGAAACGCATTGATAGCTTGTCGTAATGACGTTTCCTTCACGCTTACTCTCTGATTTTGTCACAACAGCTTTGCACTGCTCGCAATGAACTGGCTTCGGACGGTATTCCGTACCATCATCGAAGAACGCACGCTTTGGTAGGCATCCATCGGGACAGGCGTAAAACAAAATGATCCGGTCACGTTCTTCGTCGAGATCGTATGTGTCTTTCATTTCAAACCGCATCAGCTTAGAGCAACGCAAACAATGAATGTCGGACCGAGGCCGAACAGCTTCGAGAAGTTTCTGTTTCTTTAGTTTCTTCGCTTCACGATTTACTGCGTCTTCTGCCCACTTTCCGATGGTCTCTTGTTTTTTCAACGCTCGATCACCCGCGTTGAAATAGATAGCAACGCGATAAGCAGCCTGAATTGTTCTTCGCTTTTCATCAGCATCAGGGTCGGTATCCTCGATTTCCGCTAGACGATCGCGTTCAGATTCAACCATCCGACGGCACTCGTCCACGGTTTGGCGATCATAATAGTCCGAATGCGACTGATCATTCATAGTTTGGCAGAGTCATTGCTTACACCATTTCCTTCAAATCATCCGCGAGGGTACGCAAGTCCAAGGTCATGGGATTGCCGGATTTTTCGCTCCAACGCTCCAACAAGACGTCGATTACAGCTCGATAATTAGCAATGATCTCGGCCTTTGAGGCGTTAAATCGCTCAAACACCTGGTCCTGAGATTTTTGATAATCGTTCACGAGTTCAGAAACGTTGTTGATCACATCGGCCGTCTTAACCCAGAGTGACGGGCCATCGATTGTTTTGATGTGCTCCAGCGCTTCGAGTTTGCGCTCTTTCCAGGGCAGCTGCTTGTTTTCCTCGGAAACGTCAGCAACAATATCCGCCGCCGATGGCGCAAAATCTTTTTCAATCATTGCCCTTGTCACCTTCTTCTCCGAAACACTATCTTCAATCGTATCGTGCAGAATTCCTGCGGCGATAATGAAGTCAGGGGCTTCAGCTTTTGCAAGAATAAGTCCGACCATCAACGGGTGCACAATGTATGGGATGTCCTTTCCTTTGCGTTTCTGCTTTTGATCCAGCTCGTGTGTTTGGATAGCGAGTTCGACGGCATTTTGGAGGTACTTGTTAAAAACACTGTTGTCTCGCGCGACATTTCGATTGAGATTATCGACAAAGGCCTGCGCGAAGTCCTCGGATTTGTTAGATGTATTTTTCATATTGTTATTTTCAACTTTGAATTAAAATCCTGGATTAGTCTTGAATCATTTGCTCATGGCCGTTGGGGCAAGTAGCTCGCATGTCATCGTAAACGCCTTCATCATAACGCGTAATTATATTGCTCCAGCAATTACGGCAATACGCAACACCACACTCGCGGCAGATAAAACCGAAAATGTCTTGATCAAGGGAATGCAGTTCTTTCAGATTCGTTTTCGCAAGCTTTTGGATTTGAGTAAGAAGCAGATCTGTGAGTGTAGTTGAGCCAAGGAGTCGAGAGGTGACTTCCCCAATAAACCCGTTAATGTGGATGGTTGGCCTTTTGTCATCTGAATACATGCTCGGAACTAGCCTGAGAGTCGCTGCTGGTTTTCCACACTGGTTGCAAGAAATCTCGATTTTATTATAGTCATTCATAAATATTTTGGTTCGCGGATTAAACGTAAAAAAGCGATCAGGAGGTTTGATCCAGTCGACGCTGGATGAAATCTCCCAACCGCTTTTGCAGTTAGTCCGCACACCGCTTATGGCTCTCAGCAGATTTCCCTGATTGCCTACCCTTACGGGAGCCGTGTGGGGTTCGTGGAGGCCACGAACTCACCTCTTTATTTGTTACCTCTACACTATAGCTGAAAAATCGGTTTTGGTCAAATATGGCCCAAAAACCAATGGTGGAGGGCTTCGGTTGCCCGCACATCGTCCTCGTTGTAGTTCACAATATCTTGCAGGATGGCTCGGTCACCCTTCTCCAACCAGTCCTCGTACCAGAAGATCGACTGCGCGCCACCAGCTTTCTCGTGCCGCCATTTGAATTTGAGAATCTTTTTGGCGATGTCTTTGATCGAGTAGAAGTACAGCGGAAGAATCACGTTCTTCTTGACGACGGCTGACAGATCGACGAAGTTACGGATGAAGCGATGAAGGGGGTCGGAACCGCCGTAAGATTTCTCGAGCGATTTGCACTGATCGACTTCGTAATGATGGTAGTGCCAGACCGTGATGTCCTCGTCTGGTAACAGCTCAAGCCATTTCAAAAATTCCTTCCACATCTGCCGTTCGTCTTCTGGCTGTTCGGCCAAAAAGTAGAGGAAGTATTTTCCTTCTTCCGGCTTGTGGACGTGGCCGATCTTTGCGTACTTACCTTCGGGATCGCCAACCACCCAAAAGCCCCAGAGATACTGCACCTGAAGCAGTGGGTCGCCTTCGATGTCGAAGTAGAGGTTGAGCGAACTCTCCGGAAGCTTCGGTGAACCAGTCCATTTTATCTCCTTCGTCATGAGTGACTGCGCCTGAAGTTTGATGCGCTTCAAGGTCGTAGGGCTTGCGTAGGGAATCTTTGGCAAGGCGTCTACATCCATCTTCGCGGCGTCCGGCACGGTCTTAATGCCGTTCTCACGCAATGCCTCGTGCGAGCGTGCATTAAGCTTGTACAAAAGCGCAATGTCGTCGGCCTCAATCGCTTCATGCTCGCACTGCTTGTACCAAGGGCTCTGCTTGCAGGTCGAAACCAATTTAAGCGGCGGTTTCAAGCCCTTCATTACGGCAATAATCTCATCCGCCTTGTCGAAGGTCTTAATGCGATTTTTCTCCGTGATCGAAAACGGGATGCGCTCGTGGTCGCGATTGATAATCGCTACGTCTTCGGGAAAGACACCTTGCACTTGCTCAAGGATTTTCGCGTAGAGCGTCAACTGCATCCACTGCTCCGTCTTAATATCGGAAGAAGATTTGATATCAACTGGAACGTAAAAATACTCGCCGAAGTTCGAACGCTGGCTGAGCTTTTTTTCAAGCAGATCCGGTCGGCCGCGATACAGGACGCCGTTCATCTCGCACTGAATCTCACCCTGATAAATAAGGTTCGCGCCTTCGCGCATCAAAGCCATCGTGCGTTCAAACGCCTCCTGTGGCTTTTTCTCCTTAACCTCAACAAGGTCGAGCCCTTTGATGTACTTCTCCTCGTGTAGTACACCCAATTCAAGGAGCCTTTCCGTGAGTGCAGGCATCTCGCCCTTCTTCGACTGATCACCAAAAGCATCATGCCAAATCCAGTGCGGGCATGTTGCGTGCTTATAGAAATGCGATGGAGTGAGGATGAGGGGGCGGGACACAATTTATTGGTAGAAAGAAACGGAATCGAAGCTGGCGAGAGGATTTCGTTCAACTAGCTTTTATGCTTGGTCTTGTCGACCAGCGTAAAACGCTGCTGAACGCCCTGGTTGTTCGGCGGGACGCGATCGCCCTTCGAGAGGGGATCTCCCGCCGACTTCCGGCCGGACGATACTGCCCCGAGACCGGAGCCTTACCACCCGTACGTGCAATGACCTTGTTGGCCATACGTTTCGGCGTTATGAATTAGATAGGGGTTCAAGATGACCCCCCGAAATGACATGAACGTTCACGTCGTCTCGAGGGATCTGAACACTCCTAGCTAACCCAACGCTTCAGCGGCTGACCGCACCTGCTCGCCAGCTCTAATTCCGCTTCAACGAGCACGCATATGGTACCGCAACCGGAGGGCTTTGCAATCGTAGTTGTCGTTAAATTTCTGGCTTATAAGGGTCTTTTGAGATTTTGAGGTAATCTGTAGATACATGGGCAAACGAAGGTATCTAAAAGATGAAGAAACGCGTGAATACCAGGATGCGCTTTTGTATTCTCAGGCTTTTCAAACCTCAGAGGGATGCGCCGATATGCGGCGGGCTTGGGGTATCCCGAAGGATGGTTTTCAAACCCACCAAGAGCATCAGGATTGGTACGCGAAGCTGGCCGAACAAAGCAATAAGTATGTGCGGAGTAAAAAATACCGCGACCTCGAGGCAAAGCGAGACAAGATGAGGTTGGAGGTTGCTTATGGCAAGGTAGCCGACATCGACTTCAAGCTATTTGCCTACCGCGTTTGGAAAACTGTGCCGATGCATAAGTTCGATTACGACGTCGACCGTGTCACGGTCCAATCTGGAAAACCGGTTTACTGGCGACACTTTATCGAGGAGTGCATTCTCTTCGCGAAGCCACGGATTACACAGATCGGACGGCCAAAGCCCGAACCACGTGTTGCATGGGATAACTACTCCCAATGTTATTCGATGACGATCGACAATCTTTTCCCAGATACCACTCTGCAAGATTTTCAATCGCGAGAATTTTCCGAAAGATTTAAGAAACTCCAAAAGAAACTTCCTGGCTATCAAATGCACAAGTCCCGTCGAAAACGGACACTGACAGAAATGGAACAGCTGGCCGAACTCGATCGTGAGACGAATCTGTCGGACTACGAAAAGGGTGAGAAGATTTTTGGCGTAGTGGAAGACGGGCTGGTCGAAACAAAGCGACGAAATACCATCAAGCAGCGGCGTAATCGACTGAAAAGATACGTGGATTCCGGCGGTGACAATAAGGACGGGGCGTTAACGTAACCTGTCCAAAATCAACATTTGGTAAAACCGATCTCAGATGAGGTCGGTTTTATTCATTACGTCTCGCGTTATGCAAAAGCACACTCAGTCGAGCGAAGAGGCCAACACCCCTAACTCACAGCCGCTCATGTGGCAAAACGAAAAACGGAAAATTAAGGAGTTGCTCCCGTGGACCGGGAATCCGCGGAAGATGTCGCCCGAGCAGGTCGAACAGCTCAAGAGGTCGCTCGAGAAGTTTAATCTCGTCGAGATCCCCGCGATCGACGTGGACAACCGTCTGATTGCCGGGCATCAGCGCGTAAAAGTCCTTCTGCTTCTCGGACGAGGTGATGAGGAGATCGACGTCCGCGTTCCTGACCGCAAACTCACGGAGGAGGAATTCTGCGAGTACAATCTGCGCTCCAACCTTACGACCGGAGATTGGGACATGGACATCCTGTCTTCGTTTGACGAGTCATTCCTATCCGACATCGGGTTCGACACGACCCAACTCGATCAAATCTTCGATGCGGACGAAACGCCGGAGGAATTCGACCTGGAAAAAGAACTGGCAAAGCTCGACATCAACCAGATCGAAATCCAGAAGGGCGACATTTGGGCGTTCGGCGAGAGCCGGATGCTTGTCGGTGATTCGACCGTCGAGGCGGACATCCTCAAACTCTTCGGCAACGAGAAAGCCGATATGTGTTTTACCGATCCGCCCTATATCCTCGACTACCTCCATGGGAAGAAAAAGAATGGTGAGGCTGTCACGGGCTTCGGTGCCAAACGCAACCGTCGCTATCTCGAGACCGATGTCCTGCCCGATGACTTCATCGAAAAGTGGATGGGTAACGTGGCGAAGGTCGCCAAGCCCGATTTCTCGATCATCTGCTACGAAAACTGGAAAAATCTGCGCACTATTTGGGGTGAGATGGAAAAGTATTGGAAGGTGAAGAACATGATCGTTTGGCACCTCGAGAACCGGCATCAGGGGTTCTCTTCAAAGTATCGCTTCTTCAACAAACATGATGTTGCGATGGTCGGCGCGAGCGGTGACGTGCCGTACAACCTCGAGCCGGAGGACGCTCCGCTTCAGGAAGAATACGAAACGGCGCTGTACGCCATCTCCGGCAAGCCGCAGTGGGAACCTTACGAGAAAGGTAAGAAAAATTGTCCGACGGACTTCATCGAGTTCCGCGCGTCGGACGAGAAGCACTCCGGCCAAGGAGTGATCTTTGGCACGAAGCCGACGGAGATCCTCATCCCCTACATCAAGACGCTCACCAAGCGCGGAGACCTCATCCTCGAACCGTTCGGCGGCTCAGGATCGACGCTCATCGCGGCGACGAAAATGAACCGTCGGTGCTTCCTTGTCGAAAAGTCCCCCGTGTACGCGGAGGTCATCCGGAAACGTTGGGAAAAACTCACCGGCCTGAAGGCCGAACGCATCGTCTATGGAAAACCCACCAAAGAATGACAGGAAGATCCGGGCGAGGCAGGAGCTTGAGAAGATCAAGCTCCTCGAGGCTTTGCGGAAGTCGCCAATTGTCCAGCTTGCCTGCCAGCAATCGGCCGTCGGTCGCGCCACCTACTACCGCTGGCGAAAGGAGGACGAAGTGTTTGCCAAGGCGTGCGACGACGCCATGAACGAGGGCGTGAACCTCGTCTCCGACCTCGCCGAGTCGAAATTGATTCAGGCAATCCGCGACCAAAACTACAGCGCGATCAGTTTCTGGTTGCGTCACCGTCACCCCGCGTACGCGGAGAAGCTCCACATCCAGGCGAAAGTCGAAAGCGTTGATAAACCCCTAACCCCGGAGCAAGAGGCGGCCATTCGGCGTGCTATCGAACTTGCCCGGCTCCCAAGCTATGGACCTCCCGCTCCTCCCAGCCCCGCACAGTGACGACCAGAAGGTGGTCGACGATCTCGTCCACCTGATGATCCGCGACCAGCGGATCCGTACCGAGGTGACGCGGACAAGCCACATGTGGTTCTTCCTGACGTACCTCGCGGATTACGTCCGCTATCCGTTCGCGCCGTTCCATCGCGAAATGTTCGCCCTATCCGAAGATGATGCCCTGCCGATGTTGGTGCTCATGGCGTTTCGTGGGTCGGCCAAATCCACAATGTTCACGCTGTCATACCCGATCTGGGCAATCCTCGGGCAACAGCGCAAGAAGTTCATCGTCATCCTTGGCCAGACGCAACAACAGGCGCGGCAGTATCTCGCCAACCTCAAGCGCGAGCTGGAGCGCAACGACCTGCTCCGACAGGATCTCGGGCCGTTTGAGGAGCGCGATGAGGAATGGAGCGCGGGAAGCATAGTGATCCCGAAGTACGACGCCCGCATCACTGCCATTTCATGCGAGCAGGGCATCCGCGGTCTTCGACATGGCGCGTTCCGGCCTGACCTCATCATCTGCGACGATTTGGAGAACCTGGACAGCGTTAAAACGCGGGATAGCCGTCAAAAGCTCTACCAATGGCTCATGGGCGAGGTAATACCCGCAGGGGACGTTAAAACGCGCGTGGTGGTGGTCGGCAACTGCCTCCACATGGATGGCATCATGTTGCGGCTTCAGCGTGAGATCGAAGGCGGGGAGCGCACGGGCGCGTTCCGCTCCTATCCGCTCGTGAATGAGGCCGGGCTATCTACGTGGCCCGGGAAGTTTCCGTCGCTCGATTCAATCGACACCCTGAAGCGTTCGGTGGTGGACGAGGCGACCTGGCAACGGGAGTATCTGCTTCGTATCATAGCCGACATCGACCAGGTAGTTGATCCGGCGTGGATTCAGTATTACGACGAACTGCCGCCAAAACTGAACGGACAGCACATGCATGACCTGTTGATCGGGGTGGACGTTGCCATCTCCGAATCCACGGCTGCTGACTTCACGGCCTTCGTTCCGATCGCGGTCTACACGGATAACGAGGACAATTGGTGCGCCTACATTCTGCCGGGCATTGTGAACAAGCGGATGTCATTCCCCGCGACCGTTGAATACCTCCGGATCATGGCCAAGTCGCTCGTGGAAAAGCGTGAGGCCGATGTCTACGTCGAAGATGTCGGCTACCAACGCGCACTAGCCCAGCAGTTGGGAGAGGTCGGCATCCAGGCTCAGGCAGTGAGCGTGAACGGACTCGAGAAGCGCGAACGCATCGCGCTCGTGAGCCCGGCGATCAAGGACGGACGGGTGAAATTCCCTCGCCAAGGGGCTGAGGAGCTCATTAGTCAGCTCGTCGGGTTTGGTCGCGAACGACACGACGATATCGCGGACGCATTCACGCTCGCAATGCGAAAGGTCATCGACGACCCGCCGCGCGTGCCAAGGATCTGGTGGATTTAGCCGGACGTTGAATCCGATGTTTGCAATTCACCCAAGGATTTTCCATTATGATCCTTCCAGACAAGACGCCCATTTTCGCTTCGACCAAGCACGACAGCCGCCGCTGATGATGGCGATCGGAAAAGGTAATCTTGGTCAAAAACGTATCGGTCACCTTTCAAGACCAGCACGTTTTTATCAATCAAGTGTTGCCGTAATTCCTGGGCAGAGGACGGAATCGATGGAGTTTCCTTTTGAATGGCTTCGGAATTCTTGAGGACGACAAACCCTTGATTCGTCTCTCTTCCGTTCGCCTGCGCCATCTTGCTTTGGATGGATAGATCCGTTCCGGTAGACGCGGTTGCTGGTGACTCGAACGCCTTAATGCCGAGAATTGGAGCAATGAGCAATAGTTCGTCCAAGAATGCTTCCATCTCTTCACGATCAGCCTCTCCCAGGGTCGGCTGTTGCGGCACGTTGCCGTTCTGTAAATCAACGATTTTGTTTCGTGCGGCGATTTGTGTCAGACGCGCTTCCAGATATTGGATGTGTGCTTTATGCAGGCTCTCGTCCTTTGTTGTAAAGAAAACAACGCGGGTCCAAAAATCCTTTTTCGCGAGATGGTCTAATAGGCGCGGCATGATTGGGTCACCCTCGCCGATGTAGAGCTTTTGCACCACGCTCTCCTCCGAACTCATCAGAAGATAGATACCTGGACGCGAAAATTCAGGACGATTTTTCTTCTCGGGGAGCAATGTTCGTGGGCAGGAAACGGCCACCCCTCTCCAGTTTGGCTTATCGACAATCCACAAGCCGTCCGGTGTGCTGTCCGGAAAGAATATTTTAATTGAGTATCCACGCTTATTGAGCATAAAAGAAAATCATTCCTTAAATTTGCCGCCAGAAATGTTAAAGAATTTTTCGAAGAAGTTTGATAATTTTCCAAGAACATTCTCGCGCTTGTGAGTTCGTTCGCCCGTTGGAGAAAAGCGGGAAACGGGTGGAAGAACTTTGGTAATAGCTGTACCAGTCGTCGGTACGCCGCCATCACGAAATGCATTTCCTATAAATGTATAAGTTGCCTTGTGGTCCAGGCCTTCACTCTCGATAATGTGCTCAAGCTCTTCGAGCTTTTTCTTATTTACGAATTTCTGCCAATCATCATCAACCACTGAATGTGCGTCGAGCGACGAGATAAAGAGGTTGATGAGATCCTTCTTGTTGCGTAGTTCGACACTCGAATCTATCGCCTTGTTTATATCAACCAAGAGCTCGCGGTTCTTGGTGTGATCCTCATGGTATTTCTTAATGAGTCCTAATACGTAGTCAATGTTGATCTCTATTTGCTTGATAAGTTCCATCTCAAACACCAGGTCGTCGTTGATATTCTCCTTATCATCCTCTGTACCCTTACGGAATTCGTTGTAGAGATCGATATACTTGCTGTGGTAATCCTGAACATCCCGTTCGGTCAAAATCTCATTGCCGCCAAACTCGTCAAACGTCGTCAAAATATTACGCACTCGCAAGATTCCACTATAAAGCCTGATAAAGTCCTTCTGATTTTGTTCGCCAATGATCTGTTCGCTGATGGGGAATTTCTCCAAAAGTTCGGCTACTAAATCCGCGTATCCGCGAACTTCTTTTTCATCGTCCTTGTAGCCATGATAATAATCCTCATATGCCTTGAGGAGCACGATACCGCTGGCCTCTTTGTCGCCGAAGAGCGCGATGGATTCGTTGGTTGCTTTTTCAAGGTTGCGGAAGCAGATGATATTCCCGAAAGTTTTTACACTATTGAGAATGCGATTGGTGCGAGAGAATGCCTGCAAAAGTCCGTGCAATCGGAGATTCTTATCCACCCACAGCGTGTTGAGGGTCGTCGCATCAAAGCCGGTCAAAAACATGTTGACCACGATAAGCACATCAACCTCACGATCCTTTACCCTCTGACTTACATCCTTGTAATAATTCTGAAATTTATCAGACGAAGTATCGTACGATGTCCCAAACATCGCGTTGTAATCTGCAATAGCTCCATCGAGAAAATCCCTTGAGCTAACATCCAGCCCGCTCGTATCTTCAGAATTTTCATCCACCATTCCATCAGCGTCCTCATCGTTTACACCAAAACTATAAATCGTTGCCACCTTAAGCCGTTTATCGCTTGGCACATCCGCGAGCTGTTTTTTGAACTCGGCGTAATATTTTTTTGCAACATCAATAGACGAAACGGCAAAGATAGAATTGAACCCAGCCAACCTCCGATCCTTCAGCTTATAAAAGGTGTTGCGCTTGGTCTTTTGGTCAAAATGCTCACGAATGTAGCCGACAATATTTGTTAGGCGTTCTGGTGCTGCAAGAACCGCCTCGCGATCGATATCTCTAACTTTCTTATCTTCAATATCTTCCACCTCCCGAACTGTAGAAATATAGTCAACTTTAAACGGCAGGACGTTTTTATCAGCGATTGCATTTACGATCGTGTAGGTATGCAATTTTTCGCCAAAGGCTTGCTCGGTGGTTTTCAAATCTAATCGTCCGCCAGAAGAAGCGTTCTTCGCAAAAATTGGCGTACCGGTAAACCCAAAGATATTATAATTCTTGAAGGTTTTTGTAATAGCCGCGTGCATGTCTCCAAACTGTGATCGGTGACATTCATCAAAGATAAGCACCACATGGCCATCAAAAATTTTGTGCCCTGTATTGCGTCCAATAAAACGGTCAAGCTTTTGAATGGTGGTAATGATGATACGCGCATTCGGATCTTCCAACTGACGCTTAAAGATTGCGGTGCTGGTGTTGCTATTGGCTGCGCCTTTCTGAAACTTGTCGTATTCTCGCATCGTCTGGTAGTCCAAGTCCTTGCGGTCAACGATAAACACAACCTGGTCTACATGAGGCAATTTACTTGCCAGCTGTGCCGTCTTGAAACTGGTCAGAGTTTTTCCTGATCCTGTCGTGTGCCAGACATATCCACCAGCTTCTACTGTTCCAAGTTTCTTGTAATTCGTGCTGACTTCTATACGACTTAATATTCGTTCCGTCGCTACGATCTGATACGGCCGCATCACTAGAAGTAGATGATCGGTAGTAAACACGCAGTAGCGAGTTAAAATATTCAAAAGTGCATGCTTGGCAAAAAATGTCTTGGCAAAATCCATCAAGTCCGTAATCGGCTGATTGGTGGCATCTGCCCACCAGCTCGTAAATTCAAAACTACTGCTCGTACGCTTACCCTTTTTTGCCGCACCTTCATTCGCCTCTTTGATGTGCTGGGATCGTGTCGTGTTGCTGTAATACTTCGTATGTGTGCCGTTTGAAATAACAAACAATTGCACGTATTCAAAAAGGCCTGCCGAAGCCCAGAAACTTTCACGCTGGTAGCGATTGATCTGGTTGAATGCTTCCTGAATGGCCACGCCCCGGCGTTTGAGCTCGATATGCACCATTGGGAGCCCATTCACCAGGACGGTCACGTCGTAACGATTACTGCGCTTTCCTTCATCGGTCGCGTACTGATTGATAACCTGCAGGCTGTTGTCGTGGATGTTGTCCTTTTTGAGCAGGTATACATTTTTTACCGTGCCATCATCTCGAGTCAGGTTCTTGATGGAATCCTCTTGAATGGTTGCTGTTTTCTCTGCAATGCCCTGATTCGGGTTTGCTAGTTCGCGGACAAAGAAATGCTTCCATTCTGTATCAGTAAACGTAAAACCATTGAGTTTCTCCAGTTGTTTACGTAAGTTCGACACCAAATCATCTTCCGACGTAATCGCAAGATACTCGTATGCCTGCGATTGAAGCTGCTCGATAAATGCCCGCTCCAGCTCCCCCTCGCTTTGATACTGCGCAACACGCAAAGTACTCGGCGTATACTCCGCCACCACGGTACTTTGCGAATTTTCCGCAACGAGGTTGTATTTCTTTTTAGTGGGCATATTCGTTGAAGGTGAGAAGCTTTCCTCGGTAGTACTCGTATTGTGATCGGCGAGCAGAGAGTTCTGCTGGTAGACCTATCAAGATGTCGTTCACGAGTGCATCAAACTTATCCAAAATCTTCACGATGCGGTTCTGTTCAGCAAGTGACGGAACCTGAATTTTGATTTTCTTTAAATTGTCATTATAAAGTCGCTGAATTGTTCCACCTTCAGTTTTCCATTCAACAATCGCGTACAGGTAATATAAAAACTTATTCATTACGTTGCTCTCATCGTTATCAATCCAGATAATATTTGAATCTTGGAAATACGCTGGCTCACCATCGTAAATTACTGTTCGTCCTATTGTTCCAGACGCTGAGATAAGTACATCGCCTTTTTTCGGAAAAGAAAACTTTTTCCGGTATTCATCAAAAACTTCTTGCGAAATAAAAGCGTTTGGTTGCTTGCCGAAAGTTCCAATTTTATAAAATGGAATATCACCAATCGACAATGTTTCATTTTTGAAAATTCGTTTACACATAGAAACTTTGCCGATTTCACCGAGCGCCATCCATCGTACCCCCCCCTGTTCATCAAACGTCAAAAGCTCCGAGCGATAATGCTCGTACTGCTTCTTCCTAGCTTCTAGCTCTGCTTCTAGCTCTGCTTCTAGCTCTGTAAAACTATTAAGAATTT
>CAYRYG010000002.1:0-42614 GCA_964428465.1 uncultured Gammaproteobacteria bacterium
GGCGTTTTCGTCCGTACCCCAGCTGCCGGTCGGGGAGTCGGTCGTCACGCCGGACACCACGATCGACGAGATCGGCGCCGCCGCCGCGCCGCCGCCGCCGCCGCCGCCACCGTCGCCGCCGCCACTGCCGCCGCCACCGTCCGCCACCTCGCCCGACACCGCGACCGATCCCGCATCAAGCATGGGAAGCGCGATCGATCCGGAGTCGCCGAACGTGCCGGCGATGCTGACGTAATAGGTGCCGACGTCCGGCGGGTTGGCCACCTGGTTCGCGCCGGTTCCCGACGCGGTGGCGTTCGTGCCGATCCTCACCGCCACCTCGCTGGCCGCGGCAATGGCGCCGCCGTCGCCCGCGCAGATGGTGATGGTGAGCGTGTCGCCCGCCATCGCGACGGACGCCTGCTCGGCTCCGGCGCAGGTTGCCGCGGTCGTCAGGTCGACCCCGTCATCCTCGACGTCCACGTCGTCTTCCGTGATGGTCGCGGTGTCGAACTCGGAGGCAAAGCCGATCGTGATCGTCTCGCCTTCCGCGGCACCGCTTGGGGTTGTAAAGACCACCTCGTGGTCGGCTTCCGCGGACGTCTCAAGCGACGTCGGATAGTCGTTGGCGGAAGTGACCGTGGCCGCGTTTGAAACGGCCGCAACCAGCATCGTTACGAGAACGATGATGGATACGACGCTCCAAATCTTTTTTGCCAACGTGCGCACACACGATTGCTCACGCCACTAAAGTGGCTTTGAATTCAAAGGGACTTTAGTCCCGTTACGCTCCAGTTGGGGCGCGACCCCTCGTAAGTCCGCGCCAGACGAGCCAGGCGAGAACAATGCTGCCGACCACGGTCACGACCAGTTGCCATGGGAACATCCAGTAGCGAATCTCCGAGCCGTTCGGGTCGTCGACCCCGTCGATCACGAGCGTCGCGGTCATCGGGCCAATGGCGAACAGCGACCACTGCGTCCGAATCGTCTCGAGGAAACCGCCCGGTCGCTCGGCCAATTCGCCGGAGAACGTTCGTGTCGTCCCCGGCAACACGCGACCACCCTCGACGTTCGCGTCTTTCGTAAATACCGCGCGGCCAAACAGGTCGGTCACGACGATATTGGCGATGGGAACGACGGCGACGTTGCCCTGATTTTGCACGCGGAACGCGTAGGACACCTCGTGCGCGACGACCATTCCATCGTCAGGACTCACGAAGTCGACGATCGCGGACTTCTCGACCGTCTCGCCCTCGACCGTGAGGAATACGAGCGCCGCCATCTTCGCCTCGATGGTCGCGCCGTTGGACGCAACCACCTCGGACGGCGCGGTCGAGACCGTCACCGCGGCGTAATACGTTCCCGACTGGACGTCGCCCGGGACCGTTATCACGAACGGCACGTCCACCTTTGTGCCGGCCGGAATCGCGATTTCGCGAACCGGAAATGCGATCCATCCGGCCAGCCCGGATCGATCGTCGTCGCTTGAAAGGAACTGTGGGGTGCCGGACGTCTCATCCGGGACAAACGCCATGGTCCCGAGATAGTACGTCTGTTCGGCGGCGCCGTTGTTGATGACCGAGATCGTTCGTTCGACCGTCTCGCCGCGAGAGGCGGACAGATCGAGCGTTGCCGGAGAGATGGCGAACGCGTGTACGAACGATGGGATCCACAATGCCGCTGCCGCACAGATGAACGTCGCGATGCGTCGGTACATATCAGTACATCCCGGAAATGATGAGGGTAAGCTCCTGCGCGTACGTTCCGGCTTCCGTCCCGCCGACGATGGCCCCCTTCAGCGTCAGGAAATTCCGGTCCTCGTGGACTGCCGAAGACGTGTCCGCGACGTCCTGGAACGACGTGGTAAACGCCGTATCCGACGAGTCGAAGGTGGAACCGGCAAGCGTCGTGTCCGACGATCGCCCGCCATACTCCTCATCTCCGACCGAGACGGTCCCGTCCGCGACCGCGTTGATGTTCAGGACGCCGTCGCGCATCGCACCGTCCGCGGCGACCTGTACCACGTATCCTCCGTCCGCGTCCGTACTTACCTCGATCCCGATGAGGGAGGTCTGGATCGTCGTCGCGGTAAATGTCCCAAGGTCGGCCGAAACGCCCTCGAGCTGGTAGACGTAATCGTCGGTACCGTCGATGACCGGGGCGGTCCCGTCGTCCTTGAGATCATCCACGGTGATCGTCCCCGCGCCGATCGACACGATCTGCCCGATCGCGCTGACCTGCCCGGCCCCCCGATCCTGGATGAGACCGATCATGTCGCCCACGGAGAAACCCGCGGTCGCGCACGTGATCGTGTTGCCAGCGGAGGCGGTCGCCTCCTGTACGACCGCATTGTTTTGCGCAAAGAACGAAAACTCGATGAACTGGTCGTATACGCCCTGGCGGTACCCGGCGCCAAGCGTGTAATTCGCACTGGTCGACTCGCCGATGGCAGCATTGCCAGTCGTGTCGCGGAGGATATAGGAGGCAGAGGAGCTCCCGTCGTCTCCGCCAGCGCCAATGGTGTCCCACCGAATTTCGAAATTGGTGGAGCTCATCTGGGCAGAGGCACGGAGTCCCGTACCAAAAAACCCCACAATCACGATGGCGGCGAGAAACCTGCGCATAATCCGACCATTCGGTACCCCTATTTTACCTTGAATACAGAATTTAGTCAAGGCATTATTAGGCTAACCTTAGCCAAGAAATATATTGATATCTGTCGATATTTTATAAAACTCCTCGAAATTATTGTCATTCCGACTGAAATTCACACAACTTATACACATACTAAAAACTTGTCCACACCAGTGTAGACAAGTTATACATCATCTCTATTGGTTCAAACTGGTACTACTCCACGCATTGATACTCGAGAGTGAATCACCTGCGCAACAGCCAAACTATACCATGTTACTTGCATCACGTAAATTGTTTCACGTGAAACATTTTATCCCGATACGTCCTTCCACGGTGTCAGACAGCTGATCAAAATACCACGCTTGTTTGATTCGTCTTCCAAACAATTGACGCATCCACCGAATCGCAGACTACCGTTCCTCGACTGGCTGACTCAACCAGCGAGTGTCGGGCCGATCTTGATGTAAGAATGATGAACAAAAAACATCCACGCGAGGTGGATGTTTTTTGGTGGACCTGTGGGGATTCGAACCCCAGACCTCTGCAATGCGAATGCAGCGCTCTACCAACTGAGCTACAGGCCCATGGAGGTAATCATCGATCAGTTTGAAGCGACCGTGCAAAATGTTTCACGTGAAACATTTTCTTTCTCTGGTGCCCCCGGAGGGAATTGAACCCCCATCGTATCCTTAGGACGGATCCGCTCTATCCGTTGAGCTACAGGGGCCGGGGACCCTCATGTGTCGTAAAACGTTACGACCATTCTACCGCCGTCTTGTGGATGGGAGCATGATATACTTGTGCGGCAGTGCCGACAGTATAGAGCACCTAAACGACTACGTCAAAGGTCCGTATGACGATTGAACCGTTCCTGCTTCTCGCACTTGTTCTCGGCCTTCTTATCACCCTTGTCATTATTGGTTTTTTAGCTTTTAGCCGCCGATCCTCGCAGAACCCTGCCCAGGATCCGGCGGTCCTCGTCAACGTCGTCAACGATCTGCGTCGTGAGCTCCAGGACGCCCAGCACAAGAACCGAACCGAGGTTCAACAACGGCTGGACGTCATGAGCGACCAGCTGCTCAAGGGCCTTTCCGAATCATCGAGTACGCTTCAAAAGCACTTCGCCCACAGCTTAGGCACATTCAAGGATGTTACGGAAAGACTGACAAGGATCGATGAGACAAACAAGCAGGTGCTTGAGTTCTCAAACCAGCTCCAGAGCCTGGAAAACATCCTCAAGAACCCGAAGCAGCGCGGGATCCTCGGCGAGTATTGGTTGGAGACCTTGCTCGGACAGGTGTTGCAGCCAGGACAATACAAGATGCAGTACGACCTCGGGCTTGATGAGGAGACCGGAGCGAGGCTGATTCCGGACTCGGTTATCTTCATCAAAGATTTGTTGATACCTATTGACGCAAAATTTTCGTTAGAGAATTACAACAAGGTTTCCCAAGAATCTGACAGCACACGGCGCGAGGTTCTCGAAAAGGAATTCAAGTCCGACGTAAAAAAACGCATCGACGAGACGTCGAAGTACATCAAGACGGACAGGGGGACGACGAACTTCGCATTCATGTTCGTTCCGGCGGAAGGCGTTTACCACAGTCTGATCGGCGCCTCGGTAGGAGCCGTGCAGGTAAACTCCCGCAACCTGATCGAATACGCGTTTGAAAAAGGGGTGATGATCGTCTCGCCGACTTCCTTCTACGCCTACTTGCAAACGGTTCTGCTCGGCCTCAAGGCGTTGCAGATCGAAGAAAGTGTCAAAGAGATTCAACAGTTTGCCGAACAGCTCGTCCGCCACCTGAAATCGTACGAGGACTATCACAACAAGATCGGAAAGCACCTGGAGACGACGTACAAAGCCTACTCGGATTCGTCCAAGGAGTTCAAGAAGATCGACAAGGACATCTTTAAGATCACGGCCGGCGTGACGGGAAAGACCATCGAGCCGCTCGAAATCGACCGTCCGGTCATCGAATAGCATGGAAACGTGGCAACGGGAACTGCGGCAGTGCATCCGGACGTTCGACCAGCTCGAGCAACGCATTCCAACGATGAGCCGCGAGCGCATGCGCGAAGTGCTCGCGAACATGCGGCTGTCGATTACGCCGCACACCGCGTCGCTCATCCGTTTCGACGATCCGAGCGACCCGCTCTTCCTGATGTCCGTCCCGCAGGAGCGCGAGCTGAGCGTGACGCCCGAGGAACTCGTCGATCCGATCGGCGACGAGGCGAAGTCGCCCGTGCCGTTTCTCACGCACCGGTACGCGGACCGCGTCCTTATCTACGCGACCTTCTCGTGTTCGCATTATTGTCGCTTCTGTTTTCGCCGGTTCAAGACTGGGCAGGCAACTCCCGGCCCGTCGCCGGAGGACATGAATCGCATCGGCGCGTACCTGTCCGGGCACCCCGAGGTGGACGAGGTTATTCTCACCGGCGGCGATCCGCTGACCCTGCTCGACGGACAGATCGAACAGTGGCTTGTTCGACTGCGCGCGATCCCGTCGATCAAGCGCATCCGCTTCCACACGCGCGTGCCGGTGAACCTTCCGTCGCGCATCACGGACGCGCTCGTCGCGACGCTTCGCCGACACCAGGACGCGACGCGCCCGATCTTCGTCGTCACGCACTTCAACCATCCGCGCGAGATCGCCGACCAGAACGTCGAGGCCATCGCGAGGCTCGTCGACGCGGGCATCGTCGTACGCAACCAGAGCGTTCTGCTGAAGGGCGTGAACGACGACGCGGACACGCTCTCGGAACTGTTCAAACGGCTCACGGACATCCGCGTGGTCCCGTACTACCTGCACCAGCTCGACCTCGCGCGCGGCACCGGCCACTTCCGCGTCCCGATCGAGCGGGGAATCGAGCTCATGCGCTCGCTCCAGGGCCGAACCACCGGCATCGCGCTCCCGCGATACATGCTCGACCTGCCGGGAGGGCATGGAAAGATCCCCATCGGCCACCCCTACCTCCGTCGGAAGCCAGACGGGACGTATGAGGCGACCGCCCCGGACGGCCGGACACTGACGTACCGCGAACCCGCCCAAGCTTGACGATTCGCGCGGTTCCGCTATACTGGCGCCACGCTACATTATTCGACACGCTCAACGTCGAAAACGATATGCCGATTAAGGAAAACGCCAAAAAGGCCTTCCGCCAGTCCATCAAGCGGACCGTCCGCAACAGGGGCGTGAAGGACGAGATCAAGTCCCTGCGCGTGAAGTTCCGCAAGCTCGTCACCTCGAAGGAAGTGGCCAAGGCCGAGGAGCTCGTCCGACAGCTCGGGAAAAAGCTCGACAAGTCGGTCACCAAGGGCGTGATGAAGAAGAACACCGTCGCCCGCCTCAAGTCGCGCGCGATGGCGAAGCTCAACGCCCTCAAGAAGGCGTAAGACCGAAACGGACCAACGCGGTCCGTTTTTGGTTGACATGAGGGCAAATCTGCGCTACGCTTCGTTCCTTCGTCCTTTCAAGGAGGCGCGATGCGCAGGCTGTTTTTGCTCGGCGGCGACGACTGGGATGTCGACGCGGAGCTCGACGATTGGTGGCTCGGGCTCGCGGGCCCGAACCCGACCGTATGCGTGATCCCGACGGCGGGAGGCGACGCGGCGCAGGAGATCGACGCGTTCCTGCGGACGTTCCGGTCCGCCTGCAAGGAGATCAGGATCCTGCGGCTCTTCCGGCGGGACGCCGAGGACGTCGACGCGTTCCTCGCGGACGCGAGCCTCGTCTACGTGATGGGCGGAAATACGGCGAGCATGCTGGCCGTGTGGCACGCCCACGGCGTAGACGACGCGCTACGACGCGCGTGGGAGCGAGGCATGGTCGTCGGCGGCGTCAGCGCCGCGGCGATCGCGTTCTCCGCGGGAGGCATCACGGACTCGTACGGGCCGCATCGCGCCTTCTCGGAGACGCCCGCGTTCGTGGAAGACTCCGTCTCACCTCATCACGACGAGGGGAGCCGGCGCCCCCTCTTCGAGTCCGCGATCCTCGAGCGGCGGCTGCCCGTCGGCTACGGCCTCGACAACGGGGTCGGCGTCCTGTTCGAGGGCGACAAAGCCGTGCGGTTCGTCAGCGCGCGGCCCGGGGCCCGCGCCTGGTACACGACCCCGGGAAAGACGTACGAGATCGTCCCGGACCGGCCGAGCCCCTGCTGCCGCGAGTAAATCCGCGGCTCTTTTCATAAGGGAACAACGAGACTACACTTGTCCGATCGACCGAACCGGCCATGGAAAAATTCAACCACAACCTGCCCGCGCACGCGATGGCAATGCGCCGATTGCCATTTTCGTATTTCTCGCTTCCGATCTACCTTGACGACCGCGCATACGTCCTCGAGCGCAACGGCGAGACGATCGTCGCGGCCATGGACGACGACGCCCCGAACGAGGCGCAGGCGTTATTCGTCCCGGAACGTCCCGAAAACAGACGGGACATCGCGGTTCGATTCGCGACGAAACAGGAACGGGACGGCCTTGCCGCGGGCGGGCGCGTTCTATTTGAACGACATGCGACCACGGAGTTCTTCTACCGGACGGACGACTTCACCCATCCGACGGGCGCGTTCGCGAAAAAAATCCGATCGTTCGTCGCCCATCGCCGTTTCACGGTACGGCACGCGTATCCGAGGGACGCCGTCGCGTCCTTTTACCACGAGTGGAAACGGCAGCGGCCCCGTGAGTCCGCCACGATCGACGAGTCCGAGCGATCATTTTTCTCGACGCTGGATCGCCTTGAGGAATTCGACGTCAGGCAGGTGTACGTCGAGATCGACGGATCGCTCGCGGGACTGGCATGGGGGGTCGAGCACGGATCTGGCAACTGGGCCGGCCTGCACATGAAGGCGCTTTATCGCGAGCGGGACCTCGGCCGCTTTCTTCAGCACGAGCGCGCGAAGCTGTTCGCGGGACACGAGCTCTTCACGCTCGGGACCGCGCTGTCCGACGCGGGAGTCGACCGGTTCAAACGCGAGCTCGGACCCGCCGAGGAACGCGAATATTTTTTCCTCCTCTTGGGAGACAAGGATTCCTGACTCGACTGTGATAAAATGAGGGCACATGAGACAGGCAACGATCCGCGACGTGCTCACGGTATTTTGGCAGCACACTCGCAAATATAAAGGGAGGGCTTTTTTGATTCTGACGTTCGTCGCCGTCAGCGTTGGGCTCGAGTCGCTGCAGCCATGGTTTCTCAAACGACTGTTTGATCTGCTGGAACAAAACGCGCCGACCACGGCGACGATCGCGATCTTCCTGCCGGTCATCCTCCTGCTGTTCGCCGCGAAATCCGTCGCGTGGCTGTGCTGGCGTCTCATGGCCGTCCTCAACAACCGGTTCCAACCGGCGGTCATGAGGGACCTGGAACGGTCCGCGTTCGAATATCTGCTCGGGCATTCCCATCAGTTCTTCGTCGACAACTTCGCCGGCTCGCTCGTGAAGCGCGTCGGGCGCCTCTCCCGCGCGTTCGAGCGCCTCGCCGACGAGGTTACCTTTCGGTTCGTCCCCGTCACCATCGTGCTCGCGAGCGGGTTCGTCGGCCTCGCCCTGCAATACCCGATCCTCGCCGCCATCTTCATCGCCTGGACGGCCGCGTACCTCGCGTTCAACTGGTGGGCGTCCAAGTGGGCGGTCGCGATCGACATCGAGCGGGCGCGACTCGACTCCGAGAAGGGGGGCGCGCTCGCGGACGCAATTTCCAACGCCGTTACCATCAAGCTTTTCCCGTCGGTCCACTACGAGACCGGGCGCTTCGACGAGGCGCTGGCCCGCTTCTCCCGCGCGCAAACCCGCAGCTGGGACCGACACGAATGGATCTTCGCCATCCAGGCCGGCCTCATGATCGCCATTGATACCGTGCTCATGGCCATCGGCGTCATGCTCTGGCTGAGGGGGTCGCTGACGCTCGGCGACCTCGCGTTCATCCAGTCCTATCTCGTGCTCGTGTTCGCGAAGCTCTGGGAAGTCGCGCGCTCCTTCCGCCACGTGTTCGATTCCATGGCCGACGGCAAGGAGATGGTGGAGATCATGCGCCTTCCGCACTCGGTCAGGGACAGAAGAAACGCGCGGGCGCTACGGGTGCGGCGCGGGAAGATCGACTTCAAGGACGTCTGGTTCGGCTTCGGGAGGCGTCCGATCCTCGAGCGGTTCTCGCTCAGCATCCGGCCGGGACAGAAGATCGCGCTCGTCGGCCCGTCCGGCGCGGGGAAGTCGACCATCACCAAGATCCTGTTCCGGTTCTTCGACGTCCGGGAGGGGAAGATCCTCATCGACGGCCAGGACGTCGCGGGCGTCACGCAGGACAGCCTGCGCGAGAACGTCTCGCTCGTGCCGCAGGAGCCGGTGCTGTTCCACCGGACGCTCATGGAAAACATCCGCTACGGCCGGCGCGATGCCACGGACGAGGAGGTGATCGAGGCGGCGCGGCGCGCGCACTGCGATGAGTTCATCAGCTCGCTCACGCACGGGTACGACACGTTTGTCGGCGAGCGCGGGGTGAAGCTGTCGGGCGGCGAGCGGCAGCGCGTGGCCATCGCGCGGGCCATCCTCAAGAACGCGCCGATCCTCGTGCTCGACGAGGCCACGAGCTCGCTCGACTCCGAGTCCGAGGCGCTCATCCAGGACGCGCTGCGCGAGCTCATGCGCGACAAGACGGTCATCGTCATCGCCCACCGGCTGTCCACCATCATGGAGATGGACCGCATCGTGGTCATCGAGCAGGGCCGCGTCGCCTCGACCGGAACGCACCGCGAGCTCTTGCGCGAAAAGGGAACATACTCCAAGCTATGGAATATCCAGGCAGGCGGCTTCGCGGAAGACCACGCCCGCCGGGTAACCCACTAACGCGGGACGCCTATGCTCGCCCTTATCGTCGTCCTTCCGATCCTGTTCACGATACTCTTCTACGCCGTGCCGTTCGGCGACCAGGAAACGGCAAAGCAGTTCGTCTCCGTCGCAACCTTTATCTTCGCCATCTTTACCGGGTTCTTCATTGCCCGGCAGGGTCGGCGCTATGACGACATCATCAAGACGCTCACCCAGTTCGACGGGAACGTGTCGGCGCTCTACCGGCTGCTGGGACATCTCGGACCGAAGCCCCGGGAAAAAATGGTCGTGGCCATCAGGGCCTACTACGACCCCCTGCTCAAGCGCCATGACTGGAGCTACAATCTCACGCACAAGTCGTCGCTCATGACCTCGACCCACGCGATTCTCGACGAGATCCCGCCGGACGAGAAGCTCTCCGACGTCCAGCGCGCCGGCATCATGCGCATCCTGACGGCCCTGGATGCCATGCAGGGACTGCGAAAGCTGCTGGTCGCGCTGTACGAGGAGCGGATTCCGCGCTTCCAGTGGATCCTGATCGCCGCCCTCGCCGCGCTCCTCCTCGCGACGATCTCGACCCTCCCGTCCGCGGGCGAATGGTTTGCCTCGATGGTCAAGGCGGCTTCCGTGACCGCGATTCTCCTCGTCGTCTACATGCTCTGGGCGCTCGATCGGCTCCGGTTCTTTGCCGGGTCCATCGGGGAACATAGCGCCAATGACGTCTTAAATATCCTCTCGGGAAAAAAATAACCGAATGCCTATGAACTGCCCAAATTGCGGAGCGTCGATGTACCGAGACCACACGGGCGTGAATCATGCCTCGGACGGCGTCACCTATGACCAGGTCGCCTACCACTGCACGGCGGACAACTGGTGGGTCACGGTCGAGTCGCCGCAGGAGGCATCGTAAGGCCATCGCCCGGGTTGACAATCCGGGCGATTTTTGTTACGTTCCCGCGGTCCTTCGGGACAAGGAGTTCACCGATGCACCACCGCATCCTCGCGCTGTTCGTGGCCCTCTGGCTCTTCGCCGGACCCGCGCTCGCCCAGACCCCCACCGTGGACCTGTACGCCGTGAAGGCACAGGTCGAGGCCATGAACGCGGCCGCCGAGCGCGGCACCATCACCCGCGCCCAGTCGGACGAGGAGGTGAAGGCCATCCTCGCGGACACCGAGTCCGTCCTCGGCCGCGCCGTGACGCTCCAGGAGCTCGCGGCCACGCAAGGCCCGACCCCCGTGAGCGCGGAGCTCACTTGGCTGCAGAAGGCCGCCGGGCTCATGACGTTCGCCAACACGCTGATGGCGCTGACGGCCATCGCCGGCACGGCGGCGTTCCTCTTCCTCTTCGGCCGGCTCATCGCGGAACTGCTGAAGGTGTTCGTGGAGATCCCGGCGATCGTGTACGAGAGCGCGCTCATCCTGGGCGGCATCGGGCTCACCGTCTTCGCCGCGACGCTCGCGGAGGGGACCGCCGGCTCGGTGGCCCTGGTCGGCGCGCTGCTGTACGGCGTCGGGTTCGTCTGGACCGTGCTGCGCCACACGGAAGACTGGAAGCTGAGCGGCACCGCGCTCGGGGCCATCCTCGCCGTGGCGTGGGGCGTCACCGCGGCCGCGTTCGACAGCCAGCTTGTCGGCGCGTTCTCGGTGGCGGCGCTCATGTCGGCGTTCGGGTTCTCCGCGCTGTTCGTGCCCGGCCTCATCGCCGTCGGGTTCGAGAGCGACGCGGCCGTCCCGCGCGCGACCCTCGCGGCGTTCCTCGCGCTCGGCCTGTTCGTGGGCGCGCAGGCGGCCGGCATCTCGACCGAGCACGTCGACGCGTTCCGCGCGGGCGCGCTGTACGTCGGCGGGTTCGTCGGCTACCTCGGCGTGCTGATCATCGGCTCCAAGTGGTACGCGCGCGACGCGGGCTACGTCCTCTGCCAG
This sequence comes from uncultured Gammaproteobacteria bacterium, assembly GCA_964428465.1. Lineage (GTDB taxonomy): Bacteria > Patescibacteriota > Patescibacteriia > UBA9934 > GWF2-40-263 > YC12-FULL-57-11. Next base: position 11,366 of record CAYRYG010000002.1, read on the forward strand.
GTCCCCGCGGTCGTCGCGGGCATCGGGGCAATCTACCTCGGCTCCGTGCTCGGCATCCCGGAGCTGCAGAAGATGGGCGGGACGCTGTTCGTCCTCTACCTCATGGAGAAGCCGTTCGAGATCCCGGCCGAGAGCCTGACCGCCTACGCGGCGATCACGCTCGTGGTGTGCGGCATCATCTACGGCGCCGGCATGTGGGTGAACGCGAACCTCGACGTCGCGGCCCCGTACCTGCTGTTCGTCTAGTCCCGTCCCGGGACTTTTTTCATACAAAAAATCCGCCACCTACGGGGACGGAAGAAGGACGTCGGCGCACTCGCGGCGCATGGCGCGGACGTTGAGCGCGCGGAGACCGCGGTAGCGGCGGGGGACCCCGTCGGCGGCGCGCAGGAGATCGTCGGCCTCGACGGCGAGGCGGACGGATTCCTCGGCCATCCAGAGCGAGCGCGCGTCGAGCGCGTCACTCACGAGGTACGGCCCGGCCGTCGCGTAGCTTCCCGCGAACTCCTCGATCACCGCGACGTCGTTCGCGAACGGGTCATACGCGCCGGTCAGCTCGACGTACGCGTCGATGACGAGCCAGTTGAGCGCGGCCTGGACGCGATACGCGTCCGCGAGGTCGCGCGGCGAGCGCACGGCGGCGCACAGCTGCGCGACGGCGAGAAGCGCGTAGGGGCTCATTGGCGGGCGACCGGCTGGGTCGCGGGAAGCTTGTGACGCTCGACGAACTCGACGACGAGGCGGTCCTCCCGCGTCGGATCGACGATCACGCCGATGGGCACGGCCTCGAAGTTCTGGAGATGCGTCCGGCCCGAGTGGCGGTCGAAGCAGGCGACGGTCACGTCGGATGTCCCGCCCGAGACGATGTCCACGATGATGTGCGGGCAGTCCGACGGAACCCGCACGGTCACCGTCTCCCCATGCGGCACGGAAGGGGGTTCTGGCGGTGGCGGCGGTGGCGCCGCGGTCGCGCAGGCGAGTAGGAACGCGAGCATGGCGCCTCCGGGACAGACCGTATCGGATCATGCGGATTGCGTCAAACGAAAACGGACGGGTGCGAATCCCGTCCGTTCCTCTCGTCCTACTCGACCGACAGCGTCGCCTCGACCGCCTTCCGGGCGACGTCGCATCCGACGTCCCGGTCGTCCGCGGCGTATCCGCTCCCGCAGCTGCCCGAGAACAGAAGCGTGCTTGTCCCGGCCTCGACCGGATACAGGCCGCCGCCCACCGCGCAGATGTCGAAGTCCCGCTTGAAGCTCTCCGTCGACCCGTAGGCCGGCGCGTTCGGCATCACCGTGACCGTCCACGAGGCCGGGCTCCCGTAATCGCCGACGGCCGCGAACGCATACTGCCTGGCCGACATCCCCGCGAACAGGTTCTCAATGTCCAGGTAGTATTCCGGCGCCCGGGCGTATCCGCATTCCGTCGCCTGGGCGAGAAGCGCGTCCGCGTCCACGAGACCGGCCGCGCCGACGGTCGATTCCGTTACCGTGACGCTCCCGTCGGAGGGAAGAACGTACGTCAGCTCGGGCGCGACCGGCGCGGCCGGACCGCCGGCCGAACATCCGGCCCCGAGAAGAGTAAGGGCAATACCCGCGCCGACCAGTACGTCTCGCATATCCGTGGAAGAAAAGAATGATGGGACCATCATGCCAGACATGCGCGCGGGCCGCAACGCGGAGCTAGTAGTCGTACGGGTCTGACGGCGCCGGCTCCGACGGTTCCTCCTGGACCGGCGCCGGGATGTTGATCTCGACGCTCCCGCCCTCGGACGGCTGGGGTTCCTCCTGAGGCCGCAGCATCGGCAGCGCGTAGACGACGAACGCGATCGCAAGCGCCGCGATGACCAGGATGGCGACGATCGCGACGATGCTGTTATTTCCGGATGATTCACCGTTTGGCATAGCGCGATGGTTACGCCGCCTTATGGATCGCCTTCACGATGGCGAGGAACACGATCGCGCCGATGAGAGACATGAGGATGTCCCCGATCGTGCTGCGGGGAAACACCCCGACGACGCCGAACAGCAAACCGCCGACGACGCCGCCGATGACGCCGATGACGATATCCGCGACGACGCCGTATCCGCGCCCGCGGATCAACACGCCCGCCAGCCAGCCGACGACGAGGCCGGTGAGCAAAAACCAAACGATGGACATACGCTGCAAGGTACGTGAGTTAGGATACACACAGTATCCCGTCGGATGACATCGGCGTCAAATGAAAAAACCGGCAGGCACGGGGCCATACCGGGAGGGCCGCTACTGCGGCGCGGCGAGCGGCTGCTCGGACGCGATGGCGTCCGCGCGGCGCTGCATGTCGGAGACGCGGGTGGTGACCGCGAGGTTCTGGAAGCGCTCCACGGGCACCACGGTCTCCTCGGTGTCCAGGAAGCCGACCATCACCTCGTCGCCCGCGCGCGTGAGCGGGAGCTCGGGCGACACGTCGCTCGTGCCGCTGTACACCCGCGGGTCGCCCGCCACGGTGAACAGGTACGTGGTGGTGCCGCCGCGCACGTCGGTCGCGAACCGGTCGACGATGGCCTGGACGCTCGCCTCGGCGGACGCGTCCTCGGCCACCACGCGGTCGCCGCTCTCGGCCATCTTGCGGCGGTACTCCGCGAGCGCCTGGCCCACGGTCTCGCCGAGCGCCACCTTCGACGCGTCGGCGCTCACGATGGCGATGCGCTGGGGCACGCCCGACGTGTTCACCACCGGGACGATCCAGGCGAGGCGCCCGTACACGTTCTCGGGGATGGGCGGGGTGGGGACCCAGTCCTTGTAGTTCGACACCGCGCTCTGCACGGCGCCGGCCACGTCGCCCTCGTCGGCCGCGCCGTCGACCCGGTACTCGCGCACCCGGCCGGTCCGCGAGTCCATGAGCGCGACGGAGACGAGCGCCTGGTCCGTCGACTTGGTGCTCGTCATGCCGGTGAACCAGCAGGCGCGGCCGTCGTTGGTCCACACCAGGCTGAGGTCGGCGTCGGTCGGCGCGATCACGTCGCGCTCGCCCCACCAGGAGTTCACCCATCCCTTCACGTACCCGCCATACCACGTAAGCCGGGCGTACGCCTCGCTCTCGGGCATGATGCGGTCGATCCAGGCGGGCAGCTCCCCGAGGGAGTACTCCGTCATCTCGCCCGTCTCCGGGTTGACGACGAGCGCGCCCACCGGGTCGGCGCCGCCGTAGCCGATCTCCAGGTCGTAGCGGGTGTAGACGTAGAACGGGTTGCCCTCGTCGTCCACTTCGAAGGTGGGATCCTCGAGGCCCTTGGCGAGGTACCCGCTCGTGACCACGTGGCGCCACAGGTTGTCGCCGAAGTACGCGCTGTCGAGGTACTTCAGCTTGCGGTCGGACACGAGCTGCGGCTCGCGGTTGGGATCCTCGGCGGACACCATCACGAAGCCGGGCGTGTAGTCCGCCGACTGCCAGACCGAGAAGCCCTGGTACTCGAGCGGGGCGATCCACACGAGCTCGCCCTGGAGCTTCTGGATGCTGTACTCGCCGATCTTGAAGCGGCTGCCGATCGCGCCGCCTTCCACCTGGGACAGGGCCTTGTTGCCCTTCCAGATGGCCTGAGACATGGACACCTGGCGCAGGTGCGCCGGGTCGATGGCCGAGAAGTCCCGGTCCCAAACGCCCTGCTCGATGTCCTTCGCGACGAACGCGCGGTACTCGGTGTCGTGCAGCGCCGCGCTCGTGGTCGTGAAGTTCACCAGGCCGACGAACGCGACGGTCAGGACGACGCTGATGAACGCGATCTTGCCGGCCGCCATGTGGCCGTCCAGGTCGTCGCGGTGGTACCCGCCGAACTCCGCCGCCAGGACGGCCTGGCCGCCGAAGCGGACGCACGTCACGAGAAGCGCCGTGCCCATGAGCACGTGGAGGCTGATCCCGCCGAGCGGGCCGATCAGCTGGAACGGGAACGCCCAGGCGACCAGGCTCCAGAGGAGGGCGGTGCCCACGAGCCACGAGAGGAAGCGGGGGACGCCCACGCGGGCGAGCAGCACCGGCCAGGAGCCGGCGAGCGCGACGAGCGCGCCCATGAGGAAAAAGGTCATGTTCTCCTTCGTCACCGGCCCCATGCCGGCGGACGCGGAATATACCAAAAAACGGCCCGATTGTCAACCGTTTTCGGCTAACGAACCAGGGCCGTTGTCACGAGGTCCACCGCGAGCTCCGCGTCGAGGTAGCCGGACTTCATGCCGGCGTCATACTTGAACAGAAGGTCGTGCGTGGCGCGCAGGTCGTCGAGGGTGAATTTGCGGGCCTGGTCGAGCGACTTCTGCGCGACGAACGGGTGGATGCCCATATCCTGCGCGAACTGGATACTGGATACTGGATACTGGATACTGGCATCCAGTGCCGCGCGGGCGCCGAGCAGGATGCGAACCTGCCGGGCGAGCATCCCGAAGATGGAGAAATCCGACGCGCCGGACCAGCGTTCCTGTTGGAGCAGCCTGACGGCCTTCGCCGCCTCCTTCCGGCTCACCGCGTCCACGAGCGCGAAGATCTCCCCCTCGAACGACGCGCGCACCAATTCCTCGATCATCCCTTTTGTAATAGGCGGGGTCCCCGCACCCCGCCGCGCATACGCCACGAGCTTCCCGATCTCGTTGTCCATCTGCCACAGGTCGCCTCCCACGCGCTCGGCCAGCTCGCGCGCCGCGTCCGCCGCGATCTGCCCGCCGCGCGCCCGCACGCGCTCCGACGTCCACTTCACGAGCTCCGTTCCCTCGAGCACGGGAAACGGATACGCGTGCACGTCCGCCCCCTTCTTGAGCGCCTGGAACAGCCCCTTCTTCTCAACCGCCTTCGGCTCCGCGGTTTCCCACAGCACCACGATCGACGAGTCCGGCACGCGCGCGAGCGGCGCCCACGTGTCCTCGCCGTCCTTCTTCGTGTTCGAGATCAGGTCGCGGATCACCACCATGCGCTTCTGCGACATGAACGGCAGGGAACCCACCGCCTGCAGCACGTCGCCCGGCGAGGCAATCGCCCCGAACGACGCGAAGTTCAACCCCGTCGGGTCGTGCTTCTGCGTGAACGCCGCCCGCAGGACCTTCACCTTCTCCTGCACGCGGAACGTGTCGTCGCCGTAGACGAGAATCAGCATACTGGCGGCATCTTACCCCGTGCTTCCAAGAATGACAAAAACAAAAAATCCCCCGTCAGGATGACGGGGGGAGCGACGTGATCGTCAGGTCGTCCGGGTGCGCGTGCCAGCCCGGATGGCTGGGGAAGTCGACGACGAGGAAGTCTTCTCCCTTCTCGCCGACGACCGTTCCTTCCTCCTTTTTCTTCAGCGTCCCGAGCATGTACGCCGGCACGATGTCCGCGCGAAGCCGGACGCGGTCCCCGACCCGCGGGCGGGCGGGCGCGAGCTCGGCAAGCGGCGACATCCATTCCGGATCCTCGGGAAACGCCACCAGGGCCTCGTCCTTGAGTACCTGCAGGACCCGGCCGCGGTCGGTCGGCGTGACCTTTCCCCAGCCGTAGGTCGGCACGACTCCTTCCCGTACCGAAACCCAGGTGCCTGGAGAAAATTCCGAGACCGTCTCGAAGATCGTCAGCCGTTCGACCTGGGTCAGTCCCGTGCGGAGCGGACCTCCGGTGGGGCGCAACGACGACGGGATCTCGGAATACCCGAAGTCCTTATCGTTGGCAGCGTCGCGCACCTGCTCGCGGGCGCACAGAAGGAACAGAACGACCTTTTCCTGGACGATCCCGAACCCGGTGACGATCCCGACCGCGCCTTCTTGGAGAGACGGAACGCTCCAGCGGGTCGGACTGTCCGCTCGGACCACGTCTCCGACGCGAACCGGCTTGCACGTGTCGGTGGTCGTATGCACGCCAGCGCGAATCTGCATCGCCGGATCGAGCAGCTTCAGCAGCTCTGGTGGCAGATCTACGCCGGTCCCGTCGGGGGAGACGAATCGGTTCGGGACCGTCCTCGGTGCCAGCTTGCGGATGGTCTCGGAACGCGTGGGAAGGCCTGACACGCGCCGCATCTCACCGTTGGAGCGCGTCAGATCGATCGCATCGCCGTCCGGCCGGAGCCGAACCTTGACCGGACACTGGGAGCAATGGCGGCCGATGAATTCGACGACGTTCGTCCCGAACGCGGAACCCCTGAGCTTCTCGAGCACGCCCGGTTCCTTTCCGACGTATTCGACGAGCGCGCCGGTCTCGAGCTCCCGACTGTCCTCCGACGAGAGACTGAGGATCGGAAGGGTTTCCCGTTCGCGTTCCGAAAACGGCCGTGGCTTGTCATTGGCCGACACGCGGGCGAAACGGGAAAGGCCCTCCTTCCCAATGGGAAGCCGCCACCCGTCCGCGAACTCGATCGTCGCCACGCCCTGCGTCGTCGTGGTCACGGCATCGATTTCCAGGACCGTCCCGGCGCGCAGCGGACCGCAGTCCTGCGTGGCCTTCAGGCGCATGCCGCGCCGAAGCTCCAGCGCGCCAAAGGACCGTTCGGTCCAGACCGGCCGGATCCGGAACGGGATCCACTGGCCGTCGCGGATGACGGGGACCGGCTCGTTGCCGGGAGAAAGGACGAGATCCGTGTCGAACGGATCCGCCCCCGTCGCCGCGCTGCGGACGAAACCGACGACGTTCGCCCGCACGCCGGGGCGGTACCCCGCGACCTGGTCGCAGATCACGCGTTCGGCGTGTTCGAGGTCAATCGTCGTTCCCCGGTAGCTCACGCGACGCTCGGTCCGTTCGAACGGGATCGTCTCCCAACGGAACAGAAGCGCGTTGGCCCGGAAGATGCAGATCGGCTTCTCGATGCCCTCGAAGGCAGCGAGGATCTCGCCGGCGTCCTTGGGATCCGCCCAGACGCGGGACACTCGCAGGGTCTTCGGCACGTTCGCGAGGCCGGTCGTCCGGATGTACGTCCCGACCTTCAGCTCGTTCGCGCCGAAGCGGAACGAATTTTCGGTGAGCACCGGTCGCAGGAGGGAAATGGCGGGAAAGGGCACGCCGTCCTCACGGGTGAGAAACACCCACCGGCCGTCGTTCTCGATCCGCGCCTCCAGGGCGCCGTCCCGAAACACGCGGAGCTCCTTGACCGCGTAGGTCGTGTCGGTGAGGAGAGCGGGCACGTCCTCCCTGTTCGTCACGACGAACTGGGTGCCGCGGCTCCACCGCGTCCCGTTCGCGTCAGTCCAGTCGCTGACCGTGCGCCACGTGGACCCGGACGAGGCGACGGGGGTCACCGTCCGCAGCGCGACCGTGCCGTCGATGCCCTCGAGCCGAAGCGACACGATCTCGCCGGCGGCGTTCTCGTAGAACCCGAGCACGACCGCGGCGTTCCCCTTCGCCATCACCTCGTCGCCGAGCCGTACGAGCACGGAGGCGATCATGGTGCCACGCACCGGGCTTTCGCGCACGGTCCGGTCGGCTCGCCCGGCGGGGACCGGCGCGTCGCGCGACAGCGGCGCCGCGAAGAAGCTGAACGTCGTGTCGATCCCGCCGCCCGCGCTGCCCGCGACCACCTGGTCAAGGGGCTGGTCGCACGCCGGCCACTTGGCGGACAGGACCCAGAGCGGGTCCGTCCTGGACAGGTCGCGCCACGCGGTGAGGCTTGCCACGGTCGGCACGCGCGCCAGCACCTGGTCGGAGAACCTCGGGAACGGAAGCGTCCAGAACGCCGAGACGGCGGCGGACACGCGGTCCTCCAGGGTCTCGCCGAATCCGCGGTCGCGGCCCGCGAGCAGGGAGCGCGCGTCGATCTCGGGAAACCCCAGGTCGAAGAGGTAGTCGGTGCGGCTGCGCAGCGGATGGGCCCGGAAGAACACCCGCAGCGTCTCCGGCTCGTCCGCGTTCGCGCGAACCAGGAACAGCACGTACGGGAACGCGAGCGGGACCGGCTCTCCATCCGGCGGCCAGCGCACGTCGCGCACCGCGGGAGGCTGCTCGATCACGTACGTTTTGCGGCCCTCGCCGCCGAACACGTGCCGGCAACCGCGCGGAAGCAGGCCCGGCTGCGCGGACGGAATGACCTGCTCGAGGCGCGTTCGCGCCAGCGGCCGTTCGCCGCCGTTCCACAGCTCCACGGAGCCGTCGTCCAGGAAATGGATGCGTTCCATGAGATCCTCGGTTGTGAAGTTCCCGCACGCGCGGGACGCGCCGTCTTATCACAGGATCCGATACCCGTCAATGAAAAAAGCCCCCGTCAGGCCGACGGGGGCGTTTGGATGACTTCCAGGTCGCGCGGGTGCGCGTGGAAGCCCGGGTGGCTCGGGAAGTCGACGAGCAGGTGGTCGCCCCGGACGGCGGCGGCGACCACGCCTTCCTCCCCGCTCCTCGCGTTCCCCGGGAGGTACAGCGGACTGTGTTCCGCGCGCAGGCGAACCGTGTCGCCCGGACGGGGGATGGCCGCGACGAGCTCGTCGAGGCGACCGGTCCATTCCGGCTCGCTCGGGAACGCGACGAGCGCCTCGTCCCCGATGATCTGCTTGACGGCCCCGCGCTCGTCCGGGCGGACGCTGCCCCACCCGTAGGCCGGCGTGATGCCGGGCTTGACCGAGACGAGCGCGCCGAGGTCGGACACGACCGTCCAGTCGTGCACGAGGGTGAGTTTCCGAATGCCTTCGGTGTGGTTGATCCCGACCCGGTCCCTGCGCGCCGGTTCGTGATACCGGCTACCGACGTACTTCCGCGGGTCCGTAAGGAGCTGGTGCGCCGGTCGAATCACGCCGGACGGAATCCCATAGAGAAAGACGTAGGTATCCCATCCAGTGGAGAGACTCACGATGAGCGCCACGCTTGCGGCACGTACGCTTTCCCCGCCGTTCCAGGACGTGGGGCTCGCAACCAGGACGAAATCCCCAATCACCAGCGCCGCGCCGTCCATGCCGTAGCCGGCATGGCCACGGTTCTGAACGTTTCGCTGTTCGGCGACGAGGTCGGGAGGCACCGCGACCATCCTGCCGTCGGCGGTCTTGTACAGCGCGCCGTCCAGCTGGAACCTCGTCCCCGACGTGACGAACGTGCGCTCGACGTACTTGCGGTACACGTTCTCGTACGTCTCGCCGTCGATGGACAGGTCGAGCACCTTGTTGACCGTGTCGGAGTAGGTGACGCTCGCGATCTTGCCCGCGAGCGCCTTTGGCACGGACGCGGAACCGCCGAGATAGAGCACCTGCTCGCCATCCGCATACGGCCGGTTCGCGCTGGGGCCCCCGGGGGCCGCCGCGATCGTCTCGTCGGGAAGCGGACAAAACGCGTCGGAGCCGGCCGGGGCGGCCAGGAGCACCTTCGCGGCCGCGGCGTCGAACACGACGAACGATCCGTCCGAGAACACGATCTCCGGCACGCCGCCGTTTCCGACGCACACGCAGTAGACCTCGTACGTCGTCGTCGGGTGAAACCCGACGACTTCCCTCTGGAAGCGGAAGCGCGTCCCGCGCTCGATCGTGAAGCCCGGCAGCGCGTGGGAGAGCGCGCACGGCGTCCCGGCGACGCCCAGCCACTTGCTGTCCCGAATGACGGGGACGGGCTCGTTGAGCGGTTCCGCCTCGAGCACGACGTCGAACGGGTGCGCGTCGGTCGGAGCCGCGCGCAGACGCTTGGGCTCGATGACCGCCCCGCTCGGAAGCAGCAGGTGGGAATGGGCGTCGAGGTTGAGCCCGTTCTCCCCAAAGGATACCGCGCGGTCGCGCAGCTCCCAGGGACATGTCTTCCACGCGATCCGGACCTTTCCGTCCGCGAACAGGGGCCTTGTCCCGATCCCAACGAACGTGCACTCATACGTGACGCGCGGGCCGGGGACCGCCCGAATCTCCTCGACGCGCGTGAGCGAGCCGCCAATCATCCCCATCTCGCCGACGGACATCCGGAAGTCGTCGAACGTGAACGTCCCGTCCTCCAGCTGCGGCCGGACCAACCGGACGGACGGAAGCAGCGTTCCGCCCCCGAAGGTGAGGTACGCCCACGTCCCGTCCACGAAGACCTCGACGTCCCCGTCACCGTCCACCCGCATGTCGCGGATCTCGTAGGCGCGGCCCGTCGACAGGTTCGCGGTATCCTCCCGGCTCGTGATGCGGAACATGAGCCCGACCGACAGCCCGAGCCGTTCGATCGGGTTCGCGGCCGCCTGGGTCGCGACGACCGGCACGGGGACGCCGGCGCCGAGAAGCTCCGGAAGGGGGATGGCGCGCTCGACGCCCTCGAGCGCCGCGTGGCGCACGCCGCCGCTGACCTCGTAGAAGAACGCGATGGCGTATTCCTTTCCGGCCTCGAGCCCCTCCGGGACGCGCTCGGCCGGACAGGTCACCTTCGCGCCGACCTCGACGACCTCGCCGCCGTGGATCACGGCGACCGAGTCGCTCTTCAGCAGGGTGCCCGCGCGCTCGGCATCCGGGCGCCAGGCGGGCGCGCGCTGCGCGGCATCGAGCATGGCACGGTAGTCGAATTGACGGCCGTTGCCGCCGCACCGCGCGCGCCAGGCATCGATCAGTTCCCGCAGGCTCCGCGGGTAGGGGGACCAGGGAGCGCCAAGCGTCCACGAGGGCGTCCGACGGCTCCAGTATTCCCACTCCCACACGGAATTGAGCTGGGGCACGCGCCCCCGATAGTGGTTCCACCAGCTCGCCCAGTGGTCGTTGAACGCGGTGGCCCAGAACTCCTCGATCACCCGGTCGACCCCGCGCGGCCCGTCCGAGCGACGCACCGCCGGGATGTCCGAGAAGCAGATCTTCGCGTTATCCGCGTTGATGTTCGTCGTGCAGGGCCAGAACAGCGGCTCCCGCAGGTCGTGAATCGGCTCCGGGCGGAAGAACAGGTGCGAGTCGCGCAGGCCGCCGTCCCCCAGGAACACGACGAAGACGGTGTAGGGAAACGCGAGACGGAATCGGGTGCGTGTCCGGTCGGCGGGGACCAGTCCGAACCGCCGGATGGCACCGGTGTTCGCGATGTCGGCCCAGGAGACAAATTTCCAGGTGACCGTGCGCAGCTGCGCCGGGAACTCGACCACGTAGATGTCCTCGCCAACTCCCGACTCGTGATAGACGCATCCCTCCGGGAACATCGCCGAGCGGGTGGACGGCGGGAGCAACACGGACGCGTCCAGCGTCTTGCGTGCCAACTTGAGGCGCCGGCCGTCGGGGCCGTCCTTCACGCGGTCGAGCTCGAGCTCGGCCGCGCCGTCCGACCGGACGATGATCCGAGACTCGTCTCGAATGGCCATGGTATTACCTCACGGTGAAAGGAGCATCCGCTTGCGCGGAGGGGTCGTTCTAGCAAACCTTCGCCGGGCTGTCAATGTACCCAATTGAAAAACCGGTCCAAGTTGGACCGGAGCGTTGGGGACCTACGCCTTGTCCCCCGAGGGCTTCACGAACTCCAGGGAGTCGCCCGCGCGGAGCACGTGGCCTCCCGTGATCTTCTCGCCGTTGACGCGGGGCTCGAACCCCTGCCCGATGTTCAGCGCGTCGCGGAGCTGCCCGCGGATCTGGTCCACGGTGCGCCCGGCGCCGGCGATGGGCATGGACGAGGCGCCGCACTGGACGGTGATCTCGCCGCTGTCCTCGCCCTCTCCGTCGTCGTCCTCGTCCGCGTCGGGCCCCTGGTCGCCCACGGGCTGGCGGGCGTCCTGCGGGTTCGGCGCGGGGGCCTGCTTGGCGAGGATGCGCTCGATGAGGTCGGGTCCCGACGTGCCGTTGTCGAACGTGATCCCGAGCTCCTTCGCGATGGGACGCAGCTCGAGCTTGGTCTTGGAGCCGAGCTCCAGGCGGGTGTACGTCATCTTCCTATTCCTCCTTCCGGGTAGGACGGGCGACCGGATTGACCCGGCCGCTCATCATGTCGAAGTACAGCTCGCCGTACGCCGGGTTCGCCGCGAACCCGTCGTCGGTCACCAGTCGGTAGAACACCCAGGTCATGAGCGTCGCCACCGTGTCGTTGGCGAAGAACAGCTGCGGCGCGGAGGCGCGCGCCCGTTCCTCGCAGCCCATCTCGCTGGGGGACTTGTCGGCCGGGCTGGCCGTCTCCTCGTGGACCTGCGAGAGCGAGAGGGTGATGTCCTTCCCGCCCCGGCGGACGTAGACCTGCACGTTGCCGTCGGTCATGTCGTTGCCGCCATTCACGAGGACCACATCCTGCATGGTCCCCGCGTGCTTGTCAAGCCACAGGCGGGTCTTGTGGTTGTCGACGCAGGAGAAGACGATCGACCCCTCCCCGAACACGAAGTCGATGTTCTCCGGCGTCACGAACTCCGGGAACGGGACGAGCCTCATGCGGCCGAACTCCCGCGCGAGCCGCTCGACCGTCACCTCGGCCTTGTTGCCGAAGCGGTCGAAGACCTGGCGCGTCGCGTTCTTGTCCTCGTAGTTGTCGCCGTCCACGACCGTGATCGTGATGTCGTCGTACGTGTCCGGCAGGTACTGGCAGAAGCGCGCGAGCTTGGGCGCGAGCGCGCTGCCGACGCCTCCGGCGCCGACGATGATGAGGCTGAGCTTCACGGCTGTTCGTCTCCTTCTGGTCCGTTGTTTCCGAACTGGGTGCCGTCGGGGAAGTCCCCGGCGACCGGGTCCTCGGCGTCGTGGTCGTCCGACCGCGCGCCTCCCGTCAGTTCCTCCCAGGCGTCCAGCGCCCACACCGGGAGAAACCTGCGACCGGCGCGGGGGCCCTTGGGCGTGGGCGCGCGCATGGTCTCGACCGGACGCGGCGCGGACACGATGATCCGCGGCGTCGGCTTGAACTGCCAGACCCGTTCCATCCACTCGGCGGGAAACGGGAAGTCGTCGAGCGAGGTCTCCTCGGCGAAGTCGAACGTAAAGCCCTTGTCAGTGACTTCGCGCTCGACCAGGACGGCCTTCCCCGGCAGCGTGCTCCATCCCTTGGCGGTCTGGACGTACTTCGGAGGCCCCTCGACGCGATGCGCGAGCCTGGCGACGGAATCCCGGGGGGTCACGCCGGCGACGTACTCGTCGGCGCCCTTCAGGAACCGCTGGCCGTTGATCACGAGCGAGACGCTGATGGTCGGCACCGCGCGCGTGATGTTGCCGACCGTGATGTGCAGCCCGTCCCAGTTCATCTCGTCGTGGTGGTCGCCGCCGCTGTGGAACGCCGCGAAGTCGCAGTGCGAGTGGATGGTCCCGGCCCGCAGCCAGCCCTCCATCTGTTCGCCGTCCTGGTAGTGGACGCCGCCGCCCGACCCGCGCTGCTCGGGCGCGGATGCCCGCCACTCGCGCGTCGCCGGGTTGAAGAAGAGGATGACGACGGCCTCCGTCTTCTGCCGGTCGAAGACCGCGCGGAAGAAGGAGAAGACCCGCGCGAACAGCTCCTGCGGGATCTTGCTGACGTCCAGGTCCGCGCAGGCTTCCTGCGGCCGGAGCATCGGGATGCCGTCGACCCGGACGATGGCCTCCACGACGCCGACCCGCTTGAACAGGAAGATGCCGTTGGAGGCCACGATGTAGCACAGGCTGACCCCGTCGGGGACCTGTTCGTCCCCGCGGGACTTCACGATGACCGGGATGTCCGGATTACGAGCCATTGGTTCCTCGCGTGAGCGTGCGGCCCTGCGCCGTTCGGCCGATGCGGCCCTGGCGGACAAGCCACGGTTCGATGGTCTGCTCGACCTCGGTCTGGTCCAGGTCGAGCGCCTGGGAGAGGGTGCGCAGGCTCGCGCGTCCCCCAAGGGTCTTGAGCGCCTCCAGGTATCGGCGCTCGTCGTCGTGCAGCCCGTCCTCCCCGAACCCGCTGAGCGTGAGCGTGCGCCGAGCCTCGGCGGTCCCGACGTCGGGACGCCCGCGCGCGATCGCGGTTTCGGAAAGCTGGAGCAGGAAGTGGTTGAGCGTGCGCGGGTTGTCCCGCGCGTGCGCGACCAGCAGCCGGAGGGCGTCGTCGTCGGCCGCGTAGCCGAGCATCGACGCGCTCCGCCGCGCGATCTGCAGCATCTCGTCCTCCGCGTAGAAGGGAAGGCGGTACTGCCGGCCGAAGCGGTTGCGGAACGGCTCGAGCAGCTTGGAAGGCGCGGTCGTCGCGGCGACGATCGTGACCTCGGGAGCCGGGACGTCCGTCTTGAACGTGCCGCCACGGCGCTTCTCGACGACGGGCATGTTCCCGTCCTCCATGATGCCGTAGAGCATCTCCTGCGCCGCGGCCGTCATGCCGTGCACCTCGTCGATGAACACGAGGGAACCCCGCGTCCAACGGACGGCCGCGCGCACGACGTCGTCGCACGCGCGGAGCTGGCTGCCGACGAGCACCTGCGCGTCGACGCCGAGCTCGTGCGCGATGGCGAGCGCGAGCGTGGTCTTGCCGAGCCCCCTCGGCCCGGAGAGCAGCACGTGCGGGAGCGCGCGCCCCTGCTTGCGGGCGGCGACGATGGCGTCGGTCATCATCTCCTTGAAGGCCGCGTGCCCGACCACCTGGTCGAAGGACGCGGGCCGCAGCCGGCCGTGCGCGTCCCCCGAGACCGTGACCCTCGTGACCGTGTCCGCGCGGATCGCGGACGCGAGCGCGCGGCGCACCGGCATCGGGAGGTCGGTGGCCGCGAGGTCTTCCGCCTCGATGGTCGCGGCGACCGTGGGCAGCGCGGCTCCCATTCGGATGAGCGACTGCAGCACATCCTCGAAGTTCCCCTCGTTGCCCGTCGAGGCAAGGAAGGGACGCACGATTTCCTCGACGACGCGTCGAAGCGACATGGATCACCCCGTGAAAGGACTCCCCGCCGCCGGATGCGGCAGGAGGGGTTGTTCTAGTCCAATCGGCGCGGTTTGTCAAGGCGGAGGGAAATAAAAAAGAGCAGCGACTAGCGCTGCTTCGAGGTCCGGCGCTCGATCGGCTTCACGAGCACGATCGGGCGGCCGGTGTTGGCGTACTTCTCGGCCTGGAGGATGGCCTCCGCCCAGTAGCCCGCCTTGGGGTCGGCGAGCGCCTGGAAGAGGAGGTCGATGCGCGCGTCGCCGGCGGGCGGGACCTCGCCCCACACCTCCTGGGTCTGCAGGAAGGCCAGCTCGCGCACGGGACGCGAGATGCCGCCCCAGCCGCGGTGGCACTTGCCGCAGAACTCGTCCGGGCCCACCAGGTGGTTGCCGTGGATCGGGCAGATGCCGAGCGCCTGGTCGGGCAGCTGCCCGGCGCGGTGCAGGTCCAGCATCTTGCCGTCGACCTGGGTGCGGTCGCCGACGTCCACGCCCTGCTTCAGGAGCTGCAGCAGCGCGTAGCTGCGCTCGATGTCGACGCGCAGCGCGGCCTTGTCCGCGAAGACGATGAACGGCTTCCCGCCGCTGCGCTGGTTGAGCGCGGCCACGATGTCGTCGCGACCCATCGGCTCGTAGTTCTCGAGCAGCAGCCGGTCCGACAGCGAGTTGACGTTGCCGATCGCGAGCGCGAGCTCGGCGACGCTGCCGCCCAGGCCGCCGACCTGCACGCGCGGCCCGGCCTCGGGGGCGGGCGGCGCGACGGCGCGCCAGAGCCCGGCGATCGCGCGGGCCACGGGACGCGGCACGCCGGCGTCCTCGATGTCCTCGAAGCTGATCTCCGCCGCGATGGCGGGGACGCCGGCGCCGAGCTTGATCAGCCTGGCGGACACCTCGGTGACGTTGACACGCCCCGCCTCCGGCAGGGACTTGTTGTATTCCTCCAGCAGGTGGAGGACCCCTTCCTTCTTGTGCATCTGGACTTCTCCTCTCCTCTCTGACTCTCTCATGAGGAGTATCGGTGTCCCGGAATGGGACCGCTGACCTCCGAACCGTCGGCATCAGCAGCAACGCTTTACCACAGGGTCCCGAAATCCGTCAAGGGTTATGCCGGCCTGACGGTCTTTTGGTTGACAACGCGCCAAAAAACCGCTATGTTCCTCCTCTGTCCGTCGATTGGCGGCAGAAGGAAGTCCCATGCGGTTTGACCGGATGTACGAGGTTTCCGCGACGCTCCCGGTGCCGTTCGAGCGGCTCGACGTCGGGGAGGCGCACGTGCGCGAGGCGTTCATGAGCGCGTCGGAGCGGGAAGTCGTGCTCGCGCTCGTGGCCGCGGCGTCGCAGGCGGTCCGCTGGGTGGGGCTCGACCGGGAAGGTCTGCTCGCCTGGGCGCGTCGGGCGCGGTGGCGGCGTGCGTGGAACGGGGACGGCCCGCTCTTCGACGCGATCACCGAGGACCTGGGCGTGCGCGTGAACCGCGCGGTGATCGCGCTCCGGCAGCGCGAATGCGTCAGCGTCTACGCAAACATCATCACCCCGACGCCCGCGCTCGTGGAGCGGCTCGCCCGCGCCTGCGCGCGCACGCCGGAGGAAACGTGACCGACGCGCGGACCGAGCTGTTCGCGGTGGAAACGACGCGCCTGTCGCCGAAGGACCGCGCCGCGATCGCGCGCGCCCTGCGGCAGGGCATCGTGGTCATCGCCGTGTTGGGAGACGGGAGGCGCAAACCCGTCCAGCAGGTCTGGCCGCAACACTTCCCACAGCGGCCCTAGCCCCGTTTCCACGGGGATTTTTTATTGGAAACCAAACTCCGCCCGACGAGCGGACGGAGCGGTTGGTCCCGGCTGGTGGACCCGACGAGACTCGAACTCGTAACCCCCGGGTGACGAACCAGGTGTGTTGCCAGTTACAACCACGGGCCCGGGTCCTGCCAGGGTAAAACAAAAATCCCGCCGTTGAAGGGGGATCTTCGCGTCACCCGAGAGTAAGTTACCGTGGTAGCAACTTCACCTGGATGAATTCAACCTACACGAAAAAATGGCGCTTGTCAACCCGTCACGTGTGGATAGAAATGACAGAAAGCATCCCCTGGCTCGCGTCCTGCAGCAGCACGTAGCTCCAGAAGCGTTCCGACTCGCACGCGGTGCACGGCGGACGCGCGTCGATGTTCGTCTCGATGACGCCGGACGCCACGAGCTGGCGCGCGACGATGGCGCGGAGGTCTACGAATTTACCCCCTCTAACTCCCCCTTGGCAGGGGGAGAAACGCGTTTCCCCTCCTGCCAAGGAGGGGCTAGTGGAGGTAGAAAAGTCGTCGGCAGAAATAAACGGCGTCCGCGAAAGCATCTCCTCGCGCCGCTCCGGCGAAACCTGATAGTGGCACGGGCCGATCGACGGGCCGATGGCGACCAGAAGGTCCTGCGGGCGCGAGCCTCGTTCCAGGAACGCGCGGACCGCCTCGATGGCGATCCCGGAGGCGACGCCCTTCCATCCGGCATGCGCGATGGCGACCGTCCGCGTGGCCGGGTCGACGAAAAAGAGCGGGAGGCAGTCGGCGGTCTTCGTTCCGAGCGCGAGATTGGGGTCGGAGGTGATCAAGCCGTCGGAATCGGACACGAGGCGCAGACCACCCCTAACCCCTCCTGACTGAGCAGGAGGGGAAACTTGGTTCCCATGTACGTTTCCCGACACGACAAGCCGTGCCGGACCCAGCCCAAGCTCGCGCAAGAACCTCGCGCGGTTCTCCGCGGCCGCGTCCTCCTCGCCCTCGTTCGGGTACCGCGTGGAACCAAAATCCCTGGTCGCGGTCCCGTGCGCGATCCAGGGAATGTGGCTCAGGAGTGCGGACTGCCAGACGCTCATACCAAGGCATCTTACGGCAATCGCGTCCCCGTGCAAAGAAAAAACCGCGGGACTAATCGCGGTCGCGGGCGGCGCCGGTCCAAGGGTCGTTGGACGGGGCCGGATGGTCGAACCAGATGCGGGCGCTCGTGACGTCCGCCAGGTGGCAGAGACCGGCGAGCGGCCCCATGACGCGCCGTCGGCTCGAGTAGCTCGCCAGCTCGCCCTCCACGTAGAGCATCCCGTTGCGCTGCTCTTCCGTGAGCTCGACGCCATACTCCGCGAGCTTCGCGAAGCGGAACGCGTGCTGGGCCTCCTTCGTGCGAAGCGCCGCGATCTCGTTGAGCGTCCCGTCCTGGACAATCTCATACTTCCACGGTTTCTCGAGATCGTGGAGGTAGGTGACGAGCAGCGCGTCGGAGAGGGGGAACGGCAGCGGTCGCAGGGCGTTCAGCGTGCGGTACAGGACGACCACGACGTTCATGATCTCCCGGACGTGGTCGATGTACCCGCCGGGCCATGCCTGGTGGTTGTTTGTCGATCCCTGCACCGTCTGGAACAGCACGCGGTTGTCCCTGAGGATACGCAGGCACGCCGAACGGTTCGGCTCATCGATCATCTCGATCAGCTCTTCGACGGCAAGGTACGAAGGCGTCATCGCGTTCACTCCTGTCAGGGAGTGTTGCACGAATCGGCCGATTTGTCAATGGCCTCATCGCCAAATTTTCTGAAACCGCATATGAAAAACGCGCCCTTCGGCGCGCGTCTCTCCGTCATTTCCACTCTCTCATCTCCCCCCAATTTTTTCCAATTTCCACCTCCACCGCGAGCGGAACGTCGAAGCTCGCCACGCTTTCCATCATGTGCTGCACGCCGCGTGCCACCGCGTCGACGGCCTTCTCGTCGCACTCGAGCACGAGCTCGTCGTGAACTTGGAGGAGCATCTTCGCCGGCCACTTGCTGGCCGTGAGCCACCCGTCCACGGAGAGCATCGCCATCTTCATGAGGTCCGCGGCCGTCCCTTGCACCGGCATGTTGATCGCCATGCGCTCGGCCATCGCCACGAGCATCGGGACGTTGCCCTGGATCTCCGGCAGGTAGCGCCGGCGGCCGAACAGCGTCTCCACGTATCCCTCCGCGTGCGCCTTCGCCTTCGTCTCGTCGAGGTAGGCGCGGACCGCGTGGTGGATTTGAAAGTAGCGGTCGATGAAGTCTTGTGCCTCCGCGAACGACATCTTGGTGGAGCGCGCGAGCGAGCGCGGCCCCATCCCGTACATGATCCCGAAGTTGATGGCCTTCGCGGCGCGGCGCTGGTCGCCGGTCACCTTCTCCTCGGGGATCCCCCACACCTCGGACGCGGTGCGTGTATGGATGTCCGCGCCGTCCCGGAACGCGTCGATGAACGGCTGGTCCTTCGCGATCACCGCGATGAGGCGCAGTTCCACCTGCGAGTAGTCCGCGGCGATAAGCACGTTTCCCTTTTCCGCCACGAACGCCTTGCGGATCTCGTTCCCAAGGTCGGTCTTGATCGGGATGTTTTGTAAGTTTGGCTCGACCGACGACAGGCGCCCGGTCGCCGCGATGGTCTGGTTGTACGTCGTGTGGATGCGGCCGTCCTTCGCGACCAGCTTCGGCAGCGACTCCGCGTAGGTCGACTGCAGCTTCGCGTGCTCGCGGTACTCGCTAATCAGCGGGACGATCGCGTGCGCGTC
The DNA here is from genome assembly GCA_964428465.1 of uncultured Gammaproteobacteria bacterium. Lineage (GTDB taxonomy): Bacteria > Patescibacteriota > Patescibacteriia > UBA9934 > GWF2-40-263 > YC12-FULL-57-11. The sequence goes on from CAYRYG010000002.1 coordinate 30,577, forward strand.
CTCGAGCTTCTCGAGCTCGGTCGCGGCGGTGGAATAGCCGCTCGTGGTCTTCTTGATCCCCTTGGTCGGCAGCCCGAGCTTGTCGAACAGGACGGTGGCGAGCTGGGAGGGCGAATTCACGTTGAAGTCCTCGCCCGCGAGCTCGCGGATCTCTGCGGACAACTCCTCGATCTTCTTCGCGAGCACCTTGGAGAACTTCTCGAGCGCCCGCACGTCCACGGCCACGCCGGTCTTTTCCATCTCATACAGGACCGGGATGAGCGGCATCTCGATGTCGGTGAGCACCTTCGTCATCCCGGACGCGTCGAGCTCCGCGAGCATCCGGCGCGAGACGGCCGGCAGCTCGGCCGCGACGGAACCGAGGGTGAGCAGCTCCTTCTCCGTGCCGAACGACTCGGGAACCGCGATCGTCGGGACCACGGCGGCGAGGTCGTGCGAGCGCGAGCCCGACGAGAGGAGATATGACGCGAGCATGAGGTCGGTCACGCGCCCGTCCGCGTCCCAGCCCGTGAGGTGCATGGCGCGCTTCCAGTCGTGCGCGACGACGCGCGACGCGGCGTCGACTTTCTCCCTCACGACCGCGAGCAGCTCCGCGTTCGGGTTCGGGACCACGGCCGTGCGCGATCCGTCCGAAACCGCGACCGCCGCGAGGGTCGCGCCGAACAGGTCCGGCGCCTGCTCGACCACGAGCACCGCGATCGTCTCGTCGCTGATCCCCGCGAGCGCGTCCCTCGCGTTCGCCGCCCCGCGGACGATATTCACAGCCACTTTAGTGGCGTCTCGCCGCGACGGGACTGAAGTCCCTGTGAATTTCCCCGTCCCCATGTTATCCACCGGCGGTGCGTCCCCGGCGGGCGCACCGCCAAGCTTCTTGATCAATGTCCTGAAATCCAGGTCGCGGTACAGCTGCAGCAGCCGGTCCATGTCCGGCGCGGCCATCTTCGCCTGCTCGAACTCGAACCCGAGCGGCACGTCGCGCACGATGGTCACGAGCTCCACGGAATCGCGCGCGACCTGTTCCTGCCCGGCGAACTTCTTCGAAACCTTTTCCGGCAAGTTGCCGTCCTTGAGCGCCTTCAAAATTCCCTCGACGCCCCCGAACCCGCTGATCAGTTCCTTCGCGCCCTTCTCCCCGATCCCGCGCACGCCCGGAATGTTGTCGCTCGGGTCGCCGCGCAGCGCCTTGTAGTCGATGAGCTGCGCGGGCGTGAACCCATACTTTTCCTTCACCGCCGCCGCGTCGAACGTCTTGGTCTCGGAAATGCCCTTCAGGAAATACACCACCTTCGTGGTGTCGTCGACCAGCTGGAGCGCATCCTGGTCGCCGGTCACGATGAGCGTCTCAAGCCTCTTCTTTTTCGCCAGCTGCGAGATGGTCCCGATCACGTCGTCCGCCTCGAACCCTTCCGCGGACACCGACGGGATGCCGTAGAGCGACAGGATCTCCTGGATGAGCGGGATCTGCGCGTACAGCTCCGGTTCCTTTTCCTTGCGCTGCGCCTTGTACGCCGCGAACTTCTCGTGGCGGAACGTCTTGCCCGGCAAATCCCACGCCACGGCCATGGAGTCCGGCTTGAAGTCGCGCAGCATCTTGTCGAGCACCGCCGCGAACCCGTACGCGGCGTTCACCACGCGCCCGTCCTTGGTGGTGAGCGGCGGAATGGCGTGCCACGCGCGGTGCAGGAGCGCGTTGCCGTCGAGCAGGATCAGCGTTTTTTTGCTTTGTGCGGCCATAGAGTTACGTGTAGCTTACGCAATTTGCGGCCGCCCGTCCACGCTCCGATTAAAAATTCCAATACCCGGTATTGGATGGATTAGCGAAAAAAGCGCCCCGGCCCGCTAGGGCTGGAGCGCCGTTTCCGCGTCGCCTTCCACGCTGATGATGACGGTGTCCACGGTGTCGAACTGGAAGATGGTATTTTCGATCTGGCTGCGGATGGCCGTCACGGCGCAGGAGCCGCCGCCGGGCTCGAGCCCGTACGAGAAGTCCGCCTTGGCCACGCGGTCCGCGATCACGAGCGAGTTGAGCTCCGCGTACGCCGGGATGCTGGTCCAGTATCCCTGTGCCCGTTCCTCCTCGGTCGGTCCCTTCAGCAACTCCGCGATCGCCGCGCGGCCGATCGCCGCGGTCTCGGCCACGGTGCGCCGGACCGGGAACACTTCCGAGCAGTCATACGATCCGGTCGACGGCTTGCCGAAGTACACCTTGAACGCGGAGGTCTTCGTCGACAGCAGGTTGAGACCGACGGAGACGAGATCCTGCTCGCTCCCGTCCCTCGCGGAGTACTCGAGCACCTCGAGCGTGAACGCGGTCTCGGTCATCGCGGGAAGGAAGATCTCGAAGGTAAACGGGCCGAACCATCCGACCTCTCGCGCGTCCGTCATCGCGATCCCCTGGTCAAGCACGGTGCCGGCGGCGTCCTTCACGCGCCAGCTGAACGTCTGCTCGAACACGCGGCCGAACCCGGAGACGACGAGCGGGGACGTGACCGTCGATCCGCCCGCGGGGGACGCCACCATCAGGTTCTGGCTCTCCGGGACGTCGACGATTTCCGCGACCACCACGAGCGTGGACGGGTCGCGCTCGCCCTTCGCGACGATGACCGTCCCGAACAGGCCGGACGCCGCCGGGGCGTCCGAGGGCCACAGGACCTCCTCGGTCGCGCCGGTCGCGGTCCGAACCGACGCGAGGTTCGTCGCGGCGTCATAGGCCTCGACGACCCCGTTGACGTACTGCGTCTCGACCACGGGAGGCTCCTCCACGGCAACGGGCGCCTCCGTTTGGAAGACGCAGCCGGCGCCGATCAGCAAAATCGCGAGAAAAAGGGGGATGAGATTCTTCACACCGCCCCATCCTACCGGACTCTTGCCCGTTTCGCAATCGTCTGCTAAACTGCGCGCACACGGCGGCTATAGCACAACGGCTAGTGCACCTGGTTGTGGTCCAGGCTATGAGGGTTCGATTCCCTCTAGTCGCCCCATCACAAAACCTCCCGACAGGGAGGTTTTGTGATGCGCACGAACGGATACCATTACCGGGTAATGGACGGGTGAACGTGTGCGGGAAGTTCCGTTATCGGAGCCGGAAGGTGCGAACGACCGCGTCGGCCTCGTTGAGGAAATCGGCGGCCTCGGACCGGGTGTCCGTCGAGACGCCGAACAGGTAGACGCGATCCGGGGCGTCGATGAAGTAGGTGACGTTGGTCTGGGCGGCACCCTCGATGTAGCACGGCTTCAGGCATTGGAGCATGCTGCGCGCGGCGAGCGCGGTGCCGATTTGGTCGTAGGTCGTGCTGACGGAAACGTCCTCCTCGGAATAGTCGGGGAACGCCTCGGCGGCCTCGGCGCGCATGAACGCGACGATCTCGGCCACGTCCGCGTCGTCCCAGGCGCGCTCGGTGAGAACGTCGTCGAACGACGCGCCGTCCTTCAGCACGTCGGTGACCGTGATGCGCACGTCGGGCTCCAGCGCGCCGTCGTCCGGCTCGTTATACATCCATCCGTACAGGTAGGTACCGCCCGCGATCCGCTCGTTCCCGTCCGCGGCGACGGAAACCCATCCCTCCGGAAGCTCGACCGCAAACCGGTCCGACGCGATCGGCTGGACGTCGGCCGTCTCGGGCTCGTCGGAACCGGACGCGCCCGTGTCCCGCGTTGCCGCCTCCCCGGCGATCATGTCCTCGAGAACGGACGACTTGCCGTATCCGGCCGCGATCACGTATCCCATCGCCAACACCAGCGCGACGGCGACGACGGAGAGAAGGACGAGCGACGAGCGCTTGAGACGAATCATACGCGCACACTGTATCGCGCTTCCTCGGCCGAGACAAGAAATCAAAAGACGGCCGTCCTTCACGGTCGTCTTTTGGTGCCCGGGAAGGGACTCGAACCCCCAACCAAGTGCTTAGAACGCACCTGCTCTATCCAGTTGAGCTACCCGGGCGCGAGATGATCTTAGCCGAACGAGATAAAAAAATCGAGTGCGCGGGGCACTCAGAAGGCGAAGTTCGCGTCGCGCGAGAGGAGGATGCGCGGGTGCGCCTCCCGCGTGACGCCGTCGCGGGCGAACGCGATGGCACACAGGCGCGAGAGGAGCGGCGCGTCGAGGGCGCGGATGGCAACGTACACGCGCCCCCCGCCGTTCTCACGGATCCCGTCGAGCGCGCGGTTCGCGAGCGCGCGGCCGACGCCCATCTGGCGCACCGGCGCATGCACGGCGACGAGGAGCGCCCAGGATGGCGAACGCTCGAGGGTGACGCCCACGTGCGCGTCGAAGTGATTCACGAGGAGCGCGTCGGCGAGCTCCTGCGGGGTCGCGACCGGTACGGCCAGCGCGAGCCCGAGCGGCGGCTGCGCCACGCGGGCGTTCATCGCCACGGCACGCGCGGCGAACGGCCCGAGGAAGGCGAACGTCAGCTGGCGGTCCAGATCCGTCTCGAGCTCGGTCTCGCCGGTCGCGAGCCGGTACAGCTCCCGGAGGTGCGTCGTCCGCGACCCCGGGCCGGGAGAGAAGATGGCGATCCCGCGGCTCGCGAGGGAATCGTCCGGTCGGCGGAAGGGAAGAACGTCTGCGGTAGGCATCTGCGGCTCCTTGGAACGCCGTTGGCGTTCAAGAGAAGATAGGTCAAAACCCCGCGGATGTCAACCCGCGAAAGAAAAAACTCGCGTATCGCGCGAGTCAGCGGCGACCGGTCTCGATCGCGAGGAAATACTCGTTGCGGGGAGTAGTGTCGATCCGGTCCTCGACCGTTCGGAGTTCGACGGTCGGGATCCGTTGTCGTTCCGAGAGGCACGCGAAGTACCTCGCGCCGAAATCATCCATGCGCGTAACCGCGTCAAGCGCGGCCACGGACCAGCGCTCCTGGACAGACGGATACTGCTCCGAAAAAGCCAGCAGTTCCAGGATGTCCGCCGGACGAAGCCGACGCCGATCCATCTCCTCACGCACCAGGTCCATCGAGACGTAGCGCCTCCTGTAGACGGGGCCGCCGACGTACCGACGATATCCCCCGGGCAGGACGGTCCACCCTCCCTCCCCAAACTCCGTCGTGACAATGGAAGTCCTGACTTGGACGAGCCACCCAATGCGCGTACGAACTCCGGTCCCGTGCGACCACCGATGCCGAGCGGGAATGCTCGCGTTCGTGATTCGCGGGTCCGGCCCCAGATACAACCTGGACCGCAGGTAGTCCTCCGTGTCCCGCTCCGAATCGACGCGAAGCGGATAGCTGCGCCTTACGCATGTGACGCGGATCTGATCGGGCGCCTGTGGCCGACCGAAAAGCCATTCGAACATAGCCGCCTCCGATGACATCTAAGACCGGCTGCGCGTGCCTGTCAACCCTTCTTCCCGTGGAACTTCTTGTGGATGTCCTTGAGATGCGCGTTCGTCACGTGCGTGTAAATCTGGGTCGTCGTGATCGACGCGTGGCCGAGCATGGACTGGACGCTGCGGATGTCCGCGCCGTTCATGAGCAGGTCGGTGGCGAACGTGTGCCGGAGCGTATGCGGGGTGATCCGCTTGGTGATGCCCGCGGCCTTGGCATAGCGCTCCACGAGGCGCTGGATGCTGCGCGGGGTGAGCGGGCCCGCGTCGTCGCGCCCGCCCTTGGCGCGGTCGTGCGACACGAAGAGGAAGGGGGACGCGTCGCGGCGCTTGTCGAGGTACGCCCGGATCGCCGCCTTCGCCGCGTCGGACAAAAACACCACGCGCGCCTTGTCGCCCTTTCCGCGCACCGTGAACTCGTCGCGCTTCAGGTTCACCTGGTCGATCCTCAGGTTGGCGAGCTCGCTCACGCGCGTCCCGGTCGAGAACAGCAGCTCCAGGATCGCCTTGTCCCGCAGCGCCACCAGCCCCTCGCTCTCGCGCATCGGCACCGCGAGGATCCGGTCGAGCTCGTCGGGCTCAAGGAAGGAGACGATGCGCGACGGGGCCTTCGACAGCTCGATCTGCTCGGCCGGGAGTGACTTCACGTCGCGGCGCGAGAGGAATTTCAGGAACGAGCGGAGCGCGATCAGGTGGTAGTTCTGCGTGGACTTCTTGATGAGGTCCTCGTCGCGGCCCGGAACGTCACGATTCAGCCACAGCCGGTACTTGTGGATCATCTCGCGCGTGATCGCCGACGGCTTCGGGTGCTTCGCCCACTCGGAAAACCGGCGCAAATAAAAATCGTAGTTCGCGATGGTGCGGTGCGACCGCCCGCGATCCACTTCCAGATACTCCAAAAAATCCGTGATGCGCTTGTCGAGTTCCGATGCCATAGCGTCCTCATTATACCTGTGCTACCATGGCGACGCTATGGAGTGGCTTTCACGTCTGCTTGTGTGCGTGTTGGTCGTGACGGGAATTTCCGTCGCCCTCGTTTCGGGCTGCCAGTTCTCCGACCGCGTGCTGCCCGACGGCGGCTCGTGCTCGCAGGCGCAGATCGGCCCGTACGTCCCGCTCGCGACGCAGACGGACGCCGACCTCCCGCCCCTGCGCGTCGAGCTTTTCGCCACGCTGGTCGCCACGCTCCTCCTCGTCGTCCCCACGCTCGAGACCGCGTTCCCCTCGGACCTGCGCAACCGTTCGCGCGGGAGTCCGAAAGTTGCGTTCGTCGCCATGCGGGATTGAGCGCAGGCTAAAGCCTGCGACTACGATCATTCACTATTTTCCCTTATGGAAACCAACAAGTCCCTGTTTGACATGATGCCGTCGAAGACCGCGTTCTGGGTCGGGTTCGGCACCGCCATCCTCGCCATCGGCACGCTCGGGTTCATCGTCCTCGGCAGCTGCATGCTGAAGGGAACGTGCGGCAACCTCGCCGCGGCCGAGGACACGGAGAAAACCGCGGCCCCGACGGCCGCGCCGACGGCCGTCCCGACGACCACCGGCTCGACCGTGGCCGTGTCGAGAATCGCCGCCGTCGACGACGAGGACCACATTCTCGGCGACGAGGACGCGGAAATCACCATCGTCGAATACTCGGACTTCGAGTGCCCGTTCTGCTCCCGCTTCCACCCGACGCTCCAGCAGATGGTCGAGGACTACGACGGCAAGGTGCGCTGGGTCTACCGTGACTTCCCGCTTTCGTTCCACCCGGAATCAGAAAACGCCGCCGAGGCCGCGGAATGCGCCGGCGAGCAGGGCAAGTTCTGGGAATACGGCGACGCGCTCGTCGAGAACCAGTCGTCGCTCGGCGATGACCTCTACAAGAAGCTCGCCACCGACCTCGGCCTGAACGCGTCCCAGTTCGACACCTGCCGCTCGTCCGACAAGTACCTCGAGGAAATCTCGACGGACGCGGCGGAAGGCGCGGCGGCCGGCGTCACCGGCACCCCGGGCTCGTTCATCTTCAAGACGGACGCGAAGGGAACCGACACGGCGATCGTCATCAAGGGCGCCCAGTCCGCCTCGGCGGTGAAGGCGGCCATCGACTCGCTGCTCAAGTAAGGATCCGAAGGACGGGGATTGACCCCGTCCTTTTGTTATGGCAGGATCCGGCGCGGAGGAACTGTCGAATGGCAAGATTCATCGAACACGCCATGGGGGCAAGCGCGTCCGGCGCATCCCTGTTGGAAGCGCAGCAGACCGGGGTGCCCGTCCAAATCGAGCTCATCGTCGACGGCCTGGGCGAGTGCCGGGGTCCCGTCCTGCACCTGCGCGTCGCCGACATCGGGCGGCCGGAGCCATTCGCGCGCGGGATCAAGCGATTCTTGCGCGGATACGTCGGCGAGTCGCCCGACGCGTTCTCGGGCATTGCGCTCGACGCGCTCGATCGCGGCCGCGTGCAGTACGTGGAAGGGGAATTCACCCTGCGTGACCACGTGGTCATGTTGCACCCCTGCCCCGAGCCGGCCGGAAACGACGCCCCGGGCATCGAGCCGTGGCTCGTGCTCGCCAGGCCCGGCCAGGCCTTCGTCGAGCCGGTGACCGTGGTGCTGGCCCGCTCCGAGGCCGAGGCCGCCGCGCGCGCCCGCCTCGCGAAGAACGGCGTCCGCGACCTCTACGTCGGCCGCACCGCGGGCGGGGAAACCTACATCTGCACCCTCCGCCGCCTCGCCTCCTGCCCGTCGTTCTGACCGACGGGCTTTTTCATTCCCGGTTGACAATGCCAATATTCGCCGGTACGATCGTCATCCGGAGGAATCACATTGCGACGATTCGAACGCGGACACGTGGACGCGTACGTGTCAGACGACATCCTCGCCGAAGCCGTCGACGAGGCACGGGAGCTTCAAACCCCTCTCGTCGAGCGGATCTTCGAAATCATCTAGTCCGTCGAGCCGGTCTGTGAGCTGATCAACGGATCGCACCCGCTCGCGCGATACGCCGACGCGTACCGCGAATACCACGGGCTCCCGCGTATCGCCGTCCTGAACGCGCATGGGAACGGGACGGACGAATGGACGTTTTTGGATGGCGACCATCGTCGGCCCGTCCAGGACTGGATCCGGGAAACGGAACGCAGGCGCCGCGGGTACGGATGCATCGTCCTCTGCTCCTGCAATCCCGGCTCGCTCGACGCCCGCGCCTCGCGAGCGCTCGTCTTCCACCCGGACCGCATCATCGGCGGCGGAGCCGTGCAGGAAATCGACGGGTTCAGCTTCACGCTGGTGCACCCCGATGGGGAAGAGATCGACGAATACACCTTCGAATACGAGACCGCACGGCTCTGGGAACGCATCGCCGCCCGCGCCGCCCGCCGCAACCACTGACGCCTCAAGGCGTCTTTTTCATGAAATCTTGACGAATTTAGCCGGTTCGACTATCCTTTCCCTGTAATTCATTTGACGCCCGCCTGGGCTTGGGACTGGTCTCCCTCGACTCGGACGCGCGTGACACGTCTATGCTCGACCCCAAGAAGAAGCAAAAGATCATTGAGAAGTTCCGCACCCACGAGTCGGACACCGGTTCGCCGCAGGTGCAGATTGCCATTTTGTCGGCGGAAATCGAGGACCTCACGGAGCACTTGAAGCAGCACAAGAAGGACTTCTCGTCCCGCCGTGGTCTCATCAAGAAGGTCCACGAGCGCCATCGCCTCATGAAGTATCTCGAACGCGAGGACGAAAAGGCGGCGAAGAAGCTCCAGGAAGATCTCGGATTGTAATTTTCGTACCCCGTCCTCGCAAAAGGGCGGGGTACGTTTTCAAAATATGCTGAAGCATTTGGACCAGCGGGTCGGCGTTTTTATCGACACGCAGAACATGTATTACAGCGCCCGCTACCTGTTTGGCCGGCGCGTGAACTTCGGCCACATCGTCGAGGACGCGGTCGCGGGCCGCAAGCTCATCCGCGCCATGGCGTACGTGGTGAAGACCAAGACCCAGGACGAGACCCCGTTCTTCGAGGCGCTGAAGAAGCTCGGCATCGAGCTTCGCGAAAAGGAACTGATGGAGTATCTGTCCGGGCAGAAGAAGGCCGACTGGGACGTGGGGCTCGCCATCGACGTCGTGCGCATGCTCGACATGCTTGACGTGGTCGTGCTCGTGACCGGCGACGGCGACTTCGTCCCGCTCATCGACTTCGCGAAATCGCGCGGCCGCATCGTCGAGGTGATGGCGTTCCGAGAGACCACCTCGTCCAAGCTCGTGGAGGCCACGGACGAGTACACCAACCTGTCCGACAACAAGCGCCGCTTCCTCATCGGCCCGGCCCGCCGTCCGTCGGGCGCGGGGGCGCCGCGCGGGGGAGAGATCCTTGAGGAAAAGCCGGAAGAGGAGGAACATGTCGGTACGGCGGAGGAAACGAGCGGGTTCTTCATGCAGGCGCCGGGCGACAAGCAGGAGGAAAACCGCGGACGACGCATGGAATTTTAGTCCTTGGGGCCGTCGCGCCGTTCCGCGAACGACGCGATCCCCTAACGACCTAACCGTTCCTGTCGGGACCCAGAGAATTCGAGGAAACTCGAATCCTTCAGCCTCGACAGGGACCAACCTATGCCAGAGACGAAGACGTTTTCCGTCCAGTGGGGCGGAAAGGACCTCACCATCGAGGTGGGGAAGTTCGCGAACCCGGCCAACGGCTCCTGCACGGTGCGCTACGGCGACACCGTCGTGCTCGCCACGGCCTGCATGAGCGAGAACGTGCGCGACGGGCTCGATTTCTTCCCGCTCCAGGTGGAGTATGAAGAGCGCTTTTACGCGGCCGGCCGCATCAAGGGCAGCCGCTTCATGAAGAAGGAGGGCCGCCCGACCGACGAGGCGATCCTCGTCGCGCGCTACATCGACCGCGCCATCCGCCCGCTGTTCGACGGCCGCATGCGCAACGACATCCAGGTGGTCGTCACCTGCCTGCAGTTCGACGGCGAGAACGACCCGGACGTGATCGGGCTCATCGGCGCGTCCTGCGCGCTGCACATCTCCGACATCCCGTGGGACGGCCCGATCGCGGACATCCGCGTGGGCCAGAACCCCGCCGGAGGCGGGTCCGGCTCTGCCGGAGGCGGCTTTGAGTGGACCATCAACCCGTCGTATGAGGCGCGCATGAAGTCCGCGCTCGACTTGTCGTTCGCCGGCACCTCGGAAACGGTGATCATGGTGGAGGCCGGGGCGAGCGAGGTGGACGAGAAGACCGTGCTCGACGCGTTCGCGTTCGGCCAGAAGCACCTCGCCGCGCCCGTGAAGCTCATCGAGGAGGTCCGCGCCGCGCTCGGGAAGACCAAGCGCGACATGGTGACCCCGAAGACGGACGAGGAGGCGGAGAAGGCCAAGAGGCGGGAAGGCGTCGAGGCGAAAGCGCGCCCGTTTGTCGCCCAGAAGGTCGCCGAGCTGTTCTTCGGCACGCCGCGCGCCACCAAGGTTGAGCGCGCCGCGCAAAAGGCCGAGCTCAAGAAGCTGACCGAGAAGTTCCTTCTCGCCGAGGGCGTCGAGCCCGCGGACGTGAAGTACGGCACGTCCATCATCTACGACGTGCTCGAGTCCGAGGTGTCGCGCATGATCCTCGACGAGGACAAGCGCGTCGACGGCCGCGCGATCACGCAGATCCGCCCACTCCTCTCCGAGGTCGGCCTGTTCAACCGCCTGCACGGCTCCGGCCACTTCATGCGCGGCGAGACGCAGGTGCTTTCCACGGTGACGCTCGGCGCGCCGGGCGACAAGCAGACGCTCGACTCGATGGAGTTCCAGGGGACCAAGAACTACTTCCACCACTACAACTTCCCCCCGTTCTCGGTCGGCGAATGCAAGCCGATGCGCGGGCCGGGACGCCGTGAGATCGGCCACGGCGCGCTCGCCGAGAAAGCGATCCTCCCGATGCTGCCGGAGAAGGAGGCGTTCCCGTACACGATTCGCGTCGTGTCCGAGGTGCTTTCCTCGAACGGTTCCTCGTCGATGGGATCGACCTGCGGCTCCTCGCTCGCCCTCATGGACGCCGGCGTGCCGATCAAGGCCGCGGTGGCGGGCATTGCCATGGGCATCGCGACCGACGAGAAGGGCCGCTGGAAGGTGATCACCGACCTGCAGGACCTCGAGGACGGCGCGGGCGGCATGGACTTCAAGATCGCCGGCAGCCGCACGGGCATCACCGCGATCCAGATGGACACCAAGACCAAGGGGATCACGAAGGAGGTCGTCGAGCAGACGCTCAAGCAGGCGCTCATCGCCCGCCTCGAGATCCTCGACGTCATGGACAAGGCCATTGTCGCGCCGCGCGCCGAGCTCTCGCCGTTCGCGCCGCGCATCATCACGCTGCGCATCGACCCGGAATCCATCGGCGCGGTGATCGGCCCGGGAGGGAAGATGATCAACGAGATCATCGCCACGACCGGCGTCGGATCCATCGACATCGAGGACGACGGGCTGGTCATGATCACCTCGGTGAACGCGGAGGCCGCCCAGCAGGCGTTCGACTGGATCCGCAACCTCACGCGCAAGGCCGAGGTCGGCGAGCAGTTCAAGGGCAAGGTCACGCGTCTCATGGGATTCGGCGCGTTCGTCGAGTTCCTGCCGAAGCAGGAAGGGCTCGTGCACGTGAGCGAAATGGCCCCCTGGCGCGTTGGCGAACCGGGTGATATCGTCAAAGTAGGCCAGGAGGTGTTCGTGAAGGTCACGGAAATCGA
>CAYRYG010000003.1:0-33549 GCA_964428465.1 uncultured Gammaproteobacteria bacterium
GCGCTCGGGCACAGCGTGAACACGCTCACGCGCGTCCGCGTGATGAACATCGAGCTCGGCGACCTGCCGGTGGGCGAGGTCCGTCCGTTGTCACCGCCGGAAACCAGGACGCTTTTGGAATCTATCGCCCCGTAGTATGGAAATCCCGAAAATCGAAGGAAAGGCGTGCACCTGGTGGCACGCGTCGCCGTGCGACGCGGACGCGCAGGCGACGATGCGGACGCAGTTCAAGTTCCACACGCTCGACTACGAGGACATCGCGGAGGCGACGGAGTTTCCGAAGCTCGACGAGTACAAGTACTACGCGATGGTGGTGTTCATCGTGCCGCAGTACGACCGGGCGGCGCGCGCGGTGCGCAACCGGCACTTCGCGATGTTCATCGAGAAGAGCTACGTGGTGACGGCCGCGGCCGAGCCCGTGGAGGCGCTCGACCGGTATTTCGCGCAGATGACGCAGTCGTCGCGCATGCGCCGCGAGACCAGCAAGTCCGCGCAGTCGGTTTCCCTGCTCACCTACAACATCCTGGACGCGGTGTTCGAGGAATACGGCCGCATCATCGCGGAGCTTGTGCGCGAGACGCGCGTGCTCGAGGAGCAGGTGGAGGCGCAGAATGCGCGCGAGACCACCATCCGCCTCGGGTCGCTCCGCCGCAACGTGCTCCACCTCATGCACTCCCTCGAGCCCCAGCGCCGCGTGGTGCGCAAGCTCGGCGACCTGGAGCGCGACTTCCTCCCCGAGGAGGACCGCGTGTACTTCGAGGACCTGGAAGACAAGCTCGACGGCTACCGCGTGAACGTCGCGAACCTGCGCGCCACCGTGGACACGCTGTTCGAGGTGAACGAGACCGTGCTCGCGCACCGCACCAACGACCGTCTCGGCGCGCTCACCGTCATCTCCGTCTCCCTCATGCCGCCGACGCTCCTCGCGAGCTTCTACGGGATGAACGTGGAGGGCCTTCCCTTCGCGGACCATCTCTGGGTCCCCATCGCGGTCATCGTGGCGTCGCTCATCGTCTCGCTCGCCGGAATCCTGCTGATCGGGCGCAGGACGAGGCACTAGGCGCGGGCTTCCAAGTATTCCTTCAGCTTCGGGACGATCTGCTTGCGCATGAAGATGCGGTCGATGGTCGAGACGTCGTCCTCGAACGCGCGGCCGAACACCGTCGTCAGCAAGGCGGCGGTTTTTTCGTCGAGCGCGAGCCAGGTGTCCGTCGCGTTCAGGATGTCGATGGCGTTCAAAAACGTCGCGTCGAACCGCTCCTCTACGGCGTACCGCGCCATGACGTCGAGGATCTCCCGCTTCCGGTCGCGCACCACGTCCGCCACGCCCGCGGCCTCCAGCTGGAACACGCCGAAGCGCGTCCCGCCGAACTCCTTCACGATCCAGTCGCCCTCGAGCGCCTGGCGCAGCGTGTCGCCGGACAGGTCGGACTTGGCCAGGAACATCTCGCGGGCAAAGTCGGCCGGCAGGTCCGCGAACGGCGCGAGCCACGCGAACGTCTCGCGGTCGCGGTCCGTGGTCCCCGGCGACTTGAAGTTGACCGTGTTGCTCACGATGGCGCCGGTGAGCAGCCGCGCGGCGTCCGCGGACGGCACCGCCCCGCCCTGCCTCATCCGCTCGGCCACGAGCGTGGCGCAGGAGCCGACGAGCTCGATTTGCACGCGCGACACGTTCGGGAAGTCGGCCGCGCGGTGCACGGAGCGGTGGTCGATGATCTCGACCACCGACGCGATGGGAAACGACGCGTCGAGGTCGCCCGGGTCGCTCGCGTCCACGAGAATGACGTCGGCCCCCGCGAGCCGGTCGCGCCCTTCCGGCGGCACCGGAATCCCGAACCGCCCGCACACCCACGCGGCCTCCTGCGACGGCGTCCCCACGACCACGGCCTCCGCGTCCTCCCCGCGCGCCCGCAGCAGCTCCGCCATTCCCACGGAACACGCCACGCCGTCGAGGTCCGGATTGATATACGAGCACGTGATGGTCTGTTTCATACCCGCGTATGGTGCCACATCGCGGACGTTGCATCAAAAAAGCTCCCGGTGGGAGCTAGTGGGCCGAGTCGCGGATGGACTCGTCCCAGTGGTGGTTGTGGATGGCCCAGGCCAGCTTCTTGTCCCAGCCCTCGACCACGCGCAGCCGGCCGTCGGCCATCAGCGAGGCGAGCTCGGGACGCGACGCGACCGGGATGGTCTCGGCGCAGTAGATGCGGTCCACCGGGCAGTCGGGGGCGAGGAACCGCTCGGCGGCCCCGCCGCGAAACACCCCGTGCGTCACCGCGGCGTGGTACGCGGCGGCCCCATATTGGACTCGCATCGCCTTCCCGTTGGCGAGGTTGGTCTTGGCCGTGGCGATCTCGTCGTCGAAGCCGATGACCGTGGCCCCGCGAACCGCGTCCACGTCGCCGTAGACGTTGAGCAGTTCCACGTCTTCCGACTTCCGGCGCTTGGATCCCTGCACGACCGGGACGCGCCCGATGCCGAGCTCGGCCTCCACGCGCGCGAGCGCCGGGCCGGCCCGCTTCACTGACCCGTCGTCGGTGAACGCCACCACGGGACGCCCGCCCTCCGCGATCACGTCCGCGATGGCCGCCCGCAGCACCTGCTTGGCCATGGTGACCTCGGTGATGAGGCCGATGCGTCCGGTGGAAACCGACTGCGGGGCGTGCAGGTCGGCGGCGATGATGCGATCGAGCCGGCCGTCCGCCGCGTCCATGAACTTCTTGGTGACGAAGCCCACGAGAGCGAACTCGAACTCCCCCTCGTCCTTGTCGGACCGCGACAGCGGGAAGTAGCCGGTCACGAGCGCGATGCGCCGCGCGCGCCGCCCCACGAGGTACTGGAGCACGAACTCGGTCTGTCCGAGCATCTCGTAGGTTCCCGGCCCGCTGGTCAGCACAACCACGTCGTGGCCGCCCACGTGCCGCTTGCCGAGCCGCAGGAACGGCTCGCCGCTCGACCGCAGGCCGAACTCCGGCTCGGCGATGTCGACCGGCGTGTGGGTGCCGCCCTCCTCGGAGCCGACGGCCGCGATCCTGGCCGCGATCGCGTCCGCGAGCGTGCGGAACCCCGGCATGGGGAGCAGTGTGAGGCCGCCGTGGCGGTTGAATGGTGCGTTCATGCGATGCCTCCGCCCGGACTTCACCATATTTTTTACCTCTTGTCAATGGATTTGCTATACTCGATGCATGGACGCGGAGCTCACCATGTTCGACCGCCTCAAGGCCTTCTGCTGGGCCAAATTCGCCCCGTTGTTTCCGTATGTCCGCGACGGCCTCCTGTGGCTCGGGATCATTCGCCACAACATCCGCCAAAACTTCCTCATCGGCTACCTCGCCCCGGGCCGTACGGTCCAGGGGCTCATCGAGCACCTGAAACAGCACGGCTTCGACCACCACCATGTCGCCTGGATCGACCGCGACGAGGTCGTGGGCCTGCGCAAGCTCGTCAACTTCCACTGGCAATACCACCTGCGCGTGTTCGTGGACCGGGAAATCCGCGTCCACTTCGAGTACACGCCGGAAAGCCGTCCCATCGACCATATGCTCGAGGCGCACTTCGAGCATCGCCGCGAGGACTTTCTGCGATTTTTGGACGACTGGATCGTCGAAACTGAGATGTCCGCCAGAGGCGGATCAGCCTTCGGCTAAAAAAAGAGCCGCAGGGGCTCTAGAGCGGGCGCGGGACGACGAACACGTCCGTCCCGGGCTGAAGCTGGATCGTGACCTCGCTGCTCTGGAACAGGAAGGTGGCCGTCGCCGTCGCGAACTTGAACCGGGCGTGCGCGGGACCGCCGAACTCCTCCCTGACCCTCACGGTCCCGCGGACGACCGTGCCGCCGTGCAGGAGGTCGATCACGTCCCCGGTGGCGAGGATCGTCTCGCCCGCCAGGAACTGGACCGTCTCGGCGCGGTAGGCCAGCGGGACCGCCAGGCGGAACGACTCGGCGTCCCCCTCGTCGGTCACGAGCGCGCACTCGAAGCCGTTCGCGAGCGGGACCACCACGCGGCCGATGCCGCGGTAGGTGATCTCCACGTGGTAGCGGATGTCGACCTTCGGCTGCCCGGGCCGTAGCCCGCCGAAATCCCTCGTACGCAGCACGTGCCGCTCCTCGGTCCCGTCGGGGAACCGGATCCACGCCGGCATCCCGCCCACGAGCGGGATATCGCCGTGGCAGTGGTGGCCACGCCCGTCGAACGTCGTCGTTCTGAAATCCATCGCCTTCTCCTCGAGAAGAGGAGACGCTACAGCGATCATCCTGCCTTGTCAAGGGGAAGATGGAGCGGAATCGGCCGCATGTTCGCCCGCCAGCCGGCCGGTCGCCCAGGAGGCCTGGAGGTTGAATCCGCCCGTAAAGCCGTCCATGTCGAGGATTTCGCCCGCGAAAAACAGGCCCGGGCACACCTTTGATTCCATGGTTCCCGGGTCGACCTCCGTCAGCTCCACGCCGCCGGTCGTGACGAACTCGTCCCCGGCCCCGCGCTGGACCACGTGGAGCGGGATTCCCTTCAGCCACTCGGCCGCGCGCGCCATGTCCTTCTTGGCCACCTGGTTCGCGCGCTTGGTCTCCGAGATCCCAAGCTCGCGGACCATGGTCTCGGAAAGCGACTTCGGCACCACCTCCGCGAGCACGTTCGCGAACTGCTTGTGCGCGAACGAGCCGGCGTACGACTCGATGCGCGCGCGGAGCGTCGCGAGCGGGACGTCGGGAAACAGGTCGATGCGGATCTCAAGCGGGTTCTTCGCGTCGTACGTCTCAAACGCCACGATCGAGGACAGCGCGAACACGGCCGGGCCGCTCACACCCTTGTGCGTGAAGAGGAAGGGGCCGGTAAACGTAAACCGTTTGTCGCGCGGCGAGGAGATGGTCGCGTTCTGGAACGACAGGCCCGAGAGCTCCTTGGGCCAGGTCTCGCTCGCGAAGAAGGCGTTGAGGGACGGGGCGAGCGGGGTGATGGCGTGGCCGAGCGCGGCGGCGAACGCGTAGCCGTCGCCCGTGGACCCGGTTTGCCGGTACGCCTGCCCGCCCGTGGTGAGCACGAGCGCGTCGACATCGAGGGGTTCGTCCTTCCCCTTGAAGATCAACCGGAACCCGTCCGGGGTCTTTTCGACCCGAACACAAGATGTGTTCAGCATCACATGCGCCCGCGAATTTTCAAACATCGTCTCGAACACCCGCACGATGTCGCGCCCGTTGTCGGACCGCGGGAACACGCGCTGGTCGGCCTGGGTTTTCAGCGGGACGCCGTGCTCCTCGAACCAGGCGTACACCGCGTCCGGCGGGAAATGATACATGGCGCGGGTGAGGAACTTTCCGCCGCGCGGATACTTGGTCAGGAGCGCCCGGACGTCGTGGATCCCGGTCGTGACGTTGCAGCGCCCGCCGCCCGAGATAATCACCTTCTTGCCCAGCCCGTCGTTCCGCTCGATCAGAAACACCTCGGCGTCCGGATGGACGTCGAGCAGCGTGGCGGCACACATGAGTCCGGCGGCTCCCCCGCCCACGATGGCAACGCGCATACTAGAGGCCGAGCAGTTCCTCGGCGGTCCCGTGCGCCACGGCCTCGCGCGCGCCTTCGTCCAGCCCGTCGAGCAGCGTCCGCAGCCCGTCGACCATCTGCGCGTACGCCTCGCCCCAGTCGCGGCCGGGCGGGCCGTTTACCTGCACGTCCGTCCCGAGCACGACGCGGCTCGCGTCGACCCCGGCCGGGAGCGTTCCGCGCTCCATCTCGCAGTACAAATTCTCGTACGTCTTCATCAGCTCGACGGCCTGCGACCCGCAGCTGTGCGCGAACACGAAGTTCGTTTCCGGGCTCGCCTCGAGCGCGCGTTCCAGCTCCCCGAACCCCGCGTCCCGGTCCGTCCCGTATTCGAAGTCGTAGTGGAAGATCACCGGCACGTCCGCGGCCGCGGCCAGATCGTAAATTGCAAGCATGACCGGATGGTCCGCCGGGGTCACGGTCTGCTTCACGCGGTTGCGCAGGTCGAGCTCCCCGATCGCCTTCCAGCGCCCGGTCGCCAGCTGCTCGCGGACGTAGTCGACCGACGCCTCGTCGGACGGGTCAAAGCCGTTCAGGGCCGGGATGATGAGGTCGGGATACCGCTCGGCCATGTCGAGCACCCACGCGTCGTGTTCCTCGGAGTAGGTGGGCGGGCGCTGCGGGACCTGGCGGGCGTTCAGCCCGAGCACGATCCCGCGGACGCCGGCCGCGCGCGCGGCCTCGACGACCTGTGCGACGAACGCGTCGTTCGCCTCCTCGGACGACGGCTGGATATGCGCGTGGATATCAATGATCGCAGTCACGGGTGCCGCTTCCGGCGCCGGCGAACAACCGGCCCCGAGCAGGGTGACCAGGCAGATGATCGGCAACAGCGATTGGCGCATAGCTATCTCACCTCGTTAATGACATACGCGACCTCGTTCCCGCCCACAGGCACCACGGCCGTCTCCCCCGCCGTCTTCCCCATGAGCGCCGCGCCGATCGGGGACAGGTAGGAGATGCGCCCGCGCAGCGGGTTGGTTTCCTGCGAGCCGACGATCTCGAACGTCATCTGGCGGCCCCCCGAGGCAACGACGACCGTCGAGCCTATGCGCGCGCGCCCGTCGTCCCCGGTTCCCGTCTCGATCGGGATCGCGTTCGCCACGCGGAGCTTCAGCGAGTCGATGCGGTTGTTGATGCGCCGCAGCTGCGCCTTCGCGTACGAGTACGCGGCGTTCTCGGACAGGTCGCCCATGGCCGCCGTGCGCCGCAGCTCCTCGGCCGCGGGCGGACGTTCTTCCTTCTCCAAGCGCACGATCTCGTCTCGCATCCGCTGGATCGCGGCGGGCGTCAAAAACGCGTCGTTCGACTTCTTCGTCTGGGCAAGTTGTTCGCCTCGCCGCGTGGGAACGCGCATACCGGGGTATCTTACAACGAGATGATCTTTTCTTCGACCGCGAGCCACTCCTTCTCGATGGCCGCGAGCTCGTCGTTGAGCTCCGCGAGCCGCGTGGCCTTGTCCGGGGCGTAGTCCGTTGGGTTCTCGAAGAAGAACGCGAGCAGCCCGCTCTTCTCCTTGTCGATGGTCCCCATCCGCTCCTCGAGCCGCTCCTGCGCGCGTCGCAGCTGGCGGGACTGGAGAGCGCGTTCCTTGCGCTCGCGCGACGCCTCGGACGGCGCGTCCTCGCTGGCCGCATGGGTCGTCTCGTCCGCGATCGCGGTCAGGTCGGACACGTATTCCTCGTACGTCCCCGTGTAATGGCGCAGCGAGCCGTCGCGCACCTCGTAGAGATGGTCCACGAGCGCGTTCATGAAGGTTCTGGCATGTGACACCACCACGACGGTGCCGGCATACTGCTTGAGAGCCCCGGCGAGCACCTCCACGGTTTCCACGTCGAGGTGGTTGGTCGGCTCGTCGAGGATGAGCACATTATGTGCTCGCAGGATGAGCCTGGCCAGGCGGACGCGCGCCCGCTCCCCTCCGGAGAGCACGCGGCACGGCTTCTCAAGGTCGTCGTTCTTGAAGAGGAACGCCCCGGCCGCCGCGAGCACCTGTTCCGCGGACGCGTCCGACGGCGCGGCGGCGGTGAGTGCCTGGAGCACGGTGAGGTCCGGCGACAGAGTTTCCTCGGACATCTGGGAGAAGTACCCGATGTCCGCGTGCGGCCACCACTTGTACTTCCCGTCCACGGGCGGCAGCACGCCGGCGAGCGTCTTGAGGAGCGTGGACTTGCCGCGCCCGTTCTCGCCGACGATCCCGACCTTCCATCCGCGCATGACGTCGAACGAGATGTCCCGCGCCACCGCGACTCCGTCGTATCCGACCGCGAGGCCGTCGCACACCACGGCCGGGCCCGCGGTGATGCGCGGACACGGGATGCGAAACGCGGCGGTCGGCAAATCGGACCCGCTCTGGCGGATCTGCGACCGGAGCTTCGCGATGTGCTTGAGCTTGCTCTGCGCGCGCGTGGCCTGGCTCGCCTTCGCGCGGAACCGGTCCACGAACGCCTGCGCGTCGGCCATCTCGCGGCGCAACCGCTTGTTCGTGCGGCGCAAAAACTCGGCTTGTTCGTCCTTCCAGTCCAAGTAGGTTTCCAGGTCGCCGGGGAATTCCGCGAGCTTGCCCCGCTCAATCTCCCACGTGGACGTGCAGATGTTCTGCATAGCCTCGCGGTCATGGGACGTCATCACGAACGCGCCAGGATATTCCTTCAAAAACGCCTCCAGAAGCAGCAGCGTGGGCAGGTCGAGGTAGTTCATCGGCTCGTCGAGCAGCAGCAGCGTGGGCCGCTCGAGCAGCATGCGCACGATCTTCACGCGCATCTGGTACCCGCCGGACAGCGCCGCGGGCGGCTTCGCGAGATCCTCGGGCCTGAGCCCGAACCGCGCCGCGAGCTTCGCGCATTCCCATCCCGGCCGCCCGCTCCCCTCGGACAGATACCCGACCGCGGTCCCCGCGTCCGGCAGCACCTCGTGCTGGCGCAGGATCCCGAGCTTCGCCCGCGGCATCACGTGCACCTCGCCGCCGTCCGCCTCCTCGTCGCCGGCAATCACGCGCATGAGCGTCGTCTTCCCGGTCCCGTTGCGCCCGATGAGCCCGATGTGCGCGCCCTCGGAAATCACAAACGAGATCCCGTCGAGGACCACCTGCCTTCCGTACGCCTTCGTCAGTTGTTTTACCTCGAGAAGCGGATGCACACTGGCTGAATGATGTGCTATAGTTATGCTAATGTCAAAGCGAACCAACAAGCCGTTGCTCACGTGCGGGCTCCTGGTCAGCGGAGGCTTACTTGTGCTTCTCACGGTGAAGGGATTGGACATGGCCGGCGTGATCACGCTGAGGCCGGAGCCGGTTCTGCCCGACGGAATCCTCGCGCGCTCCGACGAGAGCCCGCGCGTGTACGTGATCGAGAACCGCGAGAAGCGATGGGTTCCCTCGCTCGAGATCTTTAACGCGCAGGGGTTCGACTGGGGCGAGGTACGCGCGGTCACCGAGGACGACCTTTCCACGCACGACGAAGGCGCGCCCGTCGACCTGTACACGGACATCGTGCTCGCGGGCGAGGAGAGCGTCCTTCCCGACCTCATCCCGCTCGCCGGTCGCGACCTGTTTCTCAGCCGCGAAAACGGACGGCTGCTGCTTCGATTTACCACCATGTTCTGGAACGCGGGCGACGCGGCGCACGAGCTCATCGCCTATCCGGAAAAGGACCTGAACGCGGAGGACGGGTACCTCGACACCTACCAGCACATCGTCCGCGCGGACGGGACCACCCGCGACCGCCTGTCCGGGGTGTTCCTGTGGCACGCGCTGCACAACCATTATCATTACGACCAGTTCGCGGACTACGTGCTCACCTTCGTGAGGCCGACCGTCGCGAACACGGTCCCGCCGCCGACGACCACGCACAAGACCACCTTCTGCATGCGCGACGACGCGGCCATCGACCTCACGCTCCCGAACGCCTCCGCCGCCAAGCGGTTCTCCGTGTGCGGGAAGTATCGCCAGGGCGTGTCCGTGGGATGGGCCGACCGGTACGGCAGCGAGCTTCCCGACCAGTACATCGACGTGAACGACCTCCCCGCCGGCATTTACGCGTTGTCGTTCGTGGTGGACCCGAACGGGCGGTTCCTCGAGACCAGCGACGGGAACAACACGAGCGTGACGCTCCTCGAGCTCGATCCCGCGAACGCGACCATGAGCGTCATCGCCAAGGCCGCGCCGTTCGAGACGTCCGACAACGACTTCCCCGACGGGATGCTGATCCGGTCGGAGGGCGACAGCAAGGTGTACGTCACGCAGAACGACCAGAAGCGCTGGCTGCGCGGCGAGGAGGTGTTCCTGGCATACGGGTACGCCTGGTCCGACATCTACGTGCTTCCCGCCGGGACGACCGACGCGATCCCGGACACCGACGTGCTCCGCGCCCCGGACGGGTCGCTGCACGCCATTAACGACGCGGGCTACCGCCGGCAGATCCTGAACCTCGACGTGTTCGCCTCCTACGGCTGGTCCGACGACGATGTCGCCTCGGTCAATGCCACAGAGCTCGCCTCCTACCCGCAGACCGACTACATCATGCGCGAGGGCGACACGGGGGTGTTCTCCATCCGGACCAAGCGCTACGTGGGCACGCTCGACTCGCTCGGCGCCGCGGAGGCCGCGTCCGTGCACGTGGTGAACCAGACGGACTTCAACGCCTACGGCATCACGGTGGTCGCGACCGGCCTCAGCGTCCCGTGGGACATCGTGTTCCTGCCGGACGGCGACATGCTGGTCACCGAGCGGCCGGGAACCCTCCGCCGCATCGGCGCGCGCAACGCGAGCATCGACATCCCGGACGTGAAGCACTCGGGCGAGGGCGGGCTCATGGGCATCGCGCTCCACCCGCAGTTCGCCGCCAACCAGTACGTGTACCTGTACTTCACCACCACGGACGGCAACCAAAACCGCGTGCAGCGGTTCCGGCTCGAAGGCGACGCGCTCGTTGAGGACAAGATCATCATCGACGGGATCCCGGCCGAGCTGTACCACGACGGCGGGCAGATCGCGTTCGGCCCGGACGGCTATCTCTACGTCACCACCGGCGACGCCAGCGACGCCGACCAGGCGCAGGACCTCGGGTCGCTCGCCGGAAAGACGCTGCGCCTCACCTCGGACGGCGCGATCCCGTCGGACAACCCGTTCGGCACCGCGGTGTGGTCCTACGGCCACCGCAACGCGCAGGGGCTCGCCTGGGACGCGAGCGGACGCCTCTGGGAAACGGAACACGGCCGCTCGGGCGCGCTTTCCGGATACGACGAGGTCAACCGCGTCGAGAAGGGCAAGAACTACGGGTGGCCGACCATCCAGGGCGACCAATCGCGCGACGGAATGGTCACGCCGGCGGTCAACTCCGGCGCCACCACCACCTGGGCGCCGTCCGGGATCGCGTACGCGGACGGAAGCCTGTTCTTCGCCGGGCTGCGCGGCTCCGCCCTCTACGAGGTCACCTTCGGCCCGAACGGCACCGTGGCGGGCGTCACGCCGCATCTGGAGGGCCAGTACGGCCGCCTGCGCGCCGTGGTGCTCGGCCCGGACGGCTACCTGTACGTCACCACCTCCAACCTCGACGGCCGCGGCACCCCGCGCCCCGGCGACGACCAGATCCTCAAAATCCACCCGGACTTCTTCAAATGATGCCGAGGGGTCCAGAACCTTGACATTTCCGAAGGAATCAGTTAGGATACCTTCTGATTTGCCCCGTTTGGGGCCAATAGACTCGAGCCTCGTGTGTCAACGATTAAGGTGACCCGTAGGAACCGGGTCACCTTATTTCGTATGACCAACACCCAAAACCCCCAAAACGGGGGGTTCTACGGGCTTGGGATCGCGCCGAGCCTGCTCGACGTCCTGGCCCGCCTTAAGTACGTCACGCCGACTCCGATCCAGGAGAAGGCCATCCCGATCGCGGTCCAGGGACAGGACGTGATCGGCATCGCGCAGACCGGGACGGGCAAGACGCTCGCGTTCTCGATCCCGATGCTCATGCGCCTCGCCGCCACCAAGGGCCGCGGGCTCATCCTGCTGCCGACGCGCGAGCTCGCGCTGCAGGTGGACGAGACGCTCCAGAAGATCGGCAAGCAGGCCGGCCTGCGCACCGCGGTGCTCATCGGCGGCGCGTCGATGCACCGCCAGATCGCGGACATCAAGCTGAAGCCGCACGTGATCGTCGCGACCCCGGGCCGGCTCAACGACCACCTCGAACAGCGGACGGTCACCCTCTCGGACGTGACCGTGCTCGTGCTCGACGAGGCGGACCGCATGCTCGACATGGGCTTCGCGCCGCAGATCAACCGGATCCTGAAGCACGTCCCGGCCAAGCGCCAGACCATGCTGTTCTCGGCGACCATGCCCCCGGAAATTTCCAAGATGGCCGCGCAGTACATGGCCATGCCGGTGCGCGTGGAAATCGCCCGCTCCGGAACGGCCGCGGAGCGCGTGGAGCAGGAGCTGTTCGTGGTTGAAAAATCCGACAAGATCCGCCTGCTCGAACGCCTGCTCAACGAATATCACGGCACGGTGCTCGTCTTCTCCCGCACCAAGCACGGCGCGAGCAAGATCGCGCGCATGCTGAAGAAGATGGACTTCACGGCCGCGGAAATCCACTCCAACCGCTCGCTCAGCCAGCGCAAGGAGGCGCTCGAGGGGTTCAAGAACGGCAAGTATCGCATCCTCGTCGCCACGGACATCGCCGCGCGCGGCATCGACGTGACGGGCATCGAGCTCGTCGTGAACTTCGACCTTCCGGACCAGGCCGAGGACTACGTGCACCGCATCGGCCGCACGGGCCGCGCGGGTCTCACGGGCAAGGCGATCTCGTTCGCCACCCCGGACCAGGGCAAGGACGTCCGCGAGATCGAGAAGCTCGTCCGCACCCAGCTGAACATCACCAAGACCCCGGAACTTCCGGCCGCGCGCAAGCTCGATCTGTCGGACGACAGACCGGAGCGCGAGGAACGCCGCTTCGGCGGACGTTCCGGCGGCGGTCGCTCGGGCGGAGGCCGCTCCGGAGGCCATGCCCCGCGCGGCGGCGGCAGCGCCACGGGCAAGCCGCGCAGCACCTCGGTGCCGGGCGAAGGCGCCCCGCGCTCGTCCTATGACTCGGAATATCGCCGGGACAAGGGCGAGAAGGGCGGCCACGGCAAGCCGTCGCATGGCGGAGGCCGCTCCGGAGGCCACGGCGGACGCAAGCCCAAGATGGCCCCGCGCAAGTTCTTCGGCGGAATGGGGGTATAAAAAAAGGTTTGACAGGTCAGACAGGAATGACACGTTTGACAGGATACGATGGGTATCCTGTCTGACCTGTCTGACCTGCAAAACCTGTCAAACCTTTTATCGTTTCGCCCTCAGCAGCCCGGCGATCGTCCGATCGACCGCCTGGAGCGGCTCGATGGCGATCTCGTCCTGGATGTGCGCGCGGTCATGGTACTGGAACGGGTTGTCGAGGTCGCGGATCAACATGATCATGTAGATGAGCAGGTACGCGATACCCACCGTGATCATGATCGCCTCGGGAAGCGTCCCCATGTCGACGAACAGCATCGAGAAGATCACGACGGCCGTGAACAGCTCGGACACGGCGTACGCCGGGGCCACCACCGTCGCCTCGCGGATATTGCGCATGCGCACCAGCATGCGTCGGACGGACGCCACCTCCTGCTTCAGGCGCACCAGGAAGTTCGCCTGCGTGTGCGGCTCGAGCGTTGAGAACAGCGGCGCGTATCCGCGCAGGACCGCCACGACGTCGCGCGTGCGCTCCTTGTGATGGAACCACCGTACCATCGACGCGATCGTTGTCCGCGTGTGTTCCAGGCACGCGACCGCGGCCTTCCGCGCGGCCGGCTTCTGACGCAGGACGTCGCACTCCTCGACGATCGAGTCGAGCGCAGCGGACATCTCCCCCGGGATCTTCTCGGCCTCCTTGTAATCCGGCATCGCGCCGGACAGGAGGAAACCGAGCAGGAACACGTCCGCGGCAACGAGCGTCGAGAAATACGTGTTGAGCTCCATCACCTCGAGGCCGTGCTCCTGCGCGTACCATTTCGTCGCCCCGAGCAGCAGCGCGAACGGAAGGACGCGGATGGTGAGGTGATGCTTTGAAAGAAACGTGCGAACCATATAGCATACATTCTATCATATGGCGCTCTGGACCAAACTTCTCCGGTGGTACGACACGCACGGGCGCGACCTGCCGTGGCGCAAGACGCGCGACCCGTACCGGATTTTGGTCTCCGAGATCATGCTGCAGCAGACGCAGGTGTCGCGCGGGCTGGTGTTCTACGACCGATGGCTGGCGCAGTTCCCGGACTGGAAGGCGCTCGCCGGGGCGTCGAACGCGGACGTCATCCGCGCCTGGGCCGGGCTCGGGTACAACCGCCGCGCGCTGATGCTGCGGGATATCGCGCGACACGTGGTCGAAAGGGATAAGGGAAAAGGAGCAAGGAGCAAGGGCTTGGTTCCGGGGACGGAAGCAGAATGGATGGAGATGAAGGGGGTTGGGCCGTATACGGCGGCGGCGATCTCGGCGTTTGCACTACGGCAGAGAACGCTTCCCGTGGACACCAACATCCGCCGCGCGCTCGGCCGCCTGCTCTTCGGGGTCCCCTACCCCCAGCCGGCGATCGACGACAGGATCCGCCGCGACATCGACCGTATCCTCCCCAAGCGTGGCCGGTTCTTTGACGTCCCGCAGGCATTGTTCGATCTCGCGACGATGCACTGCATGAAAGAGCCGACGTGCGCGACGTGTCCGATGCGCTCGGCCTGTTCGGCCGCACCAAAGTTCTTGTCGGGCAATGTACGCGTGCCGAAACAAATGGTGAAGAAGGCCGTCGAAACCAGGCATCGCGACAAGAAATTTCCCGACCGTATTTATCGCGGGCGCATCCTGAAGCTGGCGCGGGAATCGGGACGAATCCCGATTGCCGACATTGGCCCGAAGATCGATGCGTCGTATGTCGTGTCGCGTGACGCCGAGTGGGTGACGGCAATGGTCGGGCGGCTGGAAAAAGATGGGATGATCCGGCGCGTCGGCAGCGCGATCGTCCTCGCGCAATAAAAAATCCGACCGCTAGAATGGGTCGGGAGGCATGGAGACGCGCACCAGGTTGCGGACGCGCTGGTTCTGCCAGACGGCGGACTTCACGCACTCGATCAGGAAATACCCGGGGATGACGATCCCGAGCGGGATCCCGACCCAGGCGTCGACGACGACGCAGAGCACGAGGTACGGGAGGTACAACGCGACGATCGCGAGGTCGAGCGGCAGGTGCCGCCAGCTCCGTTCCCGCGACTGCGCGAACCCGACCGTCCAGGGGGAGAGCTTGTGCTTCTCCCCGCGCGACACGGCCATGAGGTCTAGCGAGGTGACCGTCGGGATCACGAGGAAGTAGAACACCATCGCGGTGGCGACGACCACGTGTACCGCGCTCGTCCGCATGAGCCAGTCGACGCCCGACAGGATACCCAGCGCCTGGAAGGTAACCAGCGTGACGCCGATCGAGATAAGCTGCCCGAGCGCGGCAAGCAGCTCGGCGATGGCCACGGCCGCGATGGGCCCGGCCTTGAACCACGCGCGAATGCGCGCGAGGAACGGCTCGGACACGCGGTGAAAGAACCACTGGCGGATCGATTCGAACATGGGGCCTCCGGAGCGGTAACCTACCAAACGAAAACCCGGGGGTCAACCCCGGGTGATTTCGAACGTGTCTTTTTGGGAAATCTGGTAATGCTTGGCCGCGGAGCTTCCCTGCACGACGAGCTCGACGAAGCGCGCGTCGCCGTACCCCGAGGATCCGACGATGAGGGCGGTATGGTAATCCGGGACCGCGCGGAGCTGCTTGTAACAGGTGGCCGCGATCGCCAGGCCGTTCAGGACGAACTCGCGCTTGGCACCTTCCTCGAACTGGATGTCCCGCGGGAGCAGCGTGGTCTTGCAGTTGCCGAACGAGTCGATCCACCACACGCCCGGGCCCGCGTCTGGTATTTCCGAGAACGGGAGCACCTCGCACGGCGCGTCCTTGCTGTCCCACACGATGCGGGCGAGGCGCGGGAGGTAGTCGAAGCTGCGGAACTGGCTGGTCGCGGCGTGCTCCACCGTTGCCTCGTCGTATCCGCCGAACGCCATCACCTCGCGGATGTCCGTGACGTTCACGCGGTCGGCGAGCCCGAGCTTTTTGACGAGCGAAAGCGTTTCCCCGTCGATGGTGCAGACCACCAGGACCTTCTTGAGCCAGAAATACCCGAACGGCGTGCCGTTCGGCCACTTTTCCTTCGCCCGCCCATGGCGAGGCGCGACGTTGACCGCGATGACGCCCTCGGCGTCGCCGGCCCCGTCGAGCACGTCGACGAGGTTCCCCGCGGCCTCGATGTCCGAGGACACGCCGACGAAGGACACGTGCGTGCCCGGGAACAGCTCGGCGTAACGCGTTTCCTGGCGCGACTGGGCGTTGCCGTCGCGGCAGTCGGTGATGACGGTGATAAACATAACGGGCGGATCATACCCGAGAATTGACAAAACGTCAAGAAATCCGTATGATCGTCGGCCGGAGGAACCCATGCCCGAACCCGAAGAGCCAGGCGAGGTGAAGCCCACGTGGGAATACACCAGGCTGGCGCGCCGTCATGCGAGCGATTCGCCGTACGGCTCCGCGGGAGGCGGGCCGAACGGCAGTTACCGGGGCCGACACATCATCGGCCGCAACTCCCGAGTCCTGGGCGGCATCTCCATGGTGGCCGGCCATCCCATCCTGATCGTGGTGTCGGAGGAGGACACGCACCTTCCCGCCGTCTACCTGGAGCTGACGGAGCGCCTGGCCAGCCGCAACGTGCGACGCATCCCGGACCTGCTCGCGGACGTGCACGCGCTCGTCCGCGAGAAGCTGCGGTACGTCCGCGACCTCAACAAGACCGTCCGGCGCGAGAAGAGCCCGGGCGGCGCGGAGGTGAAGCTCCCGCTCGCGTTCTACGTCGCGCGAGGCGAGGGCGTCTGCTGGCAGCAGGGCCTGCTCGCCGCGTATCTCGTCGAGAAGCTCATCGACGACGACGTGATCGGTGGATCCGTCTCCACCGACCGCAACATGAAGCGGGACGTGCTGAAGGAATGGGCGGACTTCTCGACCGGCGAGTACGTTGGGCATCAGTGGACACGCTACACGGCGCCGGACGGGACAGTGTACGTCGTGGACCCGGCGCAGGACTACTGCGGCCGCCTCGTCGATGTCCCGCGCGACCGGCGCGGCTTCTGGCGCGACTACTTCCGGCCCGAGGACCCGATCCCCGCCCCTTCCCCGAAGGTTCCCTCGTTCTTCGACGAGCTCGACATGCTCGTCGCGGCCGGCATCGTGGCCGCGCTCGTCTGGAACCTCGTCACCTGACCCTTCATGGGGTCTTTTTCTTGTTTTTGTATCTTGTATCTTTTAATTTTTCCTCTATGCTTTAGTCCTATGGCCAAGCCGAACACCCTGTTTGACAACCCCTCCGCGGAGAGCCGGACCGCCCCGCTCGCGGACCGCATGCGGCCGAAGACTCTCGAGGAATACGAGGGCCAGCGGCAGATCGTGGGCGAGGGGACGATCCTGCGCGAGGCGCTCGAGCGCGACGAGATCCCGTCGATGGTGTTTTGGGGACCGCCGGGAAGCGGCAAGACCACGCTCGCGAGGATCATCGCGGAGAGGACGAAGGCCACGTTCGTCCCGTTCAGCGCGGTGTCGGGGACGGTGAAGGACATTCGCGAGGTGATCGCGACCGCCGCGGACCGTCGCAAGCTGTACGGCGAGAAGACCATCCTGTTCGTCGACGAGATCCACCGGTTCAACAAGGCGCAGCAGGACGCGTTTCTCCCCGCGGTCGAGAACGGGACCATCGTGCTCATCGGCGCGACCACGGAGAACCCGTCGTTCGAGGTGAACTCCGCCCTGCTCTCCCGTTGCCGCGTGTTCGTGCTGTCCATGCTCGACGTTCCCGACGTCGTCGCCATCCTGAAACGCGCGATCGCAGACGCGGAGCACGGGCTCGGCGCCATGGGGCTCGCGGTGGAGGAGGACGCGCTGACGTATCTCGCGATGATGTCGAACGGCGACGCGCGCGTGGCGCTCAACGCGCTCGAGCTCGCCGCGAACACGACGCGGCGGGGTGCGGGGACCCCGCCTATTACGCGCGAGCGAATCGCGCAGGCGCTCCAGAAAACCCACCTGCTCTACGACCGCGCCGGCGAGGAGCACTACAACATCATCTCCGCGCTCCACAAGTCCATGCGCGGCAACGACGCCAACGCCGCGCTCTACTGGCTCGGGCGCATGCTCGAGGCCGGCGAGGATCCGCTGTACGTCGCGCGCCGCCTCGTGCGCTTCGCATCCGAGGACATCGGCCTCGCGGACCCGAACGCGCTCACCCAGGCGGTGGCCGCGTTCCAGGCCGCGCACCAGATCGGCATGCCGGAGTGCAACGTGATCCTCGCGCAGTGCGTCGCCTACCTCGCGCTCGCGCCGAAGTCCAACGAGCTGTACCTCGCCTACGGCCGCGTCCAGCGCGACATTCGCGAGCTCCCGGCCGAGCCCGTCCCCATCCACCTGCGCAACGCCCCGACCTCGCTCATGAAGGACCTCGGTTACGGCAAGGAATACAAATACACCCCGGACGACGAGAATCCGGGGGAGGCGACGCAGGACTATCTGCCGGAACGGCTCAAGGGGAAGAAATACCTTCGTCCCAGGTGACGCGCCCGTCGCCCGTGATGTCGACGGGATCCCCGAGATATTCCGGCTCCGCCCCGAACAGCACGTCCCCCACCGCCTTCACGCGCGCCAGCGACTCGCGCGCGGAGAACCAGGCCTGCTTCACATAGGGCTGCAGGTCGGAAGATACGCCCTGCGCGCGGATGCCGACGCGGTCCGCGAGGTACAGCGCGCGCGGCAGGTGGTAACGCTGGGTGACGATGATCGCGTCCGTGACGCCGAACACGTGCCGCGCCCGGTACGCGGAATCGTACGTGTCGAACCCGGCATGGTCGAGGAACAGGTCCTCGGGCGCGACGCCCGCGTCGAGCAGGTACGCGCGCATCGCGTTCACCTCGTCGTACCCGTCCTGCCCGTTGTCGCCGGACACCAGGACCTTGTCCGCCAGCCCCGCCGCGTAAATGTCCGCCGCGACCTTCAGCCGGTCCGCGAGAATGTCCGACGGCTGCCCGCTGCGCAGCACGCTGGCCCCAAGCACGATCACCACGGGCGCGCGCTCGATTTCGTCCGACGGAAACGCGACGATGTCCTTCCCCGCGGCCAATACCACGGCCTGGCAGCCCAAATACGCGGCCGTTGCCGCGATAAGACAGGTGAGGATAAGTGACACGAGCCGGCGCATGGGGAACATGATACAATATATTTGCTCCACGAACGAACTGATTTGGGCTAAATTTGGTACTTGGGCTTGGTAATGTCTTCATTCCTTCGGAATGGGACTGAGAGCCCCGCGGTTAAGCCGATTCCGCCACGAACATCCGGTGCAAACTGGCCGTCCGAGCGAATGAAGCGGTCCGAAAGGATCTACCCGACTGCATAAGGACCAAATCCAGTGCGTACGTGGAGTTTTCGTATACAAAAAAACGTCGCGCCCGCTTGTCGCCCTTCGACGTTGCTCAGGGCTACCCTGAGGAACCTCGAAGGGTCGGTGAGCGCGACGTTTCGTTTAACGGCTTGCCGCGAACTGCATGGACGGGCTCGCGAACTCAAGGACGTGCCGGACCTCCGGGCGTTCCGTAAACGAGACGAACTCGACGGGCGCCGTTTGGCGGCTGATGGGCGAGGAACCGCGCGCCTGTTCGAGCTCGACGGTGAGCACGCTCACCGCGAACACGGCGACCACCGCCCCTCCCGCCACCACGGACGTGGTGTACATAAAGAAGCGCGTCCAGACGACATAAAAGCGGTTCCGCTCGAAGAGCGTGGAATTCAGGAGGGCCCGGCGCAGCGCGTAGCGGTGCGAGGGATCTTCCCGGACGTCAGGCTCCGCCCGTTCCAAGAGCCGTTCGAGTTGTGCGAGCATCAGTTCGTTCATAGCCGCCCTCGGCGGGTTCTTCCGCCATGAGGACCTGTAATTTCTTAAGGGCGCGGTGGATGTGGGACTTAACCGTCCCTTCCTTCATCTTCACCGCCGCGGCGATCTCCGGCACGGTCAGCTTGGAGAAGAACCGCATGCTCAATATGTTCTGCTGCTTCTGGTTGAGCTTCGCGAGCAACCCGCGCAGCCGCTCAACCTGCCGCCTCACGCCGAGCGCGTCCTCGTCCGCCACCATCTCGATGTCCGGCCGGTAATCGTCGTTCGCGGCGAGTTCCGGCGCCTCGTCGATAGTGACCGACAGATAGCGCTTGCGACTGCGGAAATACGTCCCGATCTGGGCCACCGCGATGGCGAACAGCCAGGACTTGAACGGCTTTCCGCGCGCCTCGTACCGGCGGATATTCTTCAGCGCCTGGAAAAAGGTCTCGCTGCACAGGTCCTTCGCCACTTCGACGTTGTGCGTGCGCGAGAGCAGGAACCCGAAGACGGGCTGGTAGTAGCGATCGTACAACCGCCCGAACGCCTCGGGGTCCGTCTTGGATTGTTCGATGAGCGTCACCTCCTCGTTTTGCATAGGATTTAATCAATCCAGGGATCAGGTCGGACGACTTCAGGAAACAGGGCCTGGAGCTTGAGGAGAAAACACCCTGCCTCCTGAAGTCGCCAGCCCTGATCCCTACCTCGTCCTCCTTCCCGCCGACCTTTACGAAAGTATATCGCCATCATACCGCGACCGTTGCAGGCGGTCACGGGAAAAGAAAAAAGACCCGGGAAGGGTCAGGGGAACGGGATCTCGGCGAAGACGTCCTGGCGCTGCCAGGGGGTTCTCACGATGCCTCCGCCGGGGTTCGGGCCGTGCAAGTCGCCTTCCACGAACCGATGGTTGGAGAAGATCAGCCCGATCGTCGCGCCGTCCCGGTAGCCGGGCAGCACCCCCTCGAACTCCAGCGTCGGGCGCACGCCGCCGGGCTTCGGGCCGAAGGTCTTGAAGGTCCCGACCTTGGTCTCGCCGGCCCAGATCTCGTACGCCTTCGCGTACTCCATCCCGTAGCTCCAGTCGAGGACGACCGGCGGCCGCACCTCCACCGTCAGCCCCGGAAAAAGGCCGCAGAGGAAGGCGTAGAAGCCGTCGGCGCCCGGAAGAACGTTGCTCATGGTGTCCCTCGTAAGAACATGCGGCTTTCCCAGCCGCGGGGCTCAATTCAAGAGCTGTCAGGATATCAAAAATCCAGCCATTTGTCAACGGCCGGACGCGTATGAAAAAAGACCCCTTGCGGGATCAGAAGCGGGGCGTGCAGCCCTTGGCGTTCCAGCCGGTGCCGCAGCACACGGTGAGGTTCACCGGCTTCTCCTGGACGTTCTTGGCCGTGACCTTGAACGCGATGCCGTCGCTGTCGCTGCAGCCGCTGCGGGCGACGTTCCAGGTGTCGGTGTCCGTGACGCGGGCGTCGGTCATCCCGAGCGCCTCGACCACCTCGATGGCCTTGGACGCGTCGGGCCGGCCGCAGCCGCCGACGTTGCCGACCGCGATGGCCGCGAGGATGCCGATGATGGCGATGACGATGACCAGCTCGACGAGCGAGAACCCGCGCCGCGCGCGGGAGGTGGATGCGTGCATTCCGAGTGCCTCCGTTTGGCGTCTCGACGCTATCAAAAAACCGGCCGTTTGTCAACCCTTGCGGGGCGGACAAACGGCCGGAAGCGTCACAGGACCGCGTTCTCGGCCTGGGCCTCCACCATGCGGCGAAATGCCCCGGCCTCGGCGCGGACCTGGGCGTACGGTCCCTGCTGGACCACGCGGCCCCGGTCGATCACCACCACGTAGTCCGCGCGGCGGATGGTGGAGAGTCGGTGGGCCACGATGACGACCGTGCGGGTCCCCTTCAGGCGGTCGACGGCCTCGGCCATGATCTGCGCCTCGGTCTCGCCGTCGAGGTGCGACGTCGGCTCGTCGAGCAGCAGCAGGCGCGGGTCGCGCATGAGCGCCCGGGCGATGACCAGGCGCTGGGCCTGGCCGCCGGAGAGCCGCACGCCGTTTTCCCCCACGCGGGTCTCGTACCCGTCGGGAAGCGAGAGGATGAACCCGTGCGCGTCCGCAAGCCTCGCGCAGCGCTCCACGTCCTCCTGGGAGGCGCCGGGCATGCCGAACGCGATGTTGCCGCGCACGGTGTCGTTGAAGACGCCCATGGTCTGTGAGACCACGCCGACCTGTCCGAGGTACTCGGTCGGATCCAGCTCGCGCAGATCCTTCCCGTCGATGAGGATGCGGCCCGCGTGCGGATCGTATCCGCGCAACAGGAGCGTCATGAGCGTGGTCTTGCCCGCGCCCGAGGGACCCACGACCGCGACCGTCTTGCCGGCCGGAACGTAGAAGCTCACGCCTTGCACGGTCCCGGCCGTGTCCGGATAGGCGAACGAGACTCCCTCGAACGCCACGGACCCGGCCATGCGGCCGAGCGGCAGCGGGTGCTCGGGCGGACGCACGTCGGGCTGGATCTCCAGGAGTTCGAACAGCTTCTCCGCGTCGGGACGAAACCGCTCGGCCATGTTGATCCCCTGCAGCGCGTTCTGCATGGAACCGACGAGCCGGTTGGTCACGCCGAACAGCAGGGTGACCGTGCCGAGCGTAACGTCGCCGCGCACCATGAGCCACACGGCGAGCGTCAGGACGGACCCGGCGACCGCATGGCGCAGGAACGTCTGCGCGCTCCCGAGTCCGAAGACTCGCCGCGCCAGCGTCTCCGTGAGGCCGAGCAGGCGTTCGTTGCGGCGCAAAATCTCGCCATGCACCGCCGCCTCGCACGCGTTCGCCTTGACGGCCTGGATGTTCCGCAGCACGTCGTTCTTGTAGACGTCGGCGGCGCGGTCGCTGTCGCGGAACTCCTTGCGGACGCCGCGCAGTTTCCGCTGGGCCCACACGCCGTACCACACCGTCACCGCGCTGCCGGCAATCATGACGACGCCCGGGACGGGAACGATGACGACGGTCCAGAGCGCGAACACCGCGACCTGGCACACGGCCGGGGCGGCCTGGGTCAGCGCGATCCAGACGATCTCCTGGGCGCCGCTGAGTCCCTGCCCGACCACGTTGAGCTTCTCGGCCGTGTCCCTGCGGGTATGGAACCCGAGCGACAGCCGGAGCAGGTGGAGCGCCGTGTCGCCCGAAAGCCGGTAGGACACGCGCGTCTGCAGGCGGTCCGACAGGTAGTAGGACGCCTGCGACCCGAGGTCCGCGAGGACCGTTGACCCGACGAGCGCCGCGACGGCGAACGCCAGGGCGCGCATCGAGATGTCGGACGACCCGCGCATCCACCCCTCGACCGCGTCGAAGAATGCCTTCTGCGCGAGCATGGGGACGAACCCGACGACCTGCGCGGCGACGGTGAGGACGAGGGCGACTCCGAAGATCCCCTTGAACGGCCACACCAGCCGGAGGACGTTCTTCCAGAAGTCCACGTTTTTCTCCTTGGACAGAGCGAACGAACGCCGAGCGACCTTCGCTCGGAGGGCGAAGGATAGCAAAAAATCGGCCGTTTGTCAACGGATGGCCGCATTAGTGCTACACTGTGTCGCATATGATCAGCACTGCGCATCGACGCCCGAATCCGCCGCGCGAAACGGAACGGGAGTCGCTCGGGTCCGCCAGGGCGGATGCCCTGCGGAAAGACATGGACGCGCGCGACAAAGCCGCGACAGCGACCACCCGGGCCCGCGCTGCCGTAAAAACCGTTGAGCAGGTGCTCCCGATTATCCTGGAGGGAACCCTTCCCGAGGGGGACGTCCTATCCCAGACGATTCTGGAGATAAGCGAAGGCGTCTCCGCACAGGAGCCCGGAACGACCCCCGAACTGATCGCGCGTGAAATCGACGCGTGGCTCGAACAGCATCCGGACACTCGGAAACGGCTCGAACGGACGATCGGGGCATCGTTTGGCATTCGATTCGACCGCCTCGTCGCGTCCCTCCCGCTTCCGGAAACGGACGAAGAAATCGAGGAGGCGTGCGACCGGCTCGGCGAGACCCTCCTGCGCGACCACGTGCGAAAAAGCTGGCTGCGCGAACGCGTGAAGGATCAGCGTCGCGTCTGGAAGGCCGAAGTCCGGGATGACAGAAAGAATTGGGCACTTCTGGAAAAAATGCTTCCGGAGCGGGACGTCGCGACCATCCGCGAGATCACGGGGGCCGACGAGATCACGTTCCGTTCCCGCGCGGGTGATCTTGCGTCCATCGCCGAGCACCTATCCGACCGTGTCCGGCACGCGATCGGGGTCGTCATGATGAATGCGGAGAAACGCCGCATTCACGACGCGGTTTCGAACGCCGCCCGGTCGTACGACCCGATCCGTACGGCCCGGAGCCGCGTTTCCGGGATCATGCGTGAAATCGCCGTCCTCAGGGAAGCGATCCCGCATCGGACGCGAGAGTTGGCCTCGGCGCGCGAGGAACGCCAACGTACCATCGCGGACGAGCGGACCAGACTGGCAGAGAAGCTGAAGTCGTTACGAAAACCGATGGGGGCGGCCATCGCGAAGGCGGCGGCGCTGGAACGGAAGGCCGCGTCGATTCCGGAAGCGCGCCGCGAGACATTCGAGGCAGAATTGGCAGCCGCTTCGTCGATCGCGGCCGAATACGCGCGACAATATGACGAGTCGTTGTCTCCCAAGGTACCCGAGCACGACGCGCGCGTCTCTCGCATCGAGCAGGAAGCAAACGAACTTGGGATACAACTGGCGGGCAAGGTCAAGCAAGCGGAAGAGGCGGGCAAGGAAGCAGCGCGGATGACGATGGAACATTTCGACGGGGTCCGTGCCGCCATCGCCGGCCTTCCGTCCGCGGCCCACAAAGACAGACAGGCGGGTCACCGGGCATTCACGGAACGCCTGACCTTCCTTGGCGTCAAGCCGTCGCAGGACGACTGGGAGCAGTATCTCCGCTCGTTCGAGGCGGCAGTTGGCGGAGAAATCAAGACGACATAAACGCGCGCAAAAACCGGCCCGGGCGAACGCGCGGGCCGGTTTTTCATCTTAGTAATCCCTCAGCTTCTCGATCATCGGGTGCGACTGGATCTTTTCGAGCGCCTTGGCCTCGATTTGGCGGATGCGCTCGCGCGTGACGTCGAATTCCTTGCCCACCTCCTCGAGCGTGTGGCTCACCCCGTCGGTGAGGCCGAAGCGCATCTCGAGGATTTTCTGCTCGCGCGGGGACAAGTCCTTCATCGCGTTGTTCACGTAGTCGCGCAGGAGTTCCCGGGCGGCGGCGCGGTCCGGCGAGATCGTCTTGATGTCCTCGATGAAGTCCTCGAGCTTGGAATCCTCGTCGTCGTCGCCGACCGACGTCTCGAGCGACACGGTGTCCTGCGAGATGCGGATGATGTGCTGCACCTTCTCGAGCGGCTCGTTCATTTCCGCCGCGATTTCCTCCGGCAGCGGCTCGCGGCCGAGGTCCTGGATGAGGCGTCGCTCCACCTGCATGAACCGGTTGATGGTTTCCACCATGTGCACCGGGATGCGGATGGTGCGGCTCTGGTCGGCGAGCGCGCGGGTGATGGCCTGGCGGATCCACCAGGTCGCGTACGTGGAGAACTTGTACCCCTTGCGGTACTCGAACTTCTTCACGGCGCGGAACAGGCCGATGTTCCCCTCCTGGATGAGGTCGAGGAGCGACAGCTGCTTGCCCACGAACTTCTTGGCGATGGACACCACGAGGCGCAGGTTGGCCTCGATGATGCGCCGCTCGGCCTCCTTGTCGTTGCGTTCCTTGCGCTTGGCGAGCGCGACTTCCTCCTCGCCGTTCAGGAGCGGGATCTTCCCGATCTCGCGCAGATACATCTGGATGGAATCCTGCGACAGCTCCGGAACCTCGTTCGATTTCTTCGACGCGACGCGCGTGGTGCGGATCTTGTCGTACACGTCGGTGCGTTCCTTCTCGCGGCCGAGAATCCCCTCCTTCATCTCGATGAAGTGGATGCCGGCGCGGTCGAGCCGGTCGAGGAACTCGCGGAACACGTCCACGTAGTCCTCGACGTCCGCGAACGTAAACAACACCTCGTTCTCCGTGATGAACCCGCGCTGCTGTCCCTTCTTGATGAGACGGTCGATGATTTCCGGGGTCGGCGGGGGCGTGCGGACGTACCGAGCCTTCGGTGGGCTGACATGCTTGACGGGTTTGACATGTTTGACGGGTTTCGCAGAACGAGCGACCTGTCTGACCTGTTTAACCTGTCTGACCTGTCTGACCTTCGCGCCCTTCTTGACGATTTTCTTCTTGACCATACGCAAACGCCAAAAAGCGATCCTCTCCTATCGCAGGGCGTTAAATTCACGGATGAGTTTTTCCACGGTTGCCTGGTCGCCGGCCTGCTCGGCACGGCGCATGTCCGCCTCGATGGCCTTCCGGCGCACATCGCGGTCGGACGCGGTAAGGGAGTCAAGGAGTTCGTGGACCTGGGTTACGACCCGTTCGGGCGGCAATTGTGCGACCAATTCTTCGCCGTGCAGAGCGATTTCATGCAGCACGGAGCGATGTGGGTCGCGGCCCGTCATGCGGGCTTCGAGCCGGCCAAAATATGAATGGGGTGCCTGGTCCAGTGACTGGCTCGCATCATACTCCTCCTTGAGGTCCGTGTAAAGCGAGCGGAGGGCATCCGACGGGAGGGTCCGGGCGGCCAGTCCGGAGAGGATTTCGGCGCGGACGGCCGGGACCTGGATCAGCATGCCCAGCAGCGAACGGACGGCCTGCTCGGCGCGGGTGAGCTTGACGGTCGCGACGGGCCGGACGGGGCTCGACGGCACGATCTTCACGGGGACGGCGGGAGCGAGCGCCTTGCGCAGCACGTCCATGTCCGTGCGCAGGAGGTCGGAGACGGTCTGCAGCCAGTGCTCGCGCTCGATGACGTCCGTGATCTGCGAGAGCTCCGGAAGCAGCAGCGCCGCCACCGCGCGCTTGTCGTCCACGTTCGAGAGGTCGCGACCGGTTACCGCGCGGTCGATGTAGTACTGCATGATGGGCACGGTCTTGGCGCATGCCGCGCGCCAGAGTTCCGGGTTCTTCTGCACCGCGTCGTCCGGGTCCTTCCCCGCATCCGCGGGAAGCACGGCCACGCGCACGTCGAACCCGCCGCGGCGCGCGAGCGCGATGCCGCGCTGGGCCGCCTTGAACCCGGCCGCGTCCGCGTCGAACGAGAACACGATGGTGGTGGTGAACCGCTTGAGGAGCGCGAGCTGGTCCTCGGTGAGCGCGGTACCGGACGACCCGACCACGTTCTCGACCCCGGCCTTGTGCGACGCGACCACATCGAGGTTCCCTTCCACGATCACCACGCGCCCCTCGCGCTTGATCGCCTGCTTCGCGAGATGCAGCCCGTAGAGCGTGCGTCCCTTGTGGTAAATCGCCGTCTCCGGCGAGTTCATGTATTTCGCAGTGGTGGAGTCGTGGAGTGATGGAGTCGTGGAGTCATTTGGCATCACCCGGCCGGTGAAGCCGATCACGTTGCCGTGCTGGTCGCACAGCGGGATCATCAGGCGGTTGCGGAACCGGTCGTATACGCCGCTCCCGTCCTTGCGGCGCAGCACCAGGCCGGCCTTCTCCTGCTCGAGCGGCTGGAACCCACGGCTGCCCAAAAACGCCGTGAGGGAATCCCACGCGTCCGCGGCGAATCCAAGGCCGAACCGCTCCGCGAGCGCCTCGGGGATGCCGCGCTTGGCCAGGTAGTCGCGCGCCGCCGCTCCCGCCGTGGAATCAGTGAGTACCTTCCGAAAGAATTTTGCGGCAAGCTCGTTCGCGTCCGTGAGCCGGCGCTTCTCGTTGGTCTCGGTCGCGGAATACCGCGCCACTTCCACGCCGACCTTCTTCCCGAGGTGCATGAGCGCCTCCGGGAAGTCCATCCCCTCCATGCGCATGACGAACGAAAAGCAGTCCCCGCCCTCGTTGCATCCGAAGCAATGCCAAATCTGCTTGTCCACAGAGACGTGGAACGACGGGGTCTTTTCGGCGTGGAACGGGCAGAGCGCGCGGAACCGGCTCGGCCCGGCCGGCTTGAGCGGCAAATACTCGCCGACCAGCTCGGCCATGTCCACGCGGGATTTGATCTCTTCCTTTGGGTCCATGCTCGGACTTTAGCCGCGTTTGGCCGTTTTCGCAAGGCCGCGCGAAAGGCGGTAGGAAGCCAGCTTGACCGTCTCCGTGACGACGAAGTAGACGCCCACGATGCCGAGGATCAGCCAGAGGTCGTGCGACGTGGGCGTGACAAAATGAAAGACGTTCGTGCCCACGGACGTGAACGGGATCCAGATGGTCGCCGCGAACGCGGTGACGGAGAGCCAGAAGAGGATCGGGGACGGCCGCGTGGCACGCCAGAACGGACGGCGCGTGCGGATGGAGAAGATGAGCACGAGCTCGGTCAGGATCGACCCGATGAACCAGTTCGTCTGCAGCACCTCCGGCGAGATGCGGTAGAACAGGCCGAAGAAGATGAAGTCGAACACGGTCGAGACCACGCCGAGCACCGTGGCCGCGTACACGATGTCGCGGATGTCGTAGGAGCGCGGGCGCTTGAGCTCGTCGCCGTCCACCGCGTCCGTGGCGATGGCGATCATCGGGAAGTCGGAAAGGAGATTGACGAGCAGGATCTGCACCGGGAGCATCGGGAGAAAGTCGACGAGGAGCGTGGCCGTCGCGACCGCGAGGAAGTTGCCGAAGTTCGAGGCGAGCGTGGCCTTGATGTACTTGACCGTGTTCGCGAACACGGAACGGCCCTCGCGGATGCCGTTCACGATGACCTCGAGCGAATGCCGCATGAGCACGATGTCCGCGGCCTCGCGAGCGACGTCGCTCGCGCCGTCCACCACGATGCCGACCGACGCGATCTTGAGCGCGGGCGCGTCGTTGATCCCCTCCCCGAGGAATCCGACCTCGCAACGGCCGTGCTGCGCCTGGATGATGAGGAACTTCTGTCGCGGGGACACGCGCGCGAACACGGCGTGCGTAAGGACCGCGTCTATCCGATCCGTTTCCGACAGCGCCTCCCATTCCTCCCCGGTCATCACCTCCGCGTCCGACGCGATGAGGCCCACCTCGCGTGCCACGGCCGTCGCGACCTCCCGGCTGTCGCCGGTCAGAATTTTCACCGAAACCCCAAGTCGCTTGGCGTGCTCGATGGCCGATGCCGCCGACGCCTTCACCGGGTCCGCGAACGAAATCGCGCCGACGAGCTTCAACGCCGATTTTTCTCCAGAAGCGACCGCGATCACGCGGCGTCCCTTCTTTCCTTCCGCCGAGGCCCACGCCGCCATCCGCTCGCACCTGCCGTCGCACATCGCCGCGATCTCCTCCGGCGCGCCGCGCACGATGATCCTGCCGTCCACGACCACGCTGTTCCAGCGCCGGGCCGGGTCGAACGGGACCTCGTGCGACCGGCTGGCCGAGCTCGCGCGCGCCCGGTCGGATTCCGCCAGCCGGTTCCACACCGCGATGTCGAACGCGTTGTTCGGCGTCGCGCGCCGTTCTCCCAGGAAGGAAGACGCGACCGCCGCATCAAACACCGCGGCCTCGTGGTCCGATCCGAACACGTCCGTGACCTCCAGCTTATTCTCCGTCAGCGTCCCGGTCTTGTCCGTGCACAGCACCTCGATGGACCCGAGGTCCTCGATTGCCGACAGGCGCTTCACCACCACCTTCTGCCGCGCCAGACGAAGCGCGCCGCGCGACAACGTGGTCGTGACCACGAGCGGCAGCGCCTCCGGGATGACCGAGACCGCGAGCGCGATGGAGAAGATCAGCAGGTCCGGGACGTTCACGGACCCGCCCTTGATCAACAGATTTGCGGCGAACACGGCGGCGAGCGTCACCAGGATGATACGCAGGATGAACGCGCTGAACGCGCCGAGGCTCTTCTCGAATCCGCTCTCCCCGTCGGTCTGCTGCGTCAGCTTCGTCACCTCGCCGATCTGCGTCCCGGTCCCCGTAGCCACGACGATCCCGACCCCGCGGCCGGACACCACCGTGGTTCCCGCGAACCCGACGTTCGTCGCGCGGTACGGTTCCGTCGCCTCCGTCTTCAGCGCCTCGACGATCTTCTTGACCGGGACCGACTCCCCCGTCAGCACGGATTCGTCCACGGTCAGGTCGTCCTCTTCCAAAAACCGAACGTCCGCGTGGATCATGTCGCCGGTCTCCACCACGACCACGTCGCCGGGCACGAGCTCCGCGCTGTCCACGAGCGTTTCCGTGCCGTCGCGCCGGACCCGCGCCTTCGCGCGCACGAACGTGCGAAGCAGCTCGACCGCGCGCTCGGAGTGATATTCCTGCGCGAACCCGAGTCCCGCGTTCACGAGCACGAACGCCGCGATCATCGCCGCGTCCACCATCTCCCCGAGCGCGGCCGCGATGAGCGCCGCCGCGATGAGCAGGTACAAGAACGGGGACCTGAACTGGCGGAGCAGGACGCGGTACCACCGCAGCCGCCCGCGCGAGATCTCATTGCGGCCGTGCTCGGCAAGGCGCCGGGCGGCCTCGCCGGGAACCAATCCCCCGCGCGAGCTGTCCAGGTCCCGGAGCAGGTCGGCATCGGATCGAATGGACGCGCTGGAAAATGTCATACGACGAGGACATAGCCGACATACGCCACGTACAGCGCGACGAACGCCGCGCCCTGCCAGCGTTCGAACTGATGTCGCCTGCCGACGAACATGCTGATGAACAGCAACACCGAAACGGCGACCACCACGGCCGCGTCACGCACGGCGAGGGCACCGAATGGCAGCGGGTTGATAAACGCGCTCAGCCCGAGGACCAGGAACACGTTGAAGATGTTGGAACCGACGATGTTGCCGACCGCGATGTCCGAATTTTTTTTCAGCGCGGCGACGACCGAGGTCGCCAGCTCGGGAAGCGACGTCCCGACGGCGACGACCGTCACGGCGATCACGTGCTCGGACAACCCGACCAACCGGGCGATCCCGACCGCGCCCTCGACGATCAGCGACCCGCCTACCGCGAGGGCCGTCAGGCCGCCAAGGACATAGGCCGCGATACGCGGCGTGGGAAGTTCGTCCACGGGTTCTCCGCGCTCGCCGGACCCCTTGCTGATCGCGTGGATGTAATAGAGGAAGATCACGAAAAACGACAGGAGGACGAATCCGTCAATCCGCGTGATCGCGTTCGAGGACCGTCCGTCAAAGAGCACGTCGTTTCCCATCACCAACACGAGGACGGCGGCGAGCATGGAAAACGGAATTTCCTTCCAGACCG
Source organism: uncultured Gammaproteobacteria bacterium (assembly GCA_964428465.1). Classification (GTDB taxonomy): domain Bacteria; phylum Patescibacteriota; class Patescibacteriia; order UBA9934; family GWF2-40-263; genus YC12-FULL-57-11. Next base: position 30,820 of record CAYRYG010000003.1, read on the forward strand.
TCGTGCGCTGCACGGCGAGCGGGCTGATGGCCGCGGCGAGCCCGAGAATGAGGAGGATGTTCGCGGCGTTGCTCCCGAGCACGTTGCCTACCGCAATGTCGGTTTCGCCGAGCGCCGAGGAAAAGAGGTTCACGACGAGTTCCGGCGCCGACGTGCCGAACGCGACCACGGTGAGGCCGACGACAAGCGCGCTGATGCCGAGACGACGCGCCAGCGACGACGCGCCGGCGACGAGATAGTGCGCGCCGCGCAGCAGCAGGAGGAAGCCGCCGGCGAGCATGAGCAGGTTAACGAGCATAGCGGGATAAGACACGTGGATAGACGTCGAGAATCGTCTTGGCAATGGCCGGGTCCGCGAGGAATCGCTCCGCGAGTCCCACCATCCGGTCCGCGCGGTCCGGGGCGATGCCGAGCTTCACCGAGAACGCGCGGTAGTCCGAGGCGTCGTCGCACGCCGGCGCGTACGCGGCGCGCAGGTCGGCGTAATACCGTTCCATGGGAGCGGTCTCTTCCCCGCACGGCCGCTGCGTCATGGCCAGTTCCCGCAGGATCGCCATGTCCGTGCCCAGCTGCCGCACCGACTCCATGTCCTCGACCAGCTTCACGGACGTGAAGAACGCCCAGTCGTCCTTGCGCAGCTCCTCGGGAATCATCGTCAGCGTCTCGCGGCGAACCAGTACGGACGCTTGATCGTACGCAAGATGAGTCGCCCATCCCTTCTCAAAGTCGCCAAGCCCGTGCTGGAAGGGATCCTGCGGACAGAGCGCGTCGTTGTGCGTCGCCGTGCGCGGGATGCCGGTCGCGTATCGCGAGTCCGGATACACCGCGCCCGAATAGTACGCCGCGCGGTCCGTCACTAAGAGACGGACCGCCAGGTCCCGCGCGAATCGAACGTGCGTCGCTTCCATTGCCATAAGATGAGGCGTGAAGGCGTTGAAGGCCCGCAGGCCGCGAGGTCAATCGAACAACCAACCGAATAACCCTCCCTTCTTTTTTTCCTGAGGGCCTTCCCGCCTTCCCGCCTGTCCGCCTGTGTCAACCGTTCCCAGCGACTTCACGAACGAGACGATCCGCGCGACCTCCCGTTCCACCAGCGGGCCCGAATATTCCCCGCTGTGCGCGTGGCCGCTCCCGTAGGACGCCTCCTTCTGGTCGAGGTGCAGGTTGAGCTGCATCCCGCCGTTCCGGTCCTCCACGTACGCGTGATACCGCGGATACGGCGTCCCGTGGATCCGTTTCACGTAGGAAAGCTGCGCCTCACGCCCGCGATGCTCACCATACCCGGCCCTCCGCAACAGGTTCCGCGCCGTGTCCGCAAGCGGCCCTGGGATAAACGTGTTCATAGGTAATAGGCGGGGTCCCCGCACCCCGCATTCTACCAAAGTATTGACATCCGCCATAATTCGCGTATATTTGCATCTCCAGAAGTTCTGGAGAGGAGAATCAGGATGTTCGAAATTCACGTCGAGGACCGTACCGTCCAAACGGGCATGGTCCCGGTGAGCTGGTGTGTCAGCCGGGCGTTGCTCGCGCGGCTCGCCGAGCTCGGGATCAAGGACCCGCACGTGCTGCTGGTGGCCGCCCCCGCCGGGGACCGCTACCACCCCGGCAAGGAGACGCGCAAGCTCGTCCCGCTCACGGACGGCATGGGCTACGTCGAGTTCCGCACCGACGGCCCCAACCGGGTGTTCGCCGTGATCATGTTCTGGTGGGGCGGCATCCGCGGAGTGGATGACTACCTGTTCGCGCGGGAGGGCGGCGTCTGGAAGACGAACCTGCTCACGACCGACGGCTCCGCGCTCTCGGATCGCCTCCACAAGGCGTACTACCACGGAGACTCCGCGTGCGGCTGGGGGATCACGGAACTGCCCGAGGCAGACATCCCGAGCAACGACGCGACCAAGGGCTGGCGCGCGGCGTCCTCGACCCTCGACGTGATCGTCCCCGCGGGCGTGTTCGCCAAGCCGCCGCCCGCGTGGGAGACGGCGTGGGTGAACCACTGGTTCCGCAACGCCCCGATCGACGAGTGCGACTACCGCAAGCGCCGCCTCTGGGCGTACTCCGTGCAGCCGCCGGTCATGCTCGTGAACTGGCTGATCCGCCTCGCGGTGACGCTCTTCGCCCTCCTGGCCGGCTTCAAGCAGGTCAACTGGCAGCCGGTCTTCCACCTGCTGTCGACCGGCTTCGAGCAGGTCGTGGCGAGCTTCGAGAACGGGAACTACTTCTGGCCGAGGAGCTGGGGGAAGAACCCCGTCGGCTTCCTGGCCCGGTGCAGCCTGCCGCTCTTCAGCCCGCTGTCGCTGCTCGCGATCGCCGGCATCGCCTCGCTCGCGGAGAAGAGCCCATTCGCGACGGTCTTCGCCAAAACCCTGATCGGCCTCGCCCTCGGGATCCCCGCGATCGTGGCGGTCGCGTTCGGCATCGCGACGGCGATCGCGCTGGCGGGCCACGCGGCCGGCCGGTACTCCGAACGGAAGGCCGGGCGGCACGCCGACTACCTCGACCCCGAGACGGTCGACTTCCTGGCCTGCGACGCGCAGGGCGGCACGCGCCGCACCATCGGGAACGTCCCGTGGCGCCGCCGGTCCGTGCGGCTCATCTTCCAGGCCACCAAGGCCCAGGTCTGCCGCCCCTTCGCCCGCTGACCCCCTCACCGCCCCACGGGCGGTTTTTCATTGGGTAAGTATTACTTCGTGCCACCAAACTTCGTGGCCAGGCCGACCAGCAGGT
>CAYRYG010000004.1:0-33397 GCA_964428465.1 uncultured Gammaproteobacteria bacterium
GCTGGGTTGAAAACAAAACCGCCACCGGGCTGGTGGCAGATGTTTAACTTACCCTATGAAAAAGCGTCTCGGCCGGGGCCAGACGCGCGAGAAACCGCATCCAATGACATCAAGACGGCGGCTGCGACCGATGGTCGCTGACGAGAACTTCCAAACGCGGGTTTTGCCCCGAACCGGCCTGCAGAACCGGCCCTGGCATCCCGCTGGTCCCTCTGGTGGTTCCTCTCGAGGAGGGCTACCCCGCTTGACCGCACTGCTCGGTCGGTCACGCGAAGGACAGACGATGATTCGTCCCCGGCCATTGTGCGAACAGGAACGCGCGGGGTCGCGCGGGGGCGGGAGGCCGCGCCGAGACGCGCGCCCTTCCTGTTCCTATCGCCGATCTTCCATTCTCGCCGCAAGATCCAAACGTGCGCCGTGACACCGGTCTTCCGTTCTCCGAGACGGACGCGGTACTGGCAACGCTACGTAGCCGCGGCGATTCTGTCAAGGCCTAGAGGGAGCCGAACACCGCGCCGAAGAAGCCGGCGCAGGAATCGCCAAGCAACACGTCGCAGGTGGCGAACGCGGGCTCGCTCACGAAGAAAAACACGTTGAAATTGGAAACAAGCGACAGGATGATGAGAACCAGCAGCACCTGCGGGCCGCGCACCGCGACGAACTCGCGCAGCCTCGCGTAGCGCGGCGCGTCGAACAGGGCGAAAAACAGCTTGGACCCGTCGAGCGGATGGATCGGCACCACGTTGAAAAACATCAGGAACAGGTTCAGCAGGATGAGCAGGAACAGGAAGACGATGAGCAGGTTGAGCGTGGTGACGATCTGGTTGCCGACGAGAAAGCGGATCGCGAGCGCGGAGACGACGGCGACGAGGAAATTGGACGCCGGGCCCGCGAGCGCGATGGCGACGGAGTCCCACTTTGGGTTTTTGAGGTTATAGGGGTTGTAGGGGACGGGTTTGGCCCAGCCGAACCCAAGCAGGAGGATCGGGATGAACCCCATGAGATCGAGATGCGCGACCGGGTTGAGCGTGAGCCGCCCTTCCCGCTCGGCCGTGCGGTCTCCGCGCCACTTGGACATGAGCGCGTGGCTGAACTCGTGGATGGTGAGCGAGAACAGAATCGCCGCGACCCACGCGAGCGCGACCAGCGGGCTGGAGGAAAGAAGCTCGAGAAACATAGTGGATTGAGTATAACACGCCTACGCGCCCGCAACCCGCTCGATTTTGGCCCCAACGCCCTTCAATTTCTCCTCCAACCGCTCGTACCCGCGGTCGAGGTGGTGGATATTGGTGAGGGTGGAGGTGCCGTCCGCGACGAGCGCGGCGATGACGAGCGCGAGGCCGGCGCGGATGTCCGGGACGTCGAGGTCGGTGGCCGTGAGCCTGGTCGGGCCGTTGATGACCGCGCTGTGGCGGTAGTTCTGCTCCTTGAAGCGGCATGGGAGCTCACCCAGGCAGTTGGTGAACAGCGACACGTCCGCGCCCATCTTCTTCAGCGCGTCCGTGTACCCGAGGCGGCCTTCCATCACGGTCTCATGCACCACGCTCGTCCCCTCGGCCTGGGTGAGCGCCACGAGGAACGGCTGCTGCCAGTCGGTCATGAACCCCGGGTGCGTGTCGGTCTCAAGCTCGATGCCGCGCAGCCCGGCCTTGCCGGAGAACAGGATGCCGTCGTCCTGCACCTGGTAGTCGCCGCCGACCTTGCGGACGCAGTTGAGGAAGGTGATGAGGTGCTCGTGCTCGGCGCCCTTCACGAAGATCTCGCCGCGCGTGCCGAGCGCCATGGACGCGTACGACGCGGCCTCGATGCGGTCCGGCATGACGGTCATGTCGCAGCCGTGCAGCTTCTCGACGCCGATGATCTCGATGGAGCGGCCGGAGTTGATCTGGATCACCGCGCCCATCTTCTGAAGCATCATGATGAGCTCCTTGATTTCCGGCTCGCCCGCGGCGTTACGGATGACCGTGCGGCCCTCGGCGAGCACGGCGGCCAGGAGCGCGGTCTCGGTGGCGCCGACCGACGGGTACGGAAGCTCGATGAGCGCGCCGCGCAGGCGGCCCTTCACCGTGGCGTGGTACCCGTCCGCGGTCGCCTCCACGCTGGCGCCCATCTTCTGGAGCGCCTCCACGTGAAAGTTCACCGGGCGCTGGCCGATCTTGTCGCCGCCGACCGGCGGGACGAACGCCTCGCCCGCGCGGTGCAAAAGCGGCGCGATGGCAAGCACGCTGATGCGGTTCTTTTCCGAAAGCGCGCGCACCGACGCGGAACTGACGCTCGCGGTCCTCAGCCGGACCTGGTGCTCCCCTTCCCACGCCGACGTGGCGCCGACCGTGGTGACGATCTCCTCGGTAATCGCGGTCTCGCGCTGGCGCGGGACGTTTCTCAGCACCACGTCCTCGTCGGTCAGGAGCGACGCGATGATCATCTTCGAGGCGCCGTTCTTGGCGCCGGATACTTCCATGGAACCGTGCAGCGGCGTTCCGCCGGTGATGCGATAGGTGTCAGGCATAGGGGGATATTATCTGGTACTGGTAGCTAGTAGCTAGTATCTGGTATTCCGAGCCCCCAAAATATACCAGATACCAGCTACCAGATACCAGCTACCCCTCGTTTGACGCAACCGAACGCGGCGACTAGGGTGAGGACCAGGAGGGGAACGATGGCGAAGGGGAAATCGAGACGACAGAGGGCATGGACGCGCGCCCGCGCCGTTGTCCGCCAGTGGCGGTTCCTGTTGCGCGAGACGCTCGAGATCCTCGAGCCGCTCGACACCGCGCGGCTCGTGGTCACGCACATCCTGTTCGTATACGCGGAGCAGATCCTCGCGGCGATCGGGATGCGGGTTTGGGGGCGGTTCCCGGAGCGGATTGAGCCGCCGCGGTGGCGCGGGACGCGCGGCACCGTGGTGCTCGCGCCCGGGCTGCGGCAGACGCCGTTCTCCTCGTACCCGTTCGGATGGTTCCTGGCGCACGCGTTCGGGCTGCGCGTGCTCCTCCTGCAGACGCACGCGAGCGGGAACCACGACACGTTCGAGCACATGGTGCTGCGCAACCGGTGGATCCTCGAGGAGACCGGGAGCGATCCGCTCGTCGGGATCGGGTTCTCGAAGGGCGGACAGGATCTCGCGTGGCTGTTCGCCACCGCGCTCGTCAACGACTCGGCGCGCAAGCTCGCGCTCATCATGATGTCCACGCCGCTGCGCGGATCAAAGATGGCGAAGGTGATAAAGACGGCGGGCGCGCAGGCGCTGGTTCCCGACTCGCCGGACATCCACAGCACGCTCACGCTCATCCACGCGCTGCACGAGGCCGGCGTGAGGCTGAAGTTCTTCTGCGCCATCTGGGACCGGATCGTCCGCCGCTCGGACTCCCGTCCCGACAACGTCGAGCGCTACCGCGGCAAGGGCCCGCCCCCGTGGTACTGGTCGAAGACGCTCTGGCTCCAGTTCGGCCACACGGCGATCTACAACCCGTTCGCGTGGGTGCAGGTCGGCTGGTACGTGGCGCACCTCTTCCCCCGTCTGTGACGCGGGGATTTTTTGTACCGAAAAAGGAGCACTCGCTCCTGTTCGAACTCATCAAACGGCTACATCTTGCACACGCCGGACCCGCAGCAGTCGTCCTTCATCTCGGTGCCCTTCGCTCCGCCACCCTTCGCGAGGCACATGGACATCATGCGGTACTTGCCCGGGCCCGCGAGCGCGACGCCGACGGCCGAGAGCAGGAGCATCAGGTCGAACTCATAGCCGCCGACGAACCCCATCCGTCCCTTCACCGTGGCGATGGCGCCGATCATGACGATGGCGAGCAGCCCGCCCGCGACGCAGGTGTACGCGCCCGCGAGCATCAGGAGGCCCGCGACGAACTCGATGAGCGACACGGCCCAGGCGATCGCCGCGGACAGCCCGAGCGTGGCGAAGAACCCGACCGTCGCGTCCATGTTGGACAGTTTCATCCACCCGTGGGTGACAAAGACGGCGGCGAGGCCGACGCGAATGAGGAGCAAACCGACGTCCGCGTTATGCGGGCAGCACATCTTCTTGTGGAACATAGCGTGCGTTATTCGTGGACGAGCCACTTAGTGAATTGATACGCGCAGACGCGGCAGGAGGAAACCAGCCGGTACGACAGCTCGGACGCGACGGCGAACGGCGGGACACGGCGGTACCACCACAGGAGGCGGCCGCGCGTGGTGGTGGCAAGCAGGCGGAACACACCCTCGGCACCGCGCGAAACAGAACCGTCGGGCGCGACGAACTCCGAGGTGGGACGCTTCTCCCCCGCCGCGAACGGCCGGTACTCGACCGCGTCGCCCGTGGTCCGCTTCCAGCGCTTCACCCAGGCGCGGCAAAACGCGCATTCGCCGTCAAAATGAAACACGGGTTTATCCACACCCAGAGATTATATCAAAAAAGACGACCGTCAGGCCGTCAGGGACGCCGCGTGGGCGGCGATGGCGCGTTCCTTCTCGTCCCAGGCGCGCTCGAGGTAGGCGGCGGCGTCCTCGGGACGCACGGGCGGGTGGACCGTCACGAGCACGTCGATGGTCCGGTCGAAGAACTCGCCGATGTCGAACACCGTCTTCGCTCCCTTGGCCGGGGGCCAGAGGACCGTGATGCTGACGACGGGATACCCCGGAAGCCGCTCGCACGCGAGACGGAACCCCTGGGGCCGTAGCTCGCCGACGTTCTGCCACCTGGCTCCCGGCGCCGCGCCCGCGAAACGTTCGCCCTCGGGGAAGATCCCGACGCTCGCGCCGTCTTCCCGCGCGCGGCGCAGGTAGCGGTTCATCTCGATCTCGTTGGCACGACGGCGTTCCTCGTCGCTCATGTCCGGGACGTCCTTGCGGCGAAGGACCTCGCCGTAGCCGCATTCGGACATGACGCCGCCGAGGAACGGGACGCGCAGCAGGACGCGCTTGATCACCCACCGGACGTCGACGTCGCCCATCGCGAGCGGGACGAGCGGGATGATGATGGCGTCGAGCGCGGACCGGTGGTTGCTCTCGTAGATGTACGGTCGCTTCGGGAGCGAGGTCAGGTTGTCCGGCAGGAGCAGGCGTACCCGGAACCCGATGACGAGGCGCGCCATCGCCGCGAGCCGCGAGGCCCAGATGGTGGTGTGCGCGGCATTCGCGGACCGCTGGAACGCGTGGCTTGCGCCGGCGCGGACCATCATCCCGCGCTTCACCATCCCGGACGGCCAGATGACGAAGACGAGCGTGACGACGTAGAGAAAGAGCGCGAGACCCATGCGGGTCCAGACCAGAACCTTCATGCCACCTCCGGCAACGGAGCTTACTCCCTCCCGCGCGACCGCGCAAGGGAGCACCCCAAAACAAAAAAGCACCCACCCGAGTGCGCTTCAACCGGAACTCTCAGCGCTCGACCGAGCGCGTGCTGGGAGCGCCGTGAATCACGCGGATTGGGCGCGACTCAGGCGGGAGTGTCGTTGGAGCCGTTCAACGCGATGTTGAAGGCGTCACGCATGTGCGCGAACAGGATCACGACGTTGCTGACCAGGTACAGGAAGAGGGCCGGCACGATCTTCCCGGTGAGGACGAGTCCCAGAAGGAAGAGGACGCGCAGGAACAGGAACCCGGCGACGAACTTGGGACGGTGACTTGCGTTGACGCTCACGTGTACTCCATGGCTTTGGGCCGAAACGGATCCTACGCGAAAACGGCCCGGGCGTCAAGGGTCATGTAATTTCCGCATGCGTGCGCTAACGGATCCCGCTGTCGAGAGAGAGATCGAGCGTCGCGTACGCGTCCTCGACGACCGTGACGGTCACCGGGGACATGGACGGGAGGAACGCGGGCGCGGCGAGCTCGATGACGTACGTGCCCGGGTCGAGCGCGACCGAGTACGAGCCGTCGGCGGCCGTGGAGAACGAGGCGACGCGCGCGCCCGCGGTCGTCTCGACGACGAAGGAACCCTGGTACGGCCTGTCCGCGCACGCCGGGTCCGGCGGGTCGCGTTCCACCGGGCAGGTGGGGCCGATGAGCGCGGTGCCGCGCACGCCCGAGTCGCCGTCGGTCGTTGTGTCCGGGGCCGGCGATGGCGGAGTCGTCCAACATCCTGCGCCGACGAGGACGATACACGCCGCGACGAAGAGGAGTATTGACTTCATATGCTTCGATTATATCGCCGTCTCCTCCCAGGGTAAACCGGCACGGCCGAAGTGGCCATACGACGCGGTCTGCCGGAAGATGGGCCGCGTGAGGCCGAGGCGCTCGATGATGGCCGCGGGACGGAAGTCGAAGGCGCGCGCGAACCCGGAGAGATCGCGGCCTGCCTCGTCGACGGCGGAAACCATCACCGGCTCCGCGCGGCCGATGGCGTAGGCGACCGAGACCAGGCACTGCCGCGCGTGGCCGCCCGCGACGATGTGCCGCGCGACGAACCGCGCCATGTACGCGGCGCTGCGGTCCACCTTGGTCGCGTCCTTCCCCGAGAACGCCCCGCCCCCGTGCGGCGCGAGCCCGCCGTAGGTATCCACCATGATCTTGCGCCCGGTGAGCCCGGTATCAGCATCGAACCCGCCTCGGACAAACGAACCCGTCGGGTTTACCAAAACACAGACCCCTCCTAACCTCCCCTGACCGTCAGGGGAGGAAACGCGTTTCCCCTCCTCATCAGTGAGGAGGGGGTAGGGGTGGTCTATCGTCGGTTGAACGACGTGATCGATGATCGTCTCGCGAATCTCCTCCTGTCCAATGCCATCCGCATGCTGCGTGCTGACAAGCACGGTGGCGACCTCCCCGTCCCGCATCGTCACCTGTGCCTTCCCGTCCGGGCGCAGCCACGGCACTTCTCCGCTCCGGCGCAGCGCCTCGAGCCGGCGCGTGAGCGCATGCGCGAGCACCACGCCGCGCGGCATGAGCTCCGGCGTCTCGTCGGTCGCGAACCCGTACATGATCCCCTGGTCCCCGGCCCCGCCCGTGTCCACGCCCTGCGCGATGTCCGGCGACTGCGCCACCACGTTCACGAGCACCATCGGCCGCGCGTCATACCCGATGTCGCGATACGCCTCCCGCGCCACCGCCGCGTAATCGACGCGCGCCCGCGTGGTCACCTCCCCGCACACCAAGATCACCCCGTGCCCGCCAAACGTTTCCATAGCCACGCGGCTCCGCGGATCCTGCGAAAGACACGCGTCCAAAATCGCGTCCGAAATCTGATCGCACACCTTGTCCGGATGCCCGCTCGTCACCGATTCGACCGTGTAGGTTGATGGAAGATACATAAAATAAAACGCGCTCCCCACGGAGCGTTGATAATAATTATCTTTCCCGCATGGGACGGAGTTGGCACCTTGCATACGCAGGTTGCCGCCGGGTCGTTGGGCCGTATCCCTCGCCGGGCTCTGGATAGACTCAATTGTGACCCTACTGTACCAGCGCCGCGACGGTGAGCGCAAGGGCGGACCACCAACCGGCGAACGAGACGAGAAACGAGACGGTGATCCGACGCTGCATCCATGAGGGAATGAGCTCGCGCGAGCAGCCGAGCGATTCGCGCTCAAGCAGGAACGGGCTCACGACGAACGTAAGGAAGCAGCCGTTCAGCACGAGCGCCGCGGCGATGACCGCCTGCGCCGTGGAAATCGGCGTCCATGCGCCATGCCAGAGCGCGCCGCCGGCCACGGCGAGCGCCATGCCGATCCAAATGAGCGGCTTGGTCACCTTGTGCGCGCGCACGGTCGTCTCGGTCCAATAGCACGACTCGCGGCCGAGGAATCCCAACAAGTCGATCACCGTCACCGCGCCAAGCCCGATGACAAACCCGGCCAGGTGCAGGAACAGCCAGATGGCGGGTGCGACCGACGGGAACATCACGCCGTTTTGCGCCGCGACCGCCGCGGTCAGGTACGTGGCGAACGTGGCCCAGGCGGCGTACGGAAGGAGCAACGCGGAGGCAACGGCCTTGCGCCGCCACATCCGCAGCACCAGCGCCCACGTGGAGAGCGCGAGCAGCGCCGCGACCACGATCGCCGCGAACATCTGGTGAAGGCCGAAAAACACGACGGACCACCCGACGTTCAGGACCATGTTCGCGACGAACAGCGCCGCGACCTTCTCGAACCGGCCGTCACGCTCCTTCTGGTTCCACCATTCGATCGCCGCGATCGTCGAGAGCGCGTAGATGGCGGTCCACACCGCGCCGATCGTGCTCCCCGGCGGCGTCCACCACGGGAGCGACAGCGTGCGATACCAATCCATCCCGGACTGCGTCACGAGGCTCCCCGACACGGCGGCAAACAAAACGAAGGCCGGGATCGCCAAAAGATACTTCCTCCGATTCCTCCTCATACAAACGGATTATACCACACCCGTACGACGCGCCGACCCGCGTCCGGTCACACGAACGGGTTATCCATGTCGAATACCACGAGCGACGAATGGTTGTTAAAAACGTCCTCCTCGAACCCGTACTTGCGCGCGTACAGCGTGTCGACCGAGCAGAAGAGCGCTGCGGCGTAATCGAACCCAATCTTCTCCGCGGCGGTCCGCACCTCGGCCTCGCTCTTCCCCTCCACCTCCACGAACGGCTCGAGGAACGGCCACTCGTCGATGGTCACGTCCACCCCGTCAAGCGACCACAGCTCGCGCCTCGTCTCCTGGTACGCCTTGCGGTCCGCGCCGACCAGCGTGAGGAACTGCACGGCCGCGTCGAAGTCGTTGACCTTCAGGCAAATCTCCTTCTGGTCCTCGATGCGGTCGCCGCTCACCACCTTCAGGCTCATCGTGGTCTTGTCCCCCTCGTTGCGCACGCGCAACCACCCGCCAGGGATCTCATGGCCCTTGGGCAGGTTGAACACCACGCGCTTCTGCAGAAACTCGGGCCGCGCCAGCGTCGCCCCGGCCGCCTTCAGCCGGGAACGCACGTCGTCCTTGTCCACGTTTTCAAATGTCGCCTCGTATTCGATGTCCATAGCCGCTATTCTTTCGAAACCAGCACCGTCATGTTCAACTCCGTCGCGTCCACGAGAACGAACGAGTAACCGCCGACGGACGCGCTCGGGTTCGTCGCCGCCCCAAGCCGCACCTCTTGCGCCCCCGTCATCGCCCCGCCCGACACCCCGAAGCTCCCGGAAAGTTCCCCCTCCCAAAAGCACTGCACGTCCGCCGGGCACCGCGAGTCCGAGATCCCGAGCAGCGTGACGTTCAGCCCGTCCTCATACTCCACCAACTGTCCCACCCCGAACGTGACGGCCGAGCCGAACGCCGCCGTGGCATCCGTCCGGCCCGTGGTAAGACCCGAGCACCCGGCGCCCGCGAGCACGAATACGATGCCGATCACCGCGAACGAAAGACGATTCATAGAGATATGATTAGATGCGTTCCACCGGAAACCCGGCCTCCTCCCACGCGGTCACGCCGCCTTCCACGTTCCACACGTCCGGCAGCCCGATCTCGTTCAGCCGCGCGCACGCCTGCCCGCTGCGCCCGCCGGTCCGGCAGTGGACGTACACATGGTCGTACGCGCGCAACGCGTCCTCGTAGATGGCCAGCTTGTCGAGCGGCCGGTTCACTGCGGAAGGAATGTGACCGTCCGCGTACTCCCCGACCGTGCGCACGTCGATGAGGATGCTCTTCTCGTCCGGATCCGGATGGTCGAGCCGTTCCTTGAGCTCCTGGACGGAGATGGTTTTCATACGAATGGGGTTCATCCGAATCATACACGACTGTGACGCATGCGTCATCGGCGGACATCACGAACCAGCTCCACGACCAGCCGGACCATCCGGTCCTTGTCCTTCGGGTCGCTTTCCGCGACCAGCAACGTGAGTGCCGTGAGCGCCGGTGGCGTAATGCGCGACCGGTCCAGCCGACCGGCCTTGTTCAGGAACCACACGAACGCAAACGCGCCGCTTCGCTTGTTGCCGTCCGAGAACGGATGGTTCTTCACGAGGAAGTACAGGAGATGCGCGGCCTTTGCCTCGACCGTCGCGTACACGTCCTTCCCGCCGAACGACTGCATCACGTTCCCCACGATCCCCTCCACGGCCGACGCGTTGCGCGCCTGCCCAAACAGCTCCGTCGCCTCCCCGCGCCGAATCAGGTCGCCGCGCAGCTCCCCGATGGCCGACGCCAGCAGGTCGGCGGTCAGCTCCACCTTCGCTTTCGTCATCCCGACGCCCTTCAGCAAGTCCTTGTCGAACGCGTCGAGCGAAAACCAGGTGTCCGCGAACAGCCCCACCAACTCCAGCACGCTCGACCGGTCCACCGAGCTCGCGGCCGGCAACATCCTTTTGACGGCCTCCACCGCCTCCATAAACTGTTCGTACCTGCGACCCGCCAACTGGCGGTCAATCGCGAACCCATCCGAGATATACCCGCGCAACACCTTGGTGGCCCACTTGCGGAACTCAACGGCACGCCGAGAATTTGCCCGATAACCGATAGCTAAAATCGCATCCAGGTCATAAATCGCCACCGGCTTGCTCGAATTTGCAATATGCATTTTTTGCATATTGCTCTCTGGATCAAGTTCACCGGACTCAAAAACGTTGCGTAAATGGCGAGACACGACCGACTGGTCAATGCCAAAAATCTCCGTGATCTGGGCCTGCGTAGCCCAAACCGTCTCCCTTCCCGAGTCTCCCCGCAACTCGATGGCCCCGGACTTGGCCTGAAACACGACGACGGACGCACCCTCCCTGTGGTCTGGCATACGTAAAACGTTTCGTGAACAAAACGGGTGCTGACCTCCCGCAAGCGGAGACCAACACCCGTACCTCTTTGGTTCAATTTACATCCGTATCGTACCCGATTTTTTCCGAATTGTCAATTCCTTTTTCTCCCTCGAAAGCCGCTTCAACCGTGCCTCCAGCTTCCGCGCCTCCGTGCCGCTCTTCATCTTCCGTTTCCACACCAGCGCCACCGGACACCGCCCCCGCACATACTTCGCCCCGGCGCCCGAGTTATGCTTCGCGACGCGAGCCCGCACGTCTGTCGTGATCCCAGTATACAACGACCCGTCCGCGCACCGGACTACATACACGTACCACGCCCGCTCCACCCCGCCCGCCAGATGCTCCCGAATTTTCTCGAGCCACTTCTCCCGCGTCCGCTTCCGCATGAGCTCCCCCTCCCAAACCCGCAGCACGCCCCACCCCGCTTTCCTCAAAGCAGCCCGCGCCATCCGGTCGCGCCGCATGTTCCGGAGAATCTTCTCCCGCCACCAATCGTTTAACTCCGGCATCCTCTTCTTAGAATCCCTCCCATGCCAAAAATCCCCGTCAATGAACACGGCCACCTTCCGCGAAGGCACCGCAACATCCGGCGACCCAACCGCCCGAGCATAGTGCTTCTGAAAATAAATCTTCTTCGCCCGCAAATATTTAAAAACAACCAGCTCGACCTTCGTATTCTTCGAGCGAATCCGAGACATCACCTCGCTGCGCTTCTCTTTGGAAAAGATGTCGGGCATGGCACTCACTCATTCTCAACCTCGCAATCCACCACCGGCTCAATCCCCTTGCCCCGAAGCCATTCCTCATACTCCGATTCCCCACCAAACGGCTTCGCGTCCGAAAACCGGTCTGACAACAAAGCCGCAAGCAACGCATCCTTGTCCGCCGCCCTCACCGTAACCTCATGAAAATGCGCCGACCCACCAAACGCGTCGCGAACGGCCGCCGACCGGTCCACGATGCTCACCCGCACGTCGCCCGTCTCCGTATTTGTCACCGAAATTTCAACGGTTTGCATAAATCGTTATTATGGATGACCAATATGCACCTGTAATCTCCCGCTTCCTTCACGGTCCGAGCCGCGGAATTACCCCAGTCGTTTCCTAAATAGATTCCTTAAATCAGGGTCTACCACAAAGATGTAGCATCCTTTCATTCCCCGCGTCATCAAAACCTTATAAATACTCCGCACAAACTGGTTCAACTTCACCGGATCATCCTTCAACCCCTTTTTCCCGCTCACGTCCTTATATTCCTTCCAGTTCGTCACAAACTCCATTGTCACCGGATCAAACCGAAGATCCGCACCAACGATGACACCGACATAGTCGAATTCCAAACCTTGTGCCGTATGAACGCAGCCAATCTGATCGACCCCGTTTGGATCAATCGCCCAAGTAGTTCCGGCCTTACGTGAGTTCCACGGCATCTCAAAATCGTATTCTGCGATCTTTACGTCAGGAACCTGCGCGTCAGAATTGCCATCCTTCTCGCCCGTCCATTCCCAAGCATACCCCGCCAAGATCCGCGCGCGGAAACCGGCGTCGTGCTTTGCCTTGATTGCGGCGCGCAGCGCGTTCGGATCGTCAAAGATTTTAAAGTCAAAACTGCCACGATCCCATCCGTCGTAGTTTGCCGTTTGTTTTATTTGCAAAACATCGTTAACCCAATTTACATAGCCCTCTGCACCGGAACACCGAAACTGGGCGACGAGTTCCACCTCGTGGATCTCAGCGCTATATTGCTCGGCCACTCGGCGGATTTCTTTTACGCTACCTATGTCTTCGGGGCGAATCGCTTGGTCATCATCCACGAAAAAAATGCTCGTGTGCGCGGCCTTCACGATGTCCTCTACCTGGTTCTCGCCAAAATACTGATATGCCCTCCGATCTTTTAGCCGATGAGCCTCGTCCACCACGATCGTATCGAATGTGTTTGGATTGGCATCGACAAAACCTGCTGAACCCTTGAACAGATTCTTTAGTCTAACCTTCGGGTGCTCCTGTGCAAGCTTGTGTACCAGCACTTCTCGGAAAGCAGAGTTCGGCGCGACGAAAAGCGTGTTCAGCTCTGCCCTTAACAGACCACCGAGCAAGTTTACGGAGATGACAGATTTTCCCGTTCCGGGGCCGCCTTTGATCATTACGACTGCCTTCTTTGGTCGTTTCATTGCGACGTGCTTCGCCGTTTCGAATGCGACTTTTTGTTCGTCGAGCAAAATGAACTCCTGGTTACCCTCAAACATCCCAGTAACGTGATCGATCAGCTGTTTGCTCGGACGAATGCGTCCCATTTCGACTTCATACAGGATCTTTTCTCCGTCACCTTTTCCAACGTACTTCTTTAGAAACGATTCGAGGCTGACCTGGTCGTCCTTAAAATAAACAGGCGTGTCCTCGACGATGCTTTGATAGATATCGGCGTTCAGTGGCTCAGGTGTTCGCTTTTTGTAATTGTGCAGGTAGGCGCAAGAATGGGGAACAAGCTTCTTTGATTCGATATTTTCATTGTAGTCCTCGAGATAGAGTTTGTACGACTGCGCCTGGTATGACGGATGCGTTGTTTCTCGAACCGATCCGTTCAAAAAAGTTTTCACAACACCATCCTTCTCTGTCGCCTCGGCGGTCTCCCACTGCTTTAACTCAACAATGACAAAATTTTTGTTCCCGGTATCATCGTGTCCCGATACAAAAAAATCGATGCGATTTGACGTCGCCGGAATAACATACTCCACCAAGACGCCGCATGAAGGATCGAGATCCGCACGACGCACCACCCGCTCCATGAAAGACAGTGAGTTGGTCCAGGACCGTTTTTCTGATGCCGGAACGCTCCGGCCGAGCTCACGCTTGAATGCCAGTTCAATCAGCCCAGTGATCACATTCGTGTCTACGTCTTCGCGAAACCCAGCGACCGAATTTTTGTACAAAAACATAACGCTAAAGTTCCGTATACTTCTTGTGGTTTCCCTTCGACTTCTCTACCGGATACTTTGCCGCTGACTTAGCAAGCTTACGCGCGAACGCGGCGTTCAAATCGATACCAAAATCATGTGAGACGAGCAGCACCCAGTACAGGACATCCGCGAGCTCATCCCCGAGGTCTTCCTGGCGAGCGTCGAGGTACGCGGCGATTTCCTCTTCATTCTTCCACTGAAAATGTTCCGCCACTTCAGCTGCTTCAAGCATGAGAGAGATGGCCATGTCTTTTGGCTTATGGAACTGCTTCCAATCCCGCTCATCGCGAAATGCAACCACCTGATCGGTCAGCTCTTTGAGGTCGGACATACGAAGAGAGTGTATCCCCCATGGAATAGATTGACAACCGAGCCGAAAAGTGGCAGGCTCGGCGGCTGGAGGGGCTGATGAACGTTCTTTTGATCTGTGCCGTACCCGACCCGAGGGAGCATCCGCGTTGGGCGGAGACGGCGGATGTGGTCGGGATCCGGGAGGCCGTGCGGGGACTGTGTCGGGCGGTGACGAACATTGGCGGCACCCTGTTCGTTCCGCCGCAGCCGGCCATCGTCGCGCTGGTGCGGACCATCGTCCCCGCCGGGAATTGGGCCGTCGTGGACGACGTCCGTCTCCTCGCGGCGAGCGGCGTGTGGCTGCACTGCGCGTTCCTCGTCGGCGGGACGAACGTCGAGCTCGCGACGGCGCTGGCCGTGCGCGCGGCGGGCACGAAGGTGTATCCCATCGCCTCGGCGGGCGGGGCGGCCATCGAGATGCTGCGCGGATGTCCCGAGTTCACCCCCGTCGACCGAGTCGTGCTTGAAATGGACATGGCCTACGGCGCGGTATTCGAGACGATCCTGTCGCTCTAAAACGGGCGGCTTTTTCATTTACGGAGGCTTGACAATCCGCGAAAAGTCGGGTATGGTTCCGGACCGCAACCAAGGAGCGGAACATGCGACTGTAGCGACTCTCCCGCAGAGGGTTCAGCCTCGTCGAGCTCATGATCGTCGGGGCGATCATCGTCATCTTCGCCATCATCATCGGCGTCGCCGTGCTGATCTGGGGCTGGGGCAAGGCCTCGGTGGAGGTGGTCGGCGCCAACCGGGCGTACGACGCGGTGGCGGCGGCCCACTACGTGGAGCCGGAGCTGGCCGACACCTACGACGTCAACGTCGACGCCCACTGCCGCGCGGCGGACGACGCCGTGGGCTACCGCATGCTGGCCACGCCCGCGGACGGCAGCGAGCGGGTCACGCTCACCGTGTGCTGCGGCTCGACGCTGTCGTCGAAGCCCTGCACGGTGCGCGTCGCCGGGCAGTGAGCCCCTCTCCAGCTACGGCTGGATTTTTCTTTTGGCGGGGTGCGGGGACCCCGCCTATGACAATGGGTACTTCTCCCCGTTCTTCCTCATCTTCTCCTGAACGGCCTCCCCAAGATTGAAGCCCGCGCGGTCGGCGAACTGGAAGGCGTAGATGACGACGTCGGCGAGCTCGTCCTTGAGGTCGTCCTTGCGCTCCTCGGTGCGGGCCGGCATGTCGGCGTCCTTGGTCCATTGGAAGTGCTCGAGGAGTTCGGCGGCCTCGAGGGAAATGGAGATGGCGATGCCCTTTAGGTCGGCGCGGCCGTTGGCGTACCAGTTGCGCGCGTCGGAGAAGGCGCGGATTTCTTCGGTGAGTTGCTTGATGCTGTCGGACATATGGAAAAGGTTTTTACTTGCAGGCGCTGCGCCCTGCACCAGCCTTACTTTCTTGTCCGGACAAGAAAGTAAGCAAAGAAACCGCCCGCCCGGCCTCGGCTCCTACGTACGGCCGCTAAAAAATGCCTTGCTGCGGAACTCGCTCGCCCCGAGCTGGCGGACAGCGTGGGCTTCGCTCAGACAATCCTCGCAGTCCGACGTTCGTCGGACACGGCATTTTTTAGCGGCCGTACTGGGTCGCCTCGGCAGGGCGGGATACTTGTGGTTGGCAGTTTGACAATTACGGCGGGTTCGCGCAAGGTTCGTGTTACTGTGTTCGTTGGAGGCCACCGATGGGACTGTCACTGGAGGACGCGGAGGACATCCGGCGGATCGCGCGGCGGTTCGCGGGGCGGTATCCGTATCCGGACCTGGATGACCTGATCCAGGAAGGGACGATCCGTGCGCGCGACGTGCTCGCCGGGCTCAACGTGGCGCGCGGGACGCGGAAGGCGTATCTGCGCGCGTGCGTGAGCAACCGGTTCCGCGACATCGTGCGCAAGGAGATCCGCCGCGCCAGGCGCCACCAGCCGCTCGACGAATCGCACGGCGGCATCCCGTGTCCCCGCGCCGTCGACCCGGTGCTGCTGATGATCGCGCGCGCCCAAAGCCGCGACGTGGCGCGAGCCACGCTCGACCTTCCGCCCGCCGAGGCGAGCGTGGTAACGCTCATGCTGCAGGGCGCGGACGACGTGATGATCGTCGAGATCACCGCGCGTCCCATCGACGCCGTCTACTGCGCCCGCACCCGCGCCGTCCAGCGCCTGCGCCACATCCTCGTCGGCGAACGCGCCGCCTAGTCCGCACCCCCCTTCGACTTTGCTCAGGGCTGGAGGCGGGCTTCTTTTTTTATGCGACATCCCGCCGGTCGGCTATACTGTCCCCGTATGACGAAACCCTTCCCTCCCGCGCCGCCGCTTCGCAAGCTCATCGGGCCGAGCTTCCTTATCCTCGCGCTCGGCCTCGGCTCGGGCGAGGTCATCCTGTGGCCGTACCTGGCCGCCAACCACGGCCTCGTCCTCGCCTGGGGCGCGCTCCTGGGCATCACCTTCCAGTACTTCATCAACATGGAGATCGAGCGGTACGCGCTCGTGCGGGGCGAGAGCGTGTTCGTCGGCATCGGGAAGCGGTGGAAGGCCGCGCCCGGGTGGTTCATCATCTCGACGTTCGCGGGGTTCGGGCTGCCGGGCATCGTGGCCGCGAGCGCCACGGTGGCCGCGTCACTCATGGGGGTCGGGGACATGCGCCTCGTCGCGATCCCGATGCTCCTCGCGATCGGCGTCGTGCTCTCGGCCGGACGCACGGTGTACGGGGTCATGGAGCGCATCACGAAGACGGTGATCCTGGTCGGCGTCCCGTTCGTGTTCGTGCTCGCGGTGGCGATGGCGTCCGCGGCCGACTGGGGCGAGCTGGCGCGCGGGCTCGTCGGGTTCGCCGGGCCCGGCCCACTCATTCCCGAGGGCGTGGCGCTCGCCACGTTCCTCGCCGCGTTCGCGTACTCGGGGGCGGGCGGCAACCTGAACCTGACGCAGTCCATCTACGTGAAGGAAAAGGGGTACGGGATGGCGGCGTACGCGGAGAAGCTGGCGGGGCTGTTCACGGCGAAGGGCGCGAGCGCACGCATCCGGCTCGCGGGTCAGACGTTCGAGGACACGCCCGAGGCGCGCGACGCGTTCCGGACCTGGTGGCGCCGCGTGAGCGCGGAGCACGCCATGGTGTTCTGGTTCACCGGCGCGGTCTCCATCCTCATGCTCATGTTGCTCGCCTACGCGACCGTGGCGGACGGATCGCCGAGCAACGCGCAGGGAATCCAGTTCGTGCTGAACGAGGGCGCGGCCATCGGCGCGCGGCTCGGCGCGGGCGTGGGAACCGCGTTCCTCGCGGCGGTCGCCGTGATGCTGTTCCAGACGCAGCTCGGCGTGATGGATTCCACCTCGCGCATCATGGCCGAGAACTACGCGGTCGGATACACGCGCGTCACGGGCAAGGAGGAGGTTCGCCTGTCGCGCACGTACTTCTCGTTCCTCTGGGCGCAGATCGCGTTCGGCATCGTCCTGTTCCTGCTCGGCCAGACCGAACCAAAAACGCTCCTCGTGCTGGGAGCGTGCCTGAACGCCGTCGCCATGTTCGTGCACATCGGGCTCGTGGCGCGCCTGAACCGCGCCGAGCTCCCGGCGGCCTACCAGGCCCCGCCCTGGCGCCGCGCCCTCTTGTGGGGCATCTTCCTGTTCTTCGGATATTTCTCCGGCGTGGTCGTGTGGGACCAGGCGACGAAGCTCCTGGCGGCCGGCTAAAGCTGCTCGATCTTCGCCGCGAGGATGAAGTCGTTTTCCGTGAGCCCGCCGACCGCGTGGGTCGAGAGCTCGAGCGTCACCTTGTTGTAGAAGATGTGGATGTCCGGGTGATGGTTCTCGGCGTTCGCGATCTTGGCGACCTTCTCGACGAACTCCATGGCCTGCGGGAAATCCGCGAACTGGAAGGTGCGGCGGATCTTCTTGTCGTCCACCACGTCCCAGGTGGCGGTGAGCTTGGCAAGCATGTCGGCGATGCCGTGCTCGTCGAGCGGCCGAACGCCGCCCTCGCAGGCGACACAGACTTTGGAGGTAAGGTCAGATGACATAACGAGGTTTTTAGGGATTAGGGACTGGCGACTCTTAGGAGTCAGGAAATCGGAAAACCTGTTCCCTGATTCCTAATTCCTGTTCCCTGTGCTCAGATACACCGCGACGATTGCGGCCGTCTCGGCTCGGAGGACGCGGGGGCCGAGGCCGGCTATATGATAGCCCGCGGCGCGCAATTGTTCCACCTCGGCGTCGTCCCAGCCGCCTTCGGGGCCGATGAAGAGGCCTGTTTTCCCAGCCACTTTAGTGGCGTCGAGACGAGACGGGACTAAAGTCCCTGTGAACAAAGGGGCGCCGAGTTCGAAGACGACGTTTGATGCGTTGTCCCTTGCGTGGACGATGGCGTCCTTGAGCGGGATGGGCCCGAGGATTTCCGGGATGACGCCGCGGCCGCTTTGCTCGGACGCCTCGCGCGCGATCTTTTCCAGGCGCTCGAGCTTCACGCCGAGCTTCACGGTGCGCGTCGAGATGATGGGGACGATGGCGGCGATCCCGCACTCGGTGACCTTCTGCACCACGAGCTCGAAGTTCTCGCGCTTGAGCACCGCGCAGTACAGCGTCACCCGCGCCGAGCTCTCGCTCGCCACGTCGCGTCGGTCGAGCACGTCCACAAGAATATTCCCAGCCCCTTTAGGGGCGTCACGCTCAGACGGGCCTAAAGGCCCTGTGAAAATTTGCACCGTGGCCTCCTTCCCCTTCCCGTCGCACACGACAAACCGGTCCCCCACCTCGAGGCGCAGGACGTTGCGAATCTGGTTGATGGTCTCAAAGTCGGAAATGACCAGCCGGTCGTCGGCCAGATCGAGGTCCAGGATGAAACGGTGGAGGCGCATACTGCTCGAAATCATACTCGCCTCCCCGGAAAAGAAAAGAGCGCGGCCTTGCGGCTGCGCTGCGCTAACGGATGACGATGCGGCGGGCGGGGTCGCGCCAGGCGTCGCTGTTCTGCCAGGTGTCACGCCAGGCGAACTCGCCGTCCTCGTACGGGCCGAGGAGAGAGATGTCGTTGAAGTTGACCCCGAAGGAGCCGGGCTCCGCGTCCTCGGAGACGTCGCAGAACAGGCGGAGGTAGCCGCCCTTCTTCGGGGAGATGTGGCGGAAGGACACCTCGCCCTCGCCGCCGGGCATGGACGCGTTGCCCACCCACACGCCGTCGCCGTCGAGCAGCCAGCAGAGCTCGAAGGTCTCCTGCACGACCGTCTTGACCGGGCCCAGCGTGCGGCTGCGCTCGGTGTACGTGTAGACGTCGGGGATCCAACGGCAGGAACCGATGGAGTCGCACTCCGGCACCAGGATCACGAAGCTGATTCCCGTGGTGTCGCTGTCCTCGGGGAGGGCGTAGGTCAGCATCTCGACGCCGTGCACGCCGGGCGAGGTGACGGCCGTCCCGGAGTTGAGCGGCTCGCCGGTGGTCTCGGGACCGGTCTGGGCGGGCGCGCACGCGAGAAGCAGAGAGAGCAGCATGGTTGGCCTCCTGGCCACGTCGAAGGGAGCGAGATGCGCCCATTCGAGGATACGGAGAGTACCATAAAATCGGCCGTTTGTCAACGGCCGATTGCTGGCATGGCTATCCGCGTTTCGCGAGGAATCCGACCGGCGAGCCGACCTTCCAGAGCTCCGGAACCTTCGGGAACATGAGGACGCCGGCGTACGGGGCGAGGAGCGGGACGTCACCGTGGTGGCCGAGGATGTCGCCTGGCGCGAACGGTTCGAAGTTGCGCTCGCCGCGGCCCGGGGCGAAGGCGAAGCCCCGGTCGGTGAGCGTGATGGCCTCTGTCATCACGTAGGTGGACTGCCCGTCATAGAGCGTCTCCGGCGCGGCGATCATCCCGGCGCGCGCGAGGATCCCCTCGACGGCCGCGCGCATCTGTCCCACGCGCGTGAGGTCGCCCATCCATCCGCTCTCGAACGCGATCCCGATGCCGCCATGCGCGTCCACAAGCGCGGCCGTGGTCCCGGGAATCACCGCGTCGGGCACGATGAGAATCGTGTCGCACGGGAAGAACCGGCACAGCTCGCGGTGCCTCGGCGTGTCGTTGACGGCGACGAGGAACGGGTCGGACGGCTTGTTGGTGGCGTGCAGGTCGACCACGATGTCCGTGTCCGCGAGGAGCGGCGCGAGCTCGCGGGCGCGGCGGTGCTCGTAGGTGTCCGGGCCGCCCGGGTCAAGCGCGGCGGGCATGAACAGGCGGTTGAGGTCCGCGTGCGGTTCCGAGCCGCGCGCGTTGCGCTCGACGGCGAGCGGGTTGCCGATGGCGAGGGTGAGCGTGCCGGCCGCGAGCGCGAGCGTGCCGTTGTCGAGATCGCGGTGCATCTCCTCGACGAGCATCACGCCCGTCACCTCGTTGCCGTGCGTCCCGCCGAGAATCAAAGCGCGCGGCCCGGGGTTCGGGCCGGCCCACTGCCAGACGGAGGGAGGAAGCGTCGCCATACGGGTTCGTTTGTATCAAAAAAGCGGGAAGTGATCAATCACTCCCCGCAGTGCTCCGCGAGGTACGCCTTGATGGGCTCGAGGTGCTCGGTGACGTGCACGTGCTCGAAGCGCAGGCGGCGGCCGCGGGTGTGCGCGAGGCGCACGAGGTCGTAGCGCTCGCCGCGCGGCGTGAGGCCGAGGCCCGGGAGGAACCCGCAGGCCACGTACCCCTGGCGCTCGAACGCGCTGACCGCCGCGCGCGACTCGGGCCAGTTGGCCGGGACGTCGACGAACGCGGAGCCGTCCGCGCGCGTGCCGCGCATGGGCTCGTGGAACTCCGGCGCGGGCATGGGACCGGCCATGCGCGTGCCGTTCGCGGTCGCGCGGAGCGACGGCGCCGTGTCGCGCAGCAGGCGGTCGACGCGGTCGCCGAGATGGAGCGGCCGGCCCTCGAAGCTCACCTCCCCCGCGAGCCACCGCACCGCGAGGGTCAGCGACTCGGGCTGGTCGCCAAGCGTCTCCGGCTTGATGTCCGGATACTTCGCCGGGAGGATGCCGAGCGGGAGGAACCCGTGCGCGACCATGTTGCGCTGCGACGCGCAGCTCGGCTGGCAGCACACCGGCTCGGTGGCCAGCACCTTGGCGCCGGCGCGCACCACCGCGTCGAAGCGCAGGTCGGTGAGCGCGCGGGCGATGTGGTGGCGGCGGTGCGGCGGGTCGACGATCATCCCGCCGAACAGGTACACCGGCGCCTCGGGGTTGGGACGGATCGCGCGGGCGCATCCGACCACCGCGTCGCCCACGAGCGCGACGAACGCGATGCCCCGCGCGAGGTCGTCCTCGGTCATCTGGTACGGGTACGCGTCGCCGTACTCTCGGCGGTAGAGGCGGAACGTGACGGGTCGGTCCATGGTGTCCTCGCGAGGGTGAGCCAGATACGAAAGAACCACCGCGCGCGCGGTGGTTCTTCTTGGTCGGGAGGATCGGATGATCACTCGTTCGAACAAACCACGGCCGCGCCAGTGAACGCGAAAAACTCCCCAAACAGGGTAAAGTTCGCGGCGTTCAAATTGGACGCGGACGTGTTCATACCAAATAAAGAATATGAACTAAGATGGTTTGTGTCAAATTCACGAAAGGGATATGCTGAAATCCTATGCGGGGAGAACGTATCCAATTCGCGGAGATGAAAAATACTCCGAACGAAGTCGTCGTAGATTTGCGAGACGTACGCGGGAACGTCATCGCCAAAATTTCCTATGAGGCGGACCCGGTCGAGCATGACCTGTCGGTTGCCGGTCGTCTGCTGCCGGCAAGGCGAATTCGGAAGCTGTCTCTTCTGTACGCCAAGGACGGGACGGAACGCGCGTTCGACCTCATCGAGCGCTTTTCGTCGCACAAGCCGGAAGTCTACGTCGCGGACGCGCTGCCGGGCGAGGGCGTTCATAGCCAGGCCAAGGGGTTCGTCGCCGTGAAAAAAATCACGAACCAGGGCGACCTTGCCGTTCTGCTTCACGAACTACGACACTGCCAGCAGCCATTCGATTCGCGCCTGCGCGGCCTGGGCCGCTTCCAGGGTCTCCCGCAGACATTCCATCCCGGCCGGCCATGGAGACGGGAAGCCGTCGAAATGCTGCCACACATCCTTGGCGAAATCTTCGGACAATTGAAGGAACTGTCAGGAGGAGTCCCTACCGACGCCGTGGTTGAACGTGTGGCATCCCTTGCGAGCCGCATCCCGAAGGACGGGATGCCTGACGCGATACGACGGGCACAGGAGGACGTTCTCAACGCGGATGTCATGCCAGGAATCAACGTGCGGGACGTCCTCGCCCTCCCGATGTGGCTCATGGAACGGGATGCGGACTTTGGATCCCTGCAGTCGGTGCGAACAATCCGCCGGGAGACCGGCGTGGACCTGTCGAAGGACTTCCCGGACCCCAAGGTCGAATTCTTACGCTCGCTTCCGCCCGAAGAACAGCGGGCACGCCTGGACGTAACCAGCGAACCCAATCCGATCTTGCGAAAAATGATGAGGCGCCTGGAGCGATCGCTGCGCGGCGAAGCGGTCGGCGAGACCGTTCTGGACCAAGTCCGTCGACACATGAAGCCGATCGGCATGACGGAGGAAAAACTGGGAACCCTCCGCAAGTCAAAGGCGCTTCGGTTAAAACGGGAGGCTCCCTAGTGGGAGCCCGAGACTGAAAATTTGCCTCCACTCTCCGTGCAAAACAGAGTCGGGCCAGCGGGTCTCGAACCCACGGCCTCCAGACCCCCAGCCTGGCGCTCTACCTACTGAGCTATGGCCCGACCCTGTTTTTCACCCTGGGCGGCCAAAGTGTATCCGGTTAGAACCACGCTTGCAAGGCCCTCAGTTCAGCCTCGCACGCGACGCGGTCGTCCCCTTCCCGGTTCTCGCACCATGCCTCGGCGGGCGCGATCGACGCGTGGTGGAACGCCAGGGTGCCCGTCATCCCCGCGACGCAGTCCGCGCGAAGCTCGCCCGCGATCGTCGCGCAGATCGCGACGACGGACTCCGGGTCGTCGACGTTGTCCTTCATCGCCTGCGCACCGACCCCGCGCACGCATGACGAGACGTACCCGTCCGCCCCAAGGCACCAGTCGAACGCCGCGGCGTAGTCGTGGCCATGGCGCTCGAGATACCACACCGGCGCGTACAGGTAACAATCCGCGATGCCGTCCGCGACGTCGGCGTCGCACGGGTAGAACGAGTCGTCGTCGCGCCGCCAGTCGGTCGCGTGCAACGCTTCCTCGGCGACGAAGTTCTCCATCCAGACCCCGTTCACGCACGCCGACGCGTCGCCCGGAACCGATGCGCACAGCGCGGCCGAACGCGGCAGGTCGTTCTCCGTGTAATACATGAGCCCGTGCCCGAGACCGTGGCGGCATTCCCATCCGGAAAACGTCGAGGCCGGAAACGCGTCGCACAGCGTCGTCATCATGGCGACCGGGTCCTCGGCCTGCGCGAGCGCGACCTCGATGACGCCGTGGATGTACCCGGCGTTGCACCACTCGTCACCGACCTCGAGCGCGGAAATGCCGTACGCCAGGAACGCGCGCTGGCCGATGGCGTGCATGTTCTCGTGGCAGGTTCCAAGGCTTGCGGTGTCGGTTTTGAACGCGTTGATTTCGGCGCGGACGGCGTCGAGCGCGTTCGAAGACCGACAGCCCAGGCCAGCGAGTGCCATCACGACGAAAAGCACGGCGAGACGTTTCATACCGCCCCATCATAAACCAAAAACCGTCCTGTGTCAGAACGGTTTCTGGTGCCCCGCGCGTCGGGCGGCCGTATTCATCTGAGATCGCATCCGCACGGTGATGAGAGCTTGTCGAGCCCACCATGTCGCCCGGAAACGACGGTGGCCGCATACGGCGTGAGGCCATTCAAGCGTAACACGACCATTGACTTTTTCAA
This sequence comes from uncultured Gammaproteobacteria bacterium, assembly GCA_964428465.1. Classification (GTDB taxonomy): domain Bacteria; phylum Patescibacteriota; class Patescibacteriia; order UBA9934; family GWF2-40-263; genus YC12-FULL-57-11. The sequence continues at coordinate 23,860 of CAYRYG010000004.1, forward strand.
GGGGTTTTACGACGACGTTTTCCCCCGTTCGTCCACCAATTTTTCCACAGGGTTATCCTCACCAACAAATGTGTTCAAGAACCGCGCGATTAGCTCGTTCGACTCCGGAGACTCGCGCAGGGTGGCGGCCATGGCCGCGCGCGACTCGGGCGTGACCTTGTACTCCTTGGCGTAGTAGTCGACGCGGTAGAGCGTCCCCGCGACGTCGAGTTCCGGGTGGAACGTGAGCGCGTATTGGGGCTCGCCCGGAAACGCCCACGCCTGGTTCGGGCTGCGTTCCGACGACGCGAGCAGGACGGCGTCCGACGGGATCTCGACGAAGTGGTCCTTGTGCCCGAGCTGCGCGTCGAACGCCTTCGGCAGGTACGCGAACAGCGGGTCGCGTTCCCCCGCCCCGCTCTTGGCGATGACGAACGTCCCCACCTCCGCGCGCGCCTCGTCCTTCTCGATGCGCCCGCCGAATGCCTCGGTCATGAGCTGCCCGCCGAAGCAGATGCCAAGCGTCGGGACGCGCCGCGCACGGGCCTCGGCGAGAAACGGACGGAGCGCCGCGCGGATCTCGGGAATGTCGCCGCGCGAGATGAGGTAGTCGCCGGAGCCGCCGAGGATGAGCGCGTCCGCGCCGTCGAGCAGCGCGAGCGACAGCGGCTCGCGCGTCGTGTCCACGCGGACGAACGCCGAGGCCGCGCGCCCGGAATACGTTGCGACGAGGTCGAACTCATGGTCGGAGATGGCCCGGTCCGGGCGGAACTGGAGAAAGAGGATTGGCATAGGTAGCGGTATCTTACGGGAAATTACAGATTTTGTTTACGGATGTACGGATATCTGTATATCCGTAAGCCAAATCTGTAATTTCCCCCACGATCTTGTTTGAGAAAAAAGGGGCCCGCCGCGCGAGCCCCGAGAGGACGCCTAGTTGGCGTAAGACTGGATCGTGCCGAGGTCGACCGAGTAGGCGCTGAACGTGGCCGCGTCGCCCTGTGCCAGCCGCCCCTGCTCGACGAGCCGCCGAAGGAGCTCGGCGCGCACCTGGCGCACCGTCATCTGCCCCGAGAGGAACGCGCGTCGGAGATCTTCCGGCATGTGCTCCGCCTCGCGGACGATCGCATCGACGTACTCGCGCGACGTCTCCGCGCTCGCGGGCTGCCGACGCGCGGCATCGAGGGTCATTCCGCCGTTGAGAACCAGACGGCACACGCGTTCGCTCATCCGGTTGAGCAGCTGCCGAAGCTCATCTTCCACGAAACCTCCTGAGCGGCTGAAGGGCACGCCCGTAACAAACCGAGCCGCCGCATGACGCGACAGCTCGGGTTACGGACAGGGGGAGTGACGAACGGATCACGGCCTGTGTGTAACGGCTGTCGCCTGCGCATTCCACGCATACGAAATGCACCCGCGGAAATCGCGGGTCGTCTTCGTCGTCGAATGCATGGCGAATGCCGTCATACCTATCCAACGTACCGGTCCGGTGGTGACGTGTCAAACTCTTGGTTGTCCACAGGAGAGGAACCGCTATGGGGAAATTACAGATTTGGCTTACGGATGTACCGATATCTGTATATCCGTAAGCCAAATCTGTAATTTCCCCCAAGAAAAAATCGCCCGTGCGGGGCGACGCGTCAGTGCTTGCCGTTGCCGTTGCGGCGACGGAGGTTCCAGCCGAGATTCTCGATCTGGCGCTCGTAGAGGAGCTTGGTGAGGCCGTCGATCTCCCACGACCCCTCCTCGAGGTAGATGGGGCCGGGATACAGCATGGGAAGGATGTCCTTCACGCCCTGCCGCATCTTGTAGATGACGTGGTTCTCCTCGTCCTGCACGTAGAGGGAGCCGTAGTAGCCGGCGAACACCACGACCTGGAACTCGTACCAGCGGCCGTGCCAGTGCACGGCGAGCTGCTTCTTGCGATAGCGGGGAGAGCTGCGCGGGTTGGTCGTGTCCGCGGCCGCGCCGGTCTCCACCGTGAGGTTGTCGCCGTCCTCGCGCACGCGCGCGCCGGAGGCGACGAGGTACCAGCGCAGCTCCTCCGCGAGCACGCGGGCGGTTTCCACGTCCTGGACCACGAACTTGAACCCGCACCGGTCCTTCACCAGGTACGGGTCCTGGTCCGCCTTCGGGGACGTGATCTGCTTGATGAGCTTGAGGATGGTTCGGAACCGGTCCTTCGGCCGCGCGTCGAAGCGCGTGATCTTGCCGTCGCGCGTGATGCGGCAGCGGCTGTTATGCTTGCGCTCGACGAGGCCGGCGAAGTCCGTGGGCACGTCGTATACGACCTGTCGCACGCGGTACAGCTCCTCGGGGTCGTGGTAGGTGTAGATGTCGAGGTCGCGCGTCTCGCCGGAGAAGATGCGGCGCTCGAGCAGCGTGATCATCGCGCGCAGGTCCTGCTCGACGCGGTCCATGGAGTCGCGGCGCTCGAGCTCGTGCATCGCGACCGCGAGGTCGGCGAGACACAGGGCCTCGAAGCGCTGCTGGACCACGAGACGGTCGTCGCCGGGGACGTCCGCCAGGTCGATGAGGTCGAGCGGGTTGGACGCGCACTCGACGTCGCTGACCATGTGGAGCTCGTCGGAGAGCGGGAACGCGAGCTCCCGCATCAGGTCGACGCGGCCGATGCGCGCCTCGCGCACGTGGTTCGAGAGGAGCGCGATGTCCGCCGGGTCGCGGTCGCGCAGGTAGGCGCGGCGCTCGCGGATGGCCGACGGGTCGCGCGCCCCGGTCCAATCCTTCTTCCAGCCAAGGACGAGTTGCAGTTGCAGCGGGTGCACGATTAGGCTCCTTCCAGGATCTTGTCGACGTCTTCGGCGGGGAGCCAGTGGCGGATCTGGTCGATCAGCCTCCGGCAGTCGGGCTTGGTACGGGCGGCGACGCGCAGGTCGCGCGTCTTCAGGACGAACCGCGCGCGGGCGCAGAACGCGACGAGCCACTCTCGGGCCGCCTTGCGCTTCGTCTCGAGCGCCTCCTCGGTGTCGCCCGGCATGCGCAGGACGTCCTCGATCGGCTTCGGGAACGGAGGCTCGTCGCCGGTCCCCTCCCGGGGCGGCGCCTCCGAGGCTGGCCGGTTCGAGGCGCGGACCTCCGCGCGAAATCGTTCGCGCTCCGCGCTCTCGCGCGCCGCGTCCATCGGATTCTTCCTTCTCAAGTCTTCCCCCATATGACAAAGACGGGCAATTACGCCCGCCTTCACCCTACCGGATTTTCGGAACCTTGCAAGTTTAGACCCCCTCGCCGAACTGGAAGCGGTCGGTGATCTTCTCGTAGGAGAAGATCTCATCGTCCTTGAAGAATCGCTTCACCTCGGTCGCGGCGGCCTCCGGGGAGTCCGACGCGTGGATGAGGTTCGACGGGACGTTCATGGCGAAGTCCGCGCGGATGGTGCCGGCGTCCGCCGCGCGCGGGTTGGTCGCGCCGACGATCTTGCGCACGGACTCGACCGAGTCGAGCCCCTCGAGCACGAGGCCGACCACCGGGGTCTGCATCATGAACTGCTTGAGGGAGGCGAAGAACGGCTTGTCCGCCAGGTGCGCGTAGTGCTCGGTGAGCATCTCGTCGGAGAGGCGGACGAACTTGAGCGCGACGATCTTGAGCCCCTTGAGCTCGAACCGGCGGATGATTTCCCCGAGCAGGTCGCGCTGGAGCGCGTCCGGCTTCAGGAGAACGAGGGTTTTCTGGACTTCGGCCATAGCGTTGGTGAAAGGCCGCGAGGCTTGAGGCCGCGAGGCCGAGAGATTAAATCCTAATGGCCTAAAGCCTAAAGCCTAAAGCCTAAAAAGGCAAGGGTGCGGCGCGGACGATTGGCTCCCCGCCGTCGGACGTGAGAAGGATGTCGCCGTCGAGATCCGTGCGCAGGATGACGGCGCCGAGCTCGAGGAAGCGGTCGACGACCGCGGGATGCGGATGGCCGTAGCGGTTGTCCTCGCCGCAGGAGACGATGGCGAACTCCGGGGCGACGGCCTGGAGGAACGCGTACGACGACGAGGTCGCGCTGCCGTGATGTCCGGCCTTGAGCACATCCACGTCCCATGCGCCCTCTGTGCCCCCTGTCCCCATCGTCAGCTCCCCTTCGACCGCTTCCGTCGCGTCGCCCATGAGCAGGACCGAGGTGTCCCCGTAGTCGAGACGGTAGACGATGGACGCGACGTTGGCGTCCTCGTCGCGGAGCGCGGAGGGCGCGGGCCAGAGCTCGGTGAGCGTGACGTCGCCAAAGGCGAGGACGCTGCCGCGCCGGCCGAGCTCGACGACGGCGCCCGGCTCGGCGTCGCGCGCCGCGTTGAACGCGTCCGCGACCGAGGTGTCCTTGTCGTCGCCGTTCCAGACGACGCGCGCGACCTCGTAGCGGTCAAGCACGGCCGCGAGGCCGCCGATGTGGTCCGCGTCCGGATGCGTGGCGACGACCACGTCGAGCGTACGGTCCCATGGCGGCATCACTTCCCCGAGCTTCGAGAGCACGGCGCGGTCCGGCCCGCCGTCGATGAGGATCTGGCGGCCGTCCGGCGTGACGATGAAGGTTGCGTCGCCCTGGCCAATGTCGAAAAACCACACGCGCAACTCGCCGGACGCGACCGTGGCGCGGGACTCGAGCGCGAACAACAGCGACGCAAGCGCGAGCGCGGCGAACGCCACGGCCGCGCGCTCAACCCGAGCCCGGTGGCGGGACCAGATCGACCGCGGGCGGTGGCGCGAGGTGCGGAGCGTCACACGAGGTCGGCGAGGCGCGTGCGGCCGAACACGTACAGCCGTTCCATCGCGCGCGTGAGCGCCACGTAGATGAGGTCGCGCTTGATCTTCAGCCGCTCGCCCTCGGCGCGGAAAAAGTCCTCCGTGACTCCCACCACGCACACCGCGTCGAACTCGACGCCCTGCGCCTCGTGCACGGTGAGCACGTGGACGTCCGACCGGCCCGCGAACGCGTCGCGGAACGCGGCGAGATACTCCGACGACGGGCTCACCACGCCGACGTGCTCCTCCGCGTCCTTCTTCTCGACGATCTCGCGCACGCGCGCGACCTCCTCCTCCACGCTCGCGCACGCCTCGTCCACCACCGCGTCCCCGTCGCGCAGCCCCTCGGGAATCGCGGCGTCGAACCCGATCGATTGGAGGTAGCGCAGGATGGCCGCGGTGTTGCGGTACACCTTCTCAAGCTCCACCTTGCGCCCGCCGGAAAAATCCTCCCCCACCGCGGCCCAGTCGCGCACGGTCCCGATGAGCACCTGCTGCCCGAGGTCGCCCACGTACAACGTGGCGCGCGTCGCGTCCGAGACGCAGGTGCGCAGCAGCGTGATCTGCTCGGGGAGGTAGTTCTGCGTCTCGTCGAGCACGAGCAGCGAGTACCGGAGCGGCACCGAGCGGCGCTTGCGCTGCACCTCGAAATTCTTTTTCTGCACCAAATATTCCTCCTCGCGCTGGAACGCGCCGTCGCGCTCGCGGGCGAACCGAAGCAGGAGCGTGAGGTCGAACCGGTCGAGCTCGCGCGCGCCGGCCTGCGCGTCGAACCGCCGCGCGTCGCCGTCGGAAAAATGCGGCGCGTACGCGGAACGCAGCGCGCTGAACGGGTCCATCCGCGTTCGCCACACCCCGCCCGGCGCGCGCAGCGCCTCGCGCTTGCGCGACTCGTACGCGTCCACGGCCTCGTTCACCCCGTTCGCGCGCCGCACCACGGTGACGTCGGTAAGCCCGAGCCGTTCCTTCGCCCACTCGCCGAACGTGGTGACGTGCACGTCGTGGATGCCGAGGTCCGGGAGCAACTTCGAAAAATACGCGCGCGTCCCCTCGTCCTGCACGAACACGATCACGTCGCGCGACGAGAACCGCTCCGACGTGTCCGGCGACTGAAGGAGGTACGCGATGCGATGGAACGCGAGCGTGGTCTTTCCCGAGCCGGCCGGGCCCGCGATGAGAAACGACCCGTCTGGCCGCGCGCGGATCACGTCGTCCTGCGCGCGCTCCATCTTCGACACGATTTCCGGGAGCATGAACCCGGCCTTGCGCTTGCTCAGCTCCTCCTGGTGCACGAGCGTGCGGCCGTACGCGTCCGATTCCGTTGTCATGAACACGATGCGCCCGCCGACGATCATGAACTGGTCCTTGCGCCGCACCTCCCCGCTCCAGAGCGTCCCGTCCGGAAGCTGGAACGCCGTGGGCCCGATGTCCGCGAACCGAAGCCGCGCGGCCGGGGACATCCAGGAGAACACCTGGCGGTCGGTGAACGGAAATTTAGAAAAATAGTAAACCTTCGTCTCGCCGTCCTCCCCGCGCACGTCGCATCGCACGAAATACGGGCTCGGGAACAGGTGGTGGAGCTGGTCGAGGCGTTCGGAAAAATGCGCGAGCAGCCGCATGCGCACGGTCTCGTCCGCGGACCCGCGCCGAGTGAACTTCTCCACGTCCTTCTCGGTCACGCCAATCTCCGCACGGACGGCGTCGCGCGTCTCCCCCACGTTCGCCGCCGCGACCGAGAGCTCGGCATCCTTGTCGACGGGTTGTGAGTCACGCACGGTCATAGCGGTCAAATCTTACCACAGGCGCGCGGCTTGCATCCAAAGTTACGGGTTTCGTCTGACGGACGCCAGAAGCCTCATGCTCCCGTACGCGAGGAGCAAACACCCGACCGCCGCGTTCAGCAGCGCCACGGCCACCGGCGGAACGAATCCGCCGCCGAGGGAGGCGAGGAGCGCCGTTACGCCCATGAATGTCATCGTCGCCGAACCGGTACCGAGGCCGAACACGCGCAGCTCGGTCTTGGAGAAGTCGTGCTCGGCCGCTTTCGCCGAGAACAGGCCGGTGAAAAACAGGATCGTCATCGGATTGAAGAGCGTCAGCGCGAACACGGACGCGAAGCTTGCGGCCAGGCTCGCCGAATGCGTCACAACGGACGTCGGGACGGCTCCGCCGACGGCATCCCCGAGCATCAGCGCGCCGAACGCGATGAGCGCGACCGCGCCGAGCACCCCGAACGCGCGTTTCGTTCGGCGATCCTGGAGCAGCGCGCCAACTCCGACGATTGCGAGCGAGATATAGAACAGGTCGACGACGGTCACGGCCGCGGCCGCCGCAAGTCCGTCCAGCCACGTCCGCTGGATGGACAGGTTCACGACATAGAAAAAGACCGGCCCGACGGCAAGCTGCAGCACGAGCCCGGTCGCGAATCCTCTCAGGAATATCTTCACATGCGGGAATTGTATCACCAAAACGGGATGGTCACGCGGCTCCGAACCACGTCACCAGGTGCAGGATGACCGACGAGACGGCCCAGGCCGGGGTGGCGATGACGGTGCCGAGCATCGGGTGGAGGAAGGCCGCGGCGAGCGCGACGGCGGTAAGCGACATGAGCATGGGGACGAGCGGGAGGACGAGGAGGTTGACGACGGGCGCGGTGAGCGAGACCGTGCCGAAGTGCCAGAGCAGGATCGGGAACGTGGCGGCGATGGCCGCGAGCGAGGCGGCGAAGGACGTGCGCAGCTCGAACGCCTCGGGGACGAACCCGCAGCGCTTCTCGACGCGCGACGCGAACCCGAGCATCGCCGCGGTGGCGACGAAGGAGAGTTGGAACCCGACGTCGTCGCGCAGCTGCAGCGGGTTCCACAGCAGCATGGCCGCGAGCGCGAGCAGCATCATGTTGAGCACCGACGGCTTGCGCCGCACGAGGAACCCGACGAGCACCACCGCGCCCATCACCCCGGCGCGCACCACCGCGGCCGTGGCTCCCGCGACCAGCACGTACGCGACGAGCAGCCCGGCGGTCACGTACGCGCCACGTCGTCGACCGAGCGTGGTGTGCGTCACCCAGGCGAGGAACGCCATCGTGAACAGCGACACGTTGAACCCGCTCGCCGCGAGGATGTGCGACGTGCCGGTTGAAGCGAAGTCATCCTTCATCTCCGAGGACAGCGACGAGCTCCCGCCGAACAGGAGTCCCGCGAGAAACGACGCGTGCGGCTCGGGGACGATCTCCGCGAGCCGGTCCACGATGACGCGCTTCACGGAAAGCAGCGTCGCGACCACGCCGCCGTCCGACGGGACGACGTCCGCGTACTGCGGGCGATAGCAGACCGCGAGGACTCCCTGGCTTCGCAGGTAGCGGTCGTAGCGGAACCCCTCGATCGGCTCGGGAAGGTCGAGCGCGCAGTTGAACGTCACCGTGTCGCCGTAGGCGATCGGCAATCCGTCGGGAAACGAGACGAGAACCTTCCCATCCGCGACCGCGTCGGCAACGCGCACGTCGTCAATGACGGCGCGCTGTCCCGACGACCGTTGTTCGACCTCGGACGCGACCACGCCCGTCACGCGTGCCGGGTGCCCGACCTCGTCCGCGACCGTCGGGACCGTCGGCGGAAGCACGGCCTGCCCGTAGCGCCAGATCCCAAACGCGAAGCATGCGACGAGCAGGGCGACGAGCCGCGTCCGCTTGTCGCGCGACCAAGCCCACGCAACCAGCCCGACGACCGCCGTCCCAACGTAATAGGCGGGGTCCCCAGACCCCGCCAACACGGGCCCGACGGCCACTCCCAACGCAAAACAGACCAGCGCGGCCGCGAACGACTTGGACGGCGAGGCGGTGATCTGTTTGAACGCGTGGTACATAACAGGCCGAGAGGCTACAGGCTTTAGGCCGAGAGGAATCCTCAAGGCCTCGCGGCCTCAAGCCTCGCGGCCTTTCCCAGAAATCCCAATCCCATAATACACGAATCCGAACGTTTCCAGTCCGCAGTCGGCCAGGAGGTTCCTGCCGTCGAACACGCGCGGCTCGGCCATGCGGTCGCGGACGGCCGCGAAGGACACGTCCTTGAACTCGGGCCAGTCGGTGAGCACCAGGAGCGCGTCCGCGCCCGTGGCCGCGTCCACCGCGGTGGGCGCGTATTCCACGCGCTCCGGCAACGCCCGCTGTGCGAGGCCCATCGCCTGCGGGTCGTACGCCACCACCTCGGCGCCGAGTCCCACGAGCCGCTGCACGATGTCGATCGCCGCGGACCCGCGCACGTCGTCGGTCCCGCCCTTGAACGCGAGCCCCCACACCGCGAGCCGCCGTCCGCGCAGCCCGTCCAAATCCTCCACCACGCGCTGCACGAACCGCTCGCGCTGCGCGTTGTTCACCTCGATCACGGCCGAGAGCAGCTTGAACTCGTACCCCGTGGTCCCGGCCATCTGGTGGAGCGCGGACACGTCCTTCGGGAAGCACGACCCGCCGTAGCCGATGCCGGCCTGCAAAAAGTGCGGGCCGATGCGGCGGTCCATCCCGACGGCGCGCGCCACCTCGCGCACGTCCGCGCCCGTGCGCTCCGCGATGTTGGCGATCTCGTTGATGAAGGAAACCTTGGTCGCGAGCAGCGCGTTCGCCGCGTACTTGGTGAGCTCCGCGCTCTCAAGCGACAGGAACACGCGCGGGGCCGCGATGCCGTCGTGCAGCCGGTCGAGTGTCTGTTGCGCCACGGCGTCGTCGGACCCGATCACCACGCGGTCCGGCGACACGAAGTCCGCGAGCGCGAACCCCGGCCGCAGGAACTCCGGCAGCGACGCGATGCCCACCACGCTCGTGAGCGCCTCG
>CAYRYG010000005.1:0-32595 GCA_964428465.1 uncultured Gammaproteobacteria bacterium
CGCCCACCTCCATGTTGAAGCCCGCGGTGACCAGCACGCCGGCGACCAGGAAGCCCCAGCTGATCGCGAAGAAGGAGAGCAGTTCCTGCGAGCGGGCCGCGAACGCGACGAGCCTCGGCACCACGTACGTGGACACCAGCCAGAAGACCGGGATGAGCATCACGCCCTTCGCGAGCGTCCCGGTGACGATGTCCGAGACGGACGCGCCGGTCCCGACGGCGGCAAGGCCGAGCAGGATGAACAGCGCGATGAGGTCCTGCACGATGAGGAACCCGACGCTGATGCGCCCGTACAGGGAGTCGAGCTCCTCCTTGTCGGACAGCAGCTTCACGATGATAATGGTGCTTGAGAAGGAAAACGCCACGGCGAGATAGGCGCTCGTGACTGAGTCCAGTCCGACCATGCGCCCAAGCGCGAACCCGCCGATCGACGTGAACACCACCTGCCCGATGCCCGTGGCGAGCGCGATCCCTCCCACGTCCTTGATGGCGCGCCAGTTCAGCCCGAGCCCGACCGTGAACAGAAGGAACGCGACGCCGATCTTCGAGAACACGTCGAACAGGTCCGGATTCCGCGTGAGCGCGAACACGCTCGGCCCGACGAGGATGCCGGCGATGATGTACGCGATGATGAGCGGCTGCCGAAGACGAAAAAACAGCATCGCGAGCGCCCCCGCCACGACGATGATCGCGCCGATCTCAAAAAACAATTCCTCCAGAAGCATGACAAAAGTATACCATAGGTTGTAGGTTGTAGGGGGTAGGTTGTAGGATACGTTCGTACGTTGTCGACCCCCCCCTACCACCCACAACCTGCAACCTACTTCCTCTATGTTCACAGGTATCGTCAAAGGACTTGGGACAGTCGTATCGGTCGCGGACAAGCCGGGACTGCGTACGTTTGAGGTGGAATTCCCGGGCGATTATCTCGCGGGCCTCCAAACCGGCGCCTCCGTCGCCATCGACGGCGTGTGCCTGACCGCTACCAAGGTCTTCCCCCCTGCCAAGGGGGGAGCAGAGGGGGGTACCGTGTCCTTCGACGCCATGCAAGAAACGCTCGACAAGACCACCGTCGGCCTCGTCCGCGAGGGGTCGCGCGTGAACGTCGAGCGCTCGTATCGCGTCGGCGACGAGGTGGGCGGCCATATCGTCTCGGGCCATGTCACCGGGATGGGCGAAATCGTCTCCGTCGAGACGCCCGAGAACAACCACGTCATCACCTTCCGCGTCCCCGTCGAATGGATGAAGTACATCCTCCCGAAGGGCTTCGTCGGCCTCGACGGCTGCTCGCTCACGGTCGTGGACGCCGACCGCGCCGCCGGGACGTTCACGGCCTGGCTCATCCCCGAGACGCTGCGCCTTACGACGTTCGGCCAGAAGAAGGCCGGCGACAAGGTCAACGTCGAGATCGACTCCAAGACCCAAGCCATCGTGGACACGGTCGAGTCGTATTTGAAGGGATCAGGGGGCAGGGATCAGGGGGCAGGCTCTGCGAACGTCAACCCTGATACCTTAGGTCGTCAGCCCTAATCCCTAAACCCTCTCTATGCCCAATATCGCAATCGTCCTAGGCGCATTCCATAAGAAGGAGGCCGACGAGATGCTCGACGAGGCGCGCAAGACCGCGGCCGAGCACGGGCTCACCATCGTCGCCGAGGTGTGGGTGCACGGCTCGATCGAGAAGCCGCTCGCGCTCAAGCGCCTGCTGATGCGCGACGACGTGCACGGCTGCGTGGCGCTCGGCATCATCGAGCGCGGCGCGACCAAGCACGGGATGGTGATGGGCGAGGTGGTATACGACGCCATCATCCGCCTCATGCTCGAGTTCATGAAGCCCATCGGCCTGGGCATCCTGGGCCCGGAAATCCTCCCCGAACAAATCCCCCCGCGCGTGCGCCCCTACGCCCGCGAGGCCGTCATCGCCACCGCGCAAATGCTCGCCTGACAGGACCGCCGTCGGCCGTTGGCCGTTGACGGTGTGAGACGCGGTTGATAGGGTTCCCGCGGAGGTACGGATGTCCAAGCGCCTGCGTCAGCTGCGCCAACGCCTCGATCGCCAACGCCTTTCCACGGAAGAGGAGCAGCTCGCCTGGCTCAACCGCGCGAGCTTCGAGACGGACGGCCTGATCGGTCCAGACGAGTGGGTGGAAACGCTCACCGCCCTCGCGCGCCGCGCGGCCGGGGAACGGGGCGTCGGCGTCGTCGACGCCTGGTTCCAGGTCGCGCAGACGGTCGCGGCGGCCGTTCCCGACCCGGATGACAAGCTGTACGGCCTCATCCTCGCCGTCCACGCGCGGGACGTCGGCCTCCGCTACGAGGATCCGCGCACGATCACGGAGCTGTTCCGACTCTTCGTCGCCATGCGCGAGGCGTGGGAACAGGACGAGACCGACGACGAGTCCGAGGAGGCCTACCAGGCCTACGAGTTCGTCACCAACCGGCTGATGGACGTCGAGACCGCGCTCGAGCACCCGCTTGAGAACGGGGAGAACGTCCCGCCCGAGATGCTCGCCGATCCCGCCGTCGTCGCCGCGGGCGGAGATCTCCTCTGGGACGTCATCGAGGACCGGAGCGACGCGGCGGAGGCGGACGGCGGCGAGCTTCCCGACGACGAGGTCACCCAGCGCATCGAGTACGGCGGCCACTACCTGTGGGCCGCCTATCACGCCAGGCGCTGCGGCGTGGACCGCGAGGAGCTGACCGCGTTCGTGACCACGTTCGTCGAGTGGTTCGGGATGATGGACAGCCTGGTGCGCTACAACTCGCTCGCCCCCGGCGTGCTCGCGTCCCTGCGCGACTGCGTGGACCGCGGCGCGCAGCTCGTCGAGGAAGGCCCCGAGCTGGTCGACACCTGGCGCCGCCACCACTCCGGGGATCTTCCCCTCACCGAGTACCTCACCCAGGTCCTGACGGCGGTCGTGCAAGACGCTTGACCCCCGTCTTTTTTTATGCTAAGGTCCGCGCTTCGCTCTTTCCGTTTCCCCTGAGGAGAACATGGCCGACCAACAGGCAAGCAAGCCCTACATCGAGCGCGACTGGAAGATGCTCAAGCGCCACGCGGCGTGCGCCATCCTCTGCGCGCTCGCCATCCCCCCGCTCGTCTTCCTCGACCACTGGAAGCTCGCGCTCGCCGTCCCGATCGTCGTGCTCGGCGCGTTCGAGCTCTACTGCCGGACGCAGCGGTCCCACGCGATCTACCACCTGTACGGTCAGTTCACCACGGTCCGCGAGGGATCCGAGTGGGCCGCCGAGAAGGTGCGCGACTACTTCGCGGACTGGGAACAGCGCCGGCCGACCAGCCGCTGGTCGCAGTGGTGGATCCAGAACATCACCCACGGCAAGAAGGCCATGGGCGGGCACGGCAGCCGCGCGGACCGCGACAAGGCGGGCTCGGTGCTCGTCCGCACGCGCAACCTGCGGGAAGATCACGAGGCGGAAATCCTCACGTCCATGTGCTCCGTGCGCATCGGCGCGCAGGAAGGCGCCCCGTCCATCGTGACCGGGGCGTTCCGTCAGTCCGGCATGGCCATCCCGTCCATCACGCGCCAGGCCACCGAGGCAATGGCGCGCGGCGTCGCCGGATGGACGATGATCGGCACGGGCGAGGGCGGGCTCTGGAAGGAGCACCTCGCGGGAGGGCCGGGCGCCCAGGTGGAGTTCCAGGTCGGCACCGGCTACTTCGGCTGCCGGAATCCCGACGGGACGTTCAGCATGGAGAAGCTGGTCGCGCTCATCGGCGAGCACCCGGAGATCGCCGCCATCCAGGTCAAGCTCTCGCAGGGCGCGAAGCAGGACGGCGGCAAGGCGCCGGGCTGGAAGGTCGACGAGGAGGTGGCCCGCCGCCGCGGCATCGCGCCGTGGAAGGACTGCTTCTCCCCGGGCGTCCACTCCGCGTTCCGCGGGGCCGACGGCCTCGCGCGGTTCGTCCGCGAGTTGCGCCGGGCGACCAACCGCGTCATCGGCCTGAAGATGGCCGTCGGCTCGTTCGCCGAGTTTGACGACCTGTGCAAGGCCTGGGTCGCCTTCCCCGACGGGATGCCCGACTACCTGCAGATCGACGGCGGCGAGGGCGGGACGGGCGCGGCCTATGAGGAGATGATGAAGTGCGGCGGCATGCCGGCGTCCGTCGCCATCCAGGTCGTCGACCTCCTTCTGCGCAAGCACGGCCTGCGCGACCGCGTCCGCGTCGTCGGCTCGGCGGGCGGATACACCCCCGAGGATCTCATCCGCATGTACGCCCTCGGCGCGGACATCGTGGCGACCGGCCGCGGGTTCAAGTACGCGGTCGGCTGCATCGCGGCCGGCAAGTGCCACATCGGCAGCGAGACCCACGGCAAGGGCGAGTGTCCCACCGGCGTCGCGGCGAACGGCTCGGTCATCGACCCGGTCGAGCGCGGCGAGTGGGTACGCGCGTACGTCCAGGCGGCGTTCGAGCGCACCGCGCACCTGCTGTCGCTCACCGGCGTTGCCTCGTACCGCGACATCGTCGGGAGCCGCCTCCGGTACGTCGACATCCGCGACGTGCCGATCTGGACGCTCGCGCAGGTGCAGCAGGTCATCGACGCCGAACGCGCGTGACCCACGTCGGCCCGACAACGCGTCGGGCCGTTTTTTTCATACCAAAGCGCCGCCCCTTGCGAGGGCGGCGCGATGGTTTCGAACCTGTATCGCCGTTTATCCTTCTGCTTACATGGCGAGCTCCGCGAGCTCGACGCGCGTCTTCATGATGCTGGTATCCACGTCCTCGTCGCCGTCCATGTCCGCGCCAACTCCGAACTTGGCGAAGATCGTGACGTCGAGGTCGATGACGTAGTCAGCCCAGGCGCTCCCATAGAGCGCGATGGCCGTTTCCTCCGACGGAACCCAGCGCAACAGGTAGGTGCCATTCTCGTCCGTGTCGATGGCGTATACCTTCGGGTCGCTCTGGATCTTCACGAGCACCACGCCCGGCTTCGGGAGAAGCGCGTCTTCGAACGTGAGCGTCGGAAGCGTCGCGTCCGTGATCCAGACCACGTCGTCCCACCCGTCAGCCCAGGTGAAGAACGTGTTGGTGTCCCAGATCACGTGTCGTCCATGGTTCTCGTCGATGTAGTACACCGACGGGTACCCGTAGGAGCGGACGAACCACCCGGCGGACACCTCGGAAATTTCTTCCGTGGATCCGTCAAGCGGGGAGGCGCCCATCACGCCGGAACCCGGGGCGACGTAGCGGTCCTCGTTCTCGTCCCATTCCGCTCCCTCGGTGTTCGGAACCATTGAGGCATCCTCGCCTTCCTCCTGGCTTTCCTCGGCCGACGAGGAGGCGTTGATGTCGATGGTCACCGTGTCCGTGTCGAGCGTCCCCTTGCCCGAGTCGTAGGAAGTGATCTTGACGATCACGTCGTCCTCGTCGATGTTCGGGACGGTCCAGGCGTACGGGGTGTCGTCCTTGTCGACGTTGTAGGCGATTTCCGCGTAGGTGAGCCCGCCGTCCGTCGAGTATGCGAGCGAGACAGTGTCATGGCCGGAGCCGGACACCGTCCAGGTGACATCGACCTCGTCGCCGCCCGTAAGCGTGTCACCGCTGTCCGGTTCGGTCAGCGTGATGACCGGGGTGGTGCTGGTCGTGCCACCGCCGCCACCGCCGCCGCCACCGCCGCCGCCACCGCCGCAGGAGCGCGTGGTGAAGGCCCAGGTTTCGTCCTCCGGACCGGTGGTGAGAAGCGTTTCCGCCGCCGCCGAGGCGATTTCCGTCTCGTCGAGCGTCACCGTGTAGGCGGTGTTACATTCGAAGTCGTTGCCGTGATCAAGCGTGATCACGCTGTTGCCAACGGAGGCCGCCGAGGTCCAGGACGTGTTGTCCGGGGTCACGTCGAATTCCGTGCCTTCCGCGAACGTCGTGTTCATCGGCTCCGAGAATGTCAGGACGACGTTCTCGTCCGTATCAACGCCCGTTTCTGCGGACGCCGGAGCAACGGTCATGAGGACCGGGTCCGCGTTATCCGTGATGGCCGGCGCGCTTGCGCTGGTAAACGTGACCGTCGCCAGCTGGTTGCCGGCGTCGTCCACCATGCTCGCGCTCGCCGTGAACACCACGTTCATGTCACCGACGGCCGTATACGCGGCCGCGCAGGTGACCGACAGGTTCAGCGTCGTGTCCGCGCCGTCCGGATTGATGGATTCGGCCGTACAGCTCCCGTGGTTGTCCGCGGAAGTGACATTGAAGCCGTTGGCCGCCGCCGCAACGTCCGCGATTGCCTCCGAGAAGGTAAGCGCGACGACGTCGATGATGCCGTTCGGGCTCACGCCCGTGTCCTGCACCTCGAGCGCGGTGATGGTCGGCAGGATGTTGTCCACCGGGGCCGTATCCGTCGAGGTCGTCGGTCCGGCGGTGTTGCCGGCGTTGTCCGTCACCGTCGCGGTGAAGGCGAGCGTGCCGTCGTCGTTGCCGGCCACGACCTCGTAGTCCACCGCCATCGACCACGTGTCCCCGACGTTGGCGAGAGCCACCGCCGTGCCGCCGCCGAAGTTCGAGATGTTCACCGCCACGGAGGCGATGGTGTCCGTATTGTTATCGCCGCCCGCCGTATCGTTCCAGGTAAAGTCCATGGTATCGCCGACGATACAGATGCCGCCCGTGCCCGTGCAGGCCGACTCATCTGCGGTCAGCGTACCAGCCGTGAGCGTCGGGGCCACGTTGTCCACCGGGGCCGTGTCCGTGGACGCGGCGGAGACGGTCGCGTTGCCCGCGTTGTCCGTCGCGGTCACCGTGAAGGTGAGCGTGCCGTCGTCATTGCCCGCGACGACCGTGAAATCAACGTCCCACACGTCCGCGGTGTTCGCAAGCGCCTGCGCGGCGCCGCCCCCGAAGTTCTGGATGTCGGCCGTCACGCCCGCGACCGTGTCGGTGTTGTTGTCACCGGTCGCCGCGGAGTCGTCCCAGGAGAACGTGATGGTATCCGTCAGCTTGCAGACGCCGCCCGTTCCGGTGCAGGCCGACTCGTCCGCGACCAATTCGCCGGCGGAAACCGTCAGGGCGACGTTGTCCACCGCATAGAGCGTGTCGTCGTCGGCCGTCGTGACCGCGTTGCCGGCGTCATCCGTCACGGTGACGGAGACGTTGTTATCCGCGTCGTCGATGTCCGTCGCGTCGTCGACGATCGTGTACGCGGCGGTCCAGACGTTGTCAATCCCCGCGTCCGGCGCCACGCCGCCGTCGGCGGCCGCCACGGCGGCTCCGCCGCCGAACTCCGTGTAGTTGACCGTCACGGTCGTCTCGTCGGCGTTCGCGTCCACCGTGTTGTCCCACGTGACCGTCACGACGTCGCTGATCTTGTAGGCACCACCGGTCCCGGATTCGCCGTCCGTCAGGATCGCGGCGTCCGTCACCACCGGAATCTGGTTGTCCACCGAGGTGTTTCCATCGTCCTCGACCGCGGCCGAAACGTTTCCGGCATCGTCCGTGCCCGTCACGAACGCGTTGTTGTTCAGGTCATCGATGGAACCGGCGGCAAGCGTGAGCGTGTAGCAGAACACGCCAGCATCCGGCGCGGCGTTCACGACACAGTCGTTGCCGCCGCCGTCATCCTCCACGAGGCCAACCGATGCCGGACCACCGAACTCCGACAGGTTAATGGTCGCGGACGCGATGTCGGCATAGCCGTCCGTCGCCGCGTCCCAGACGAACTTCGCGTCATCACCGACCGCCGCGATGCCGTCCGCCGTCACCTCAGTGATGAGCGTGATGGAGATGTTCGCCGCCGTCGGCGTCGGCGCGGCCGCGTCAATCGTAATGGTGTCCGATTGAACGAGATCGGCGTCCGTCGGCCCGTCGCCGTCGCTGTTGCCGTCTCCAGCGCCATCGAGGGAGTTGAGCCAGATGGCACACGACACCTCGTCGTTGCTGCTACAATCCTCATCCCCGGCACCCGCGCCGTCATTTTCGCTGAGCGCGGCAATGATCGTGTTCCCGTTTCCGCTGCCGCCCGCGTCAATGTCAACGGTGACAAAGAAGCGGTGCGTCGTGAGCGTCGAATAGAGGTTCTGGGTCACGGCCTCATGCGCGTCGAAATACGTGCCGTCCGTATCCGTCATGATGGCCGTGTCCGTTCCGGTCCCCTGGAATCCAAGGGCTCCGCCGTCCCTCCAGAGCTGCATCTTGTCGATATCCGCGTCCACGGCCGTTCCGTTGTTCGCAATACGGATGCTCGAGATGAAGTCCGCGTTGTAATAACCGGAGTCGTCGACGTCCTGCCAGATGTCCTCTCCGCTGTCGTACGTGACGTCAGCGTTATCGTCGTGGTACTTGAAGTACGGCGTGACACTGGAATCGAAGTAGGTGATGTCCACCGTACCGGAAATCACGATTTCCGCGCCGGACAGCGCCGTGTCCGCGGAGGTGGCGACCAGCTCGCCGTCGTCGTAGACGCCGTCGTTGTCGGTGTCGGCGTACACGTCGTTCGCGCCCATGACGCGCACCTCGTCCCCGTCGGTGGCCGAGCCGGCATGGACGACCTGGAAGATGTCATCCCCATCGGCATACGCAGCGTCCGCGACCGTCACGATGTAAAAGTCCGTGGCCGCGAAGGCGTTCATGTCCTCGAGCCACACCCCGTTGATGTCATCGTCGGCCAGCTGGGCCGGGTCGAAGAACGTCACGGTCGTCGCGAGGGTATCGCCGTCGGTCGGGTCCACGGCGTTCCCGTACCAAACGATCGTTTCACCGCTCACGTTACGGGTCGAGGTATAAAGACCGTCGTTGTTGTCATCGAGAAACGCGAGCCCGCTCTCAAGTGCAAGGCTGGCGACCGGCGTACAAACGCCAGCGCACGTCGCGGCCGCGCCGCCGACGAGAACATAGTCGACGCCGGCGTTAAACGTACCGGGGCTTGCGCCCATGTCCTTCCAAATCCGTTCGCCGGCGTCATAGTCGCCGTCGGAGTTAAGGTCGTCGAGGATCACGTCGTCATTCAGGTCAATTTCCACGACGCCCGCCTCGCCGGCGGTCACGACGGAGTCGCCCGCCGTCGGCATGCCGTCCGCGTCGGCGTCGCTGATGACTGCCTCCGTGTCATCGTACGTGTTGTTATCGCCGACCGTGTTGTCGTCATAAAACATTACCGTCGCCGCGAAGTCCTCGAGGAGCGACGAGCCGTCGTTGGCGAACGCGTCGGAGCCATTGTGCTCCTGGCGCAGGATGCCTTCGGCGGCGTCCAGCGTGTTGTTGTTCGTCGTGTCGTCAAAAATCTCAAGTCCCGGCTCGGCGAGATCGAAGCCAGTCAGGTCCGCGGGACCCGCGACGACGACGTCCGCGGAGGCGATAATGCCATCCGCGCCCGCGTCGTCCACGACGAGCTGCGCCGCGCTGTAGTCCTGGGCGTTGTCATGATCCGTATCGGCGAACCCCTCGTTGGTTCCGTCGAAGTCGGTGAGCGCGTCCTGGATCGTCGCGGAGCTGTTGTTGAGAATCACCGTGTCCGCGTCCGGGTCCGGCATCGTGAAGTCCAAAACCAGGACTTCCGTTTCGCCGATGGCAACCGTGTCGTCACCAAAGTCATTAATCGTCACGTCCGCCGCGACGAACGCGCGGGCGTTGTATGTTCGGGTGGCTTGCAGGACAAGGCCAACCACGATGGACGCGAGCAGCACGCTCACGAAGGCCGTGAGCCACACGCGATCGCGTCGGAATAAAATCTGAATTTGGGACATAGGACGCACGTTGTCGGTTGACTTAAGGTTCGAAAAAAAACTTTTGACGATGCGCGCGCGGATAAACGGCGAAATTTATCGGCGATGCATTGCGTACATTATCGAGGATTTGCAACGAACGCGCAAGGGAAACCATCCACAGGCGTTTCTTGTCACTCCACGCTCGCGCCATCGCCATGTCATCGGATGCCCTCAGGAGGCCATCAAAACGAAGGCTCCCGACTCCTCCCGGCTCTAAGAGCCGGGAGCGCGTCATTCACTTCAGCTGTATCGCCTCACCAAAATATATATTTTTTGTCCACACCAGAGTAGACAAAATACAAAGCTCCCGGCTCTTAGAGCCGGGAGCTTTGGTGACCCTACCGGGAATCGAACCCGGGTTTGCTCCGTGAGAGGGAGCCGTCCTAACCGCTAGACGATAAGGCCGAAATTTGTGCCGGTAGAATAGCACGGCGTAAAAATTTGATCAAGTCCTCCCATTGACGCGCTGCCGTGTCGCCTGATACGGTGCCGTTCCACACGGAGTAAACATGGCTCTCGAGGTACACGCGGTTCGTTCCAAATCGAAGACCCGCATGCGCGTGTGGGACACGCGGCTGAGGGGATACCGGACCGGGGAGCTGGCTCCCGCGCAGATGCTGCGGACGCTCGCCCAACTCGCGCTCGTCGGCGGTCTCCATCCGACGACGGAGCGCTCGCACGCGCTACTGCGGATGCTGGAGCGCGCCGAGTCGTCAACGCTCACGGAATGGCATGCGGGACGCGGGTTCCAACCGAACATCCACAACGCGCTCCGTCACAGCCGTCTCGCCTTCGAGCTCGCGCACCAGCTCCTCGACGACCTGTTCGACGACGAGCTCGATGGCTTCCTCGCGGCACTCGGCGCGGACGCGCGGCTGTTCCTGACACGCACGTTCGTCCTCCATGAACTGACGCGCGGATCCGGGAAGGCCGTTCTCACGACGCGCGACGGCCAGGAACCCGAACGCGCCGGCTACCGCGACACGGCGCACGCGCTCTCGCTCGTCGCGGAACTGCGCGCCCACTGCCCGTGCCTGGACATCGAGACGAAGGACACGGGCCAAAACGGCTCGTGCCTCATCACCTTCACCCTCCTCTGACTCCGCCACCCCGGCGGATTTTTTCTTGCAAACCCCTGTCCTTAGACTCCCGGCTCTAAGAGCCGGGAGAACGTCAACTCTTCGTCACCGTAGATTCTTGATGCCCGTAGATATTGAATATACTCGACTTTCATGGGAAACCAACCGCGAACGATCGTTTCATCGACAACGGGCAGTAACTGCCCTTCTTCCAAATAGACATGGTGGCTGGACCACGGGTAAGCACGCAGTTCGGACATGACCGAAACCCAGTCAATGTCGCTTGACGCTCGCCACCCATGCCCCGTGTCGTCGAGGGCGTTCAGATGGATATAACGCGGAAGCAACTGAAGGTGTTCGTCGGTATCAATGGCCTTTGCCTTAAATGGACCTTCGCACAGGCTTCCGGTGCGCTCATATTTCAGATTAAAGTAATTCGCATACCCCATTCCGAGTCGATGGAGAAATTTAGAAATTCCTTCTGGCTCATGCTGTCGAAGGAGCAGATGGAAGTGGTTTCGCATCAGGCAAAATGCCACGATGCTGACGTGCGGAGATCGAAACGCCGAGGACATCTCATACGAGGCTAACAGCGTATCCCTGTCTATTCCACGACCGCCAGGATGAACGAAATTTGCGTCATTAAAAAGGTACATCGACTCATAAAACCGCTGAAAATCGCCGGAGTCTAAAAAGATCGGCCGTTTGTCGACACCTCTGTTATACACGTGGTAATACGCCGCCGAATCAAATGCTTCTCTCATACTCAAACCTCCCGGCTCTTAGAGCCGGGAGGTTGGGTTTATTCAGATTCATTTAGCCATGCTCCGTACTGACGTACCAAAAGTTCTGGAGCGCGAAGCGGCTCGGCCATCAGGTCCTTGGCCACCTTCTCCATGCGCGCGCTCTGCGACCCCTTCACGAGCACGACGTCGCCTTGCTTCACGTTGAAGTCGAGCCAGCGCCCGGCCTCGGTCGCGTTCGCGAACGTCTCGATCTGCCCGTCCTCCATCCCGGCCTCCATGGCCCCGCGCCGCGTGTCCCGTGCCTCTTCCCCGACGCACACGAGCACGTCCGCCACCTCCGCGGCCCGCAGGCCCAACAGCCGGTGCTCGTCCGCCGAGTACCGCCCGAGCTCCGCCATCTTGCCGAGCACGGCGATGCGGCGCGCACCCTCGGGCGGCGTGAAGTAGCGCAGCACCTCGAGCGCGGATGCCATCGATGCCGGAGCCGCGTTATACGAGTCGTCGAGCAGAAGGGTTCCCTTGATGCCCGGGATCGGCCGCATGCGTCCGGGCTGCGGCTTGAACCCCGCGAGTCCCGCGACGATCTCGTCGATCGACAACCCGAAATGCGTCCCAACCGCGGCCGCGGCAAGGGCGGCGTACGCCTGCCCGCGCCCAAGCAGGTTGTGCAATGCCACCGGCGCGCGCTGGTCGCCGATCACCAGGTCGAAATGGATCTCGATGGGATCGGTCTCCACCCGATAATTCTCCCCGCGCACGTCGCATCCTTCCCCGAACCCGTACGTCACCACCTTCGTCGCGTTCCCATGCCGGTCCTTCGCCCGCATGTCCCTCGTGGTCATCACGTTCGCGTCGTCCCCGTTCATCACGGCGAGCCCGTCGATCCCGACGCCCCGCACGATCTCGCCCTTCTCCTCGATCAGCCGCTCGGTGGTGCCGAAATACTCCACGTGCACGGGAGAAATGGCGGTGAGCACGCCCACGTCCGGCCGCGCCAGACCGCACAGGTGCTTGATGTCTCCCGGACGGTCGAGGCCGTACTCGAGAACAAGGAGATTCGGATATTGGATATTAGATATTGGATATTGGCGCATTGCCTTCCAAAACACCCCAAGCCACCCAAGCACCGAGCGGCCGGGCGACTTTGCCCCGATGATCGTCAACGGGACCCCAAGCTCATTGTTATAGTTGTCCGACGGCTGCCGGACGCGGTACTTGGAGCCGAGCACAGCGGCGATCGCGTTGCGCGTCGACGTCTTCCCCACGGACCCGGTCACCGCAACCACGGTGGGATGGTATTTCCGAAGAAGCCGCCTCGCGAAAAACGCAAGCAAATTCTGCACGATTCCCTTCATACGTTCATGACTTATGCAGGGTCTGGGGACCCCGCCTATAACCGCTCCGGCGGAACCTCGAAATACTGTAACAGGAACGCGGCGATATCGCCAAAGAGCGGCGCGGCCGTGGATTCGGCCCACTGGACGTCCTTCGGGTTGTCGATGCGCACGACCATGGCGAACTTCGGGCTGTTCACCGGACCGAACCCGGCGAACGAGCCGATGGTCTTGTCCGAGGAATACCCGGCCCCGTCCGCCACCTGCGCGGTGCCCGTCTTTCCGCCGATGTAGTATCCCGGCACGCCCGCGCGCTTGCCGTGGCCGTTCTCGACCACGGAGACGAGCATAGCACCGAGCAGCCGCGCGGTCTTCGCCTGGATGACGCGACGGATTTCCTGCGGGAGCCGGTCCTCCTTGGTCCCGTCCGGACGAATGACGTCCTCGACGACGTACGGCCGCATCAGCACCCCGTCGTTGGCGATCGCCGCGTACGCCGCCGCCATCTGAAGCGGCGTGACGGTAATCCCCTGCCCGAACGACGCGGTAGCCGCGTACACCTCCCCGCCGATGTCGAGCGACGAGACGTCGGCCGACGCCTCGGTCTCAAGCTCCACGCCCGTGCGCACGCCGAACCCGAAGTTCTTCACGTACTCCACGAACTTGTCCATCCCGGTCTGGCGCATGGCGAACACCATCCCCGTGTTGATGGATTCCTCGAGCGCCACGGTCATGTCCACCACGCCGTACACCTTCCCCTCCGCGTTCCCAATCGGCTTCGGCCACCCGTCGACCATCACCGAGCCGGTATCCTCGAACGTCGTGGTCGGCGTGATGGCGCCGGCGTCAAGCGCGGCCGCGATGGTGACGGTTTTGAAGATGGACCCTGGCTCGTAGGAGCTAAAAATAGCCGGATTATTGAACGTCTCGATGGATTCGACCTCGTTGTAGGCGTCCGGCTCGAAGTCGGGCGAGCCGCACATGGCGAGAATCTTTCCGGTCTGCGGCTCGATGATGACCACGCTCCCGCCGTCCGCGCCGTGCTTGTCCACAGCCGCGTGCAACTTGGTGCAGGCGTAGTACTGGATGGTGCGGTCGAGGGTCAGCACCACGTCGGACCCGTCCACGGCCGGTTCGATCGAGCGGTCGCCGATCGCGATCAGGCGCCCGGCGATGTCGCGCTCGCTGCGAAGGAAGCCCGGCGTGCCGGTGAGTTCCACGTTGAAATACCCCTCGATGCCGTAGCGCCCCGAAAGCGTCCCGTCCTCCCCGCTCCCGACGAACCCGACCACATGCCCGCCAAGTCCCTGCTCGGGATACAGCCGACCTTCCTCCCGCAAGTAGAAGACGCCCGGGAGCTCGAGCGCGATCAGCGCGTCAAGCGTCTCGTCCGTCACGTTGCGGGCGATGGGCTCGTACGGGTCCTCGCGGTCCTTCAGCCGCTCCTCGAGCGCGTCGACCTTCTCATCGTCAAATTCGAACAGCTCACCGAGCTCCTCGGCCGTTCGGTCGGCATCCTCCACCTTGCGCGGATCCGCGTATACGAACGCCACCTGCTGCACGGTGGCGATCGGCAACACGGTGCCGTCCTTCAGGTCGTGGATCAGAATGTCGCCGCGCGAGGGAAACAGCTCCTTGAAAATCTCATGCTGCCCGGACGCGAGCGCCTTGTACGTGGAATGGTCGAGCACCTGCAGAACGAACAGCTTCAGCGTGATGACCGCCGCGAACGCGAGCATGCCAAACCGAAACGTTCTCATTCGCCACTCCGCGCCAGAATGCCCGGTTCCGGAACCAGATCGTTGCCAACTTCTTCGTCGAGCCATAACGTTATTCGCCCAGTCCAAACCCGAACAAGGATCCGTTGCCCCGCGGGTTTGTCCCTTCCAGAACCTCGTCGCCGTCATTGATGCCGTCGCCGTCCGAATCCGCGACGTTCGCGTTCGTTCGATAAAACGCCTCCAGGAGATTGCTCAGCCCGTCGCCGTCGGGATCGCCGCTCGTCGCGACGCGCTCGGTGGGAAGCCGGGCCTCGTCGTCCGGAAGAAACTCGATCTCCTGCCTGGTGGGCGGATCTTCCATGAATGTGCCGAATTTCAGACGAAGGGCATCGGAGAACGACAGCGCGTCGCTCGGCGCTGCCCCATCGAACGGCGCGTTAAAGTCCGACAGCTCCACGATCAGGTCGAACGGGACCAGCACGTTCTCGCCCTCCGCCGCCATCGCGTCCGGAATGGCTCCCGCGGCCTGGATGCGGTACAGCAGATGGTCGTCGATGCCGATCCAGAAGCGAACGCTGAGCTTCTCGAGCGCCTTCGCCTGTGCCTCGACCGCCAGACGTTCCGCGGTGGTCGGCTCGCGGTCCTCGCGGGCGCGAATGAGGTCGCGCAGGAACGAGCGGAGCGCGTCGGGCTCGAAGCGGGCGTCGATGACGCGCGTCGCGTGGCCAGAGATGAGCTCGGTCAGGTCGTCGTAGGAAACGAGGAAAATGTCGGCGTGCGCCAGAAGATAGCGCAGCCGCCCGAGCGCCTCCGGCGTCCATTCGGCCTCCTGTCCCCTGTCCCCTGTCCCCTGATCCCTAACCGGATCATCCAACCCAGGAATGACCGACCCCCATTGCGGCAACTCGCCCGACTCGAACGACACCCACGTGTCCGTCTCCCCGAAGTCCACGCCCGCGCCCTCGACGTCCGGCCCCGGCGGCGCATACGTGAGGTACGACGTCCCGTCGATAGTGCGAATCTCCCCGGACAGGTCAACGTAGTCCTTCTCCCGACTCAGCCGGAACAGGCGGAACCTCGTCACCTGGTCAACCTCGGACGGCTCCTCCAGGTTCAGCTGGCCCGTCGTGTACAGCGTCGTGGTGGCACGGTCGTCGCCGTCGCGCGACCACGAGAACGCCGACCGCTCGGAAACGGTCGCGACCTCGGACATGGCCAGCAACATCCGCCGGATCTCGTCCTCGGGACGAAACTGCGAAAGCACAACGTAGGCCGCAATCGCAACGGCAAGAATGCAAACGACCCCCGTCGAGATAAAAATAAGCGCGCGGCGTCCGTGCATACCCTTACAGTATACCAAAAACACAGACCACCCCTAACCCCTCCTCACAGAGGAGGGGAAACTCCAGGTTTCCTCCCCTCTGTGAGGGGAGGATAGGAGGGGTCTGCGTTTATTCAACTGCTATTCGACCGCGACGACGTCGTCCTCTCCCACCAGCGACCCGATGTACGCCATGGTCTCGCCCGTGTTCTCGTTGCGCACCAGGCGGATGGTCTCGCCGTCATCCGCCTCGTAGTCCGTGAACGCGTAGCGCTCGTCGGCTTCCACCCGCGTGTCGCCCTCGGCCGCGTTCACGATGCCCACGTCCTCGTACGAGAACTCGTAATCCTTCCCGTGATACCCGATGGTCTCGTTCTCCGGCTCGACCTCCTCGTCGATGTGTCGGTACATCATCAGTTCCTCGTCGTCCGGTGACACGGCGAGCATCCCGCTGTCCGCGTTGAACATCCAGTGTCGCACGTCGCCGCCGTCGAGTTCGATCGTCGCCTTCCCGGCGTGCGTAAACGGCTCATTGTCGATCATGAGTTCGGCGTGGAGCGGGAGAAGGAGCAGTTGGTCGAGTTTCATAAAAATGATATGCGTTTCGTCGAGATTATAATGGGTGGTAGAATGATGTCAACTATGGCAACTTCACACGCGGACCAAGGGCTCTGGCAAAAGGAGCAGGAATACGTGAATGCGCGGCGAAAGGAGCATCCGGAGCTGTTCGTCTCCGTTCCGAAGGGACCGTTCGACTTGCTCGACCGCGTGGGAATGACCACGCACCCGCCGAAGCTGCAGCGCGGATACGTGAAGTACTCCCCGCTTGACTTTATCGTGGAGGAAATCCGCCCGGACGGGACGCTCATCACAGTGGAAGGATCCGAGGCAAAGCCCGAGACGCCGGACGGCGAAGGAACGATTTACGCGGATCTCACCAAGGTCGGGATCTCGACGCTCGACGCGGTGCAGCGCCTGTCCGACGCGCTCGGCATGCCCGTGGACAAAATCGGCTACGCGGGGATCAAGGACGCGGTGGCGCTCACGGCGCAGCGCGTCAGCATCCGCGGCGGCGCGCTCGACGCGGTGCGCGCGCTCGCCGTGCCTGGGTGCGTGCTGCGCCAGGTGGTGGAGGGCAAGGGCGTCATCCAGACCGGCAACCTGAAGGGCAACCGGTTCACGCTCCTCATCCGCACCGAGGGCGAACCCGACGCGGCCGTCTTCGAGGAAACCGTCAACGCCGTACGTACCAAGGGCGTGATGAACTACTACGGCGTGCAGCGGTTCGGCACCCCGCGCTTTCTCGCGCACCTCTTTGGCATGCACATGATGCGCGGCGACCTCGCGGCGCTCGTGAGGGCGTATCTCACGCAGCCGAGTCCGTTCGAGCTCCCGTTCTACGCCGGGATCCGCGCGCGGGCCGCGGAGGCGTACGGCGATTTTACGAAGATGCGCGAAATCATGGGCGTGCTCCCGTACTCCCTGCGGTTCGAGCTGCAGATGATCGACGAGCTTGAGAAAAACCCCACCGGCTACGAGGCCGCCATCGGCCGCATGCAGAAGCAGGCCGACCTGTGGGCGCGCGCGTACGCGAGCTTCCTCACCAACCTCATCCTGTCCGACGCCGCGAAGACCGGCCAGGCGATGCCTGACCGCATCCCGCTCCTCATGTCGCAGGAACCGGAAGCAAAGCAGTTCTATCTCCCGTGGCTCAAGAAGCACGGGACGGAAAACTATCTCCAAAACCTCCGCCGGTTCAACTACATCAACGTTGGAAAAAACCAGTCCATCGAGCCGGTCATCCGGCCGAACATCCACGGGTACAAGCTCATCCCCGAGGGGATCGTCATCTCGTTCGACCTCCCGAAGGGCGCGTACGCCACCACCATCCTCATGTTCCTGTTCGACTCGGTGAGCGGCATGCCGATCCCGGAATGGCTGAACACGGGCGAGGTGGACACCAAGCAGATCCTCGGCACCGGCTCGCTCGCCCACGTCCGCGAACAATTCGCCGCCGAAATCGCCGCGACCATGTCGCACAAGACCGAGAGCGAGGAATAAAAACAAAGAGACCCCGGGCAACGCGGAGACGACACACGAGCGAAGTCGCTCGGGATCTCCTTGTTGCCGCGGGGTCAGAGACCTCGCGACGGCACACCATCACTTCGTGCGGAGCACGGTGTTGATGCGGCCGTCCGGCCGGACGCGGATGTCGCGGATCGCGGTGCTGGGCACCTGGGCCTCGTCGACCCGGTGGCTCACGTTGATCGTGACGCTGCCGTTCGGGTTGCGGTACCCGTGGCAGTGCTCGAACACGGAGTGGATCTGCCGGTCGATCGCGACCTGCGCCCCGGAGCCGATCTCCGTGACCGTCACGCCCTCGCCCGGCTTCTGGAACTTGACGAAGAGCGAGAACATGGTGTCGCCGTCCTTCTTGCGGAGGTTCACCGACACGAGCCGGTAGCCCTGCGCCTCCAGATCGGCGACCATGGTCCTCATGGACACGAGCTGGCGGCCCTTGGGGTCCCAGCCGAAGAGCGGGACGCCGCTGTCCGCCTGCCGGTTGCCCGCGGTGTCGGTCCGGTTGCCGCGGAACCCGTCGCGCCCGATGGCGGCGGCCTCGGCGGCGTGGCGCTGCACGACCTGCTCGGTGCGCTCGATGCTCTGGTTGACGACCTTCACGCCGGCCGCCATGAGCACCTGCGCGCCGTTGGGGTTGACGCGGCAGTTGATGAGCAGGAACTCGATCCCACGCGCGATCTCGGCCCCACGGTTGACGGGCTCGGTCGCGAGGGTGCCGGCGTCGCCGGCGGGCTGGGTGTTCACGATTGACTCCAAGAAAATATGCCCGGGATGGGCCACCACGACGGACTCCAGGACGGAGAACGGCGCTGGATTTGGCTTCGATTTCTGGGTGAAATCGACCTCAAGTCCCGCGCCATTTGATCGACGCACTCGCATCGTCGGAGAAGAACTATATCATAAAATGGCGGTTTTGTCAAGAGACAAACGCCATTATTGCGCTCATATTAGCCAGTTATTCAAACACCTCTGCCTGAAGGTCCGATTGACGAATGATCGACTTCAGCGTTCCACGAGGAATTTCCTTGCGGTTCGCCGGAACGATCACGATCCTTGTGGGCGATCCGACTTTCCGATATTTCGCGTGGCTCCCCTTGGACGAAACGAAAACGAACCCGTGTTTTACCAGGATCGTCTCAATCGCCCTTGAAGACAATAACTTAGGCATGACGGAACGAGCGGGTAACGAGACGCGGCACGCGGACGTCGGAAAGCTTCGGACGCGGCGTGCCTTCGAAATAGAGTGCGATCGCCTCGTCGAGATTCGCCAGCGCCTCCTTGCGCGTATCACCGAAGCTCGAAACGTCTACGTTGAGACATTGGGCAACGTAATATTTTCCTTCTTTCCAGATGATGTTGTGGAGGGAGAATTTACGCATATCTGAATCTAGAATATATCAACGTCCGTACAAATACAACTTCGGCGCCCCGGGATGCTCGTCGACCCGCGTCGGCTCCCAACCAGGAATCGGCCAGACGTAGGTGATGACGCGCGCGCCGGGCTTGAGTTCCGCCTCGAGCTTCGGGCGGATTTTTTGATAGGTGTCGGGCATGAGGAACAGATAGACCACGTCCGCGTCGCGCAGGTCGTAGTTAAACGCGTTGGCGAGCTTGAAACGGACGTTCCAGGATCGCGTAAAAATGCGGCGGACCTGTGCGGCGGCATACTGTACGATAGATAACTCGACGCCAATTCCTGTCAAACCTGTCTGACTTGTCTGACCTGTCAAACCAATCGTCACACGGCCGTCGCCGCAGCCGAGTTCCACGAACGTCTCTCCCGGTTGCAGGTCCAGCAGCTTCTTGGCGCGCGCGATGTCGCGCTTCCACGTCGGCACCCACGGCGCGCCCGAAAGCGCCGCGTAGGCCATCGAGAATAGCAGGAGGAAGAGAGGGATGAGGAGCCAGTTCATACGGCGGTATTCTACCACGCGTTTCCCAGACCTCCCCTACCCCCTCCTTGGCAGGAGGGGAAATAAAAAAGCCGAGCGGTTAGCCCGGCGAGATGGAGACGAGGAGCGCGCGGCGGAGCGCTTCCTCGAGCGCGTCGTAGTCCTGGGCGCGGTTGAAGGCCTCGAGCGCGGCCACGAGCGGCTCGTCGCCCGGTCGGATGAACGACCCGCCCTCCACCGCGAGGCCCTCGTCGGAGAGCCCCACGAAGATCGGCAGGCCGCGACCCTTGCCGTGCAGCACCGCGCGCGCGGTGTCCACGAGCCTGGGCGGCGTCCACGTGCCGCGCCGGAGCTCCTGCTCGAGCGTCGTGCCGCGGGCGGCGTAGGTGGGGTTGAGGTGCAGGTTCAGCCGCGCGCCCGGCACCGTCCTCTGGAGGTCGGCCAGGTACTCGATCGCGGCCTGCACGTCGCGCACGGCCTCGTCGTCGTCCATGTCCGCGACCGGCTTCTGGAGGAAGTACCCCTTCACCCGGAACCCCTTGGCGGTCGACCGCTGCACGAGCTGCTCGAACTTCGCGAGCGTGAGGCCCTTGAGCAGGTCCCGGTTGCGGACGCGCTCGCTGAACGCCTCGAACCCGACCGCGATCTCCAGCACCGTCGGCGTGTCGCCCTCCGCGATGGCGCGTGCCAGGAACTCGAGCTCCGCGTCGTCCACGTAGTCCACGCGCGTCTCGAAGGTCAGCACCTCGAGGTTCGGCAGCAGCAGGTTGCAGCGGGCCACCAGGTACATGAGCGCGGTCGACGAGAAGGTCAGCTCGTCGAGCATCGACCCCTGGTTGGAGAGAATCACCTTGTGGATCTCGCCGAGCTTCCCGGCCACGTCCGGCTGCGCGAACACATGGTCGATCTGCGCCATGATGGCCTTGTACCCCACGTGCCGGAGCGACGAGGTCGACGGCAGCGTGCAGAACTTGCAGCGCGACCAGCGGCAGGCCTGCGTGTAGAAGAGCACGAACAGGACGAGCCCCTCCGGCGAGCGCTGGAAGAAGTAGCCGATGGGCAGGTTCGGGTCGTGGTCGTTGTCGAACCCGTACGTCTTCCCGCCCGCGCGGGTCGCCGCCTGGATCAGTCGTTCGGTGCGTTGGTTGGCATCCACGTGCGTATCCTCCTCTGATCCCATGAGCCGATCTCATGGTCTCGGAGAAAGAGGGATCCAGCTAGCGGATCCCCTGGGCCTCGAGCGATCGGATCTCGCGCATCCATTCTTCCCGCACCTCGTCGGTGGAGTCGGGGGGAAGCAGGCGGCGGTCCGTGCAGTTGACGAGGGCGTGAAGGAGCTGGTAGCGACGTTCCGCGGCGATGTCGGGCATCACGCGGTTCTCGATCACCGCGATCACCTCCTCCGTCGTGAGCAGGCGCCCCTTCATCCGGCGCTGCGCCTTGAGCTCGGCGCGGACGGCCTTGAAGGCGCCCGCGTAGTAGCCCTTGGTGCGTTCGCGGATGCGGGTCAGCGCCTCCGCGGGCAGCTCGTCCTCGACGGACTTCGCCACCATCCAGCGCACGAACGCCTCGTGGTCGTCCCCCTCGGGATCGCGCACCACGATGATGCAGTCGCCGCCGCGCCCCTCGCCGCGCAGGTCGGGCGAGAGCAGGTGGATGCGGGCCGTCATCATGAGCCACATCACGCGTCCGCGGAGCGTCGGATCCGACATCATCTGCTGGAACTTGCCGGTCGCGCGCTTCTCGGTCTCATGGACGTCCTTCCCGACGCCGCCGAACTGGGTGTCGGCCTCGTCGAGCAGCACGATCGCCTTCGAGATGACGCGCAGCGTGCGGTAGATCCGCTCGATGACGACGTCGGTCTGCCCGAGCCACATGGAGCGGAAATTCTTGAGCTCGATCACCGGGATGCCGAGCTCCCCGGCCACCGCCTCGAAGATGTACGTCTTCCCCGTGCGGATCGGCCCGCCGACCACCGCGGCCGCGTAGGCGACCTCGGGATCGGTGGACGTGATGCGCGGGATGAACTCCGCGGCGAGCCACGCGAGGAGCGTCGCGTTCCCGACGAGATCGCTCATCTTGTGCGTGGGGCGCTTGAAGCTCACCACCTCGTCGCCGATCTGGGCCTTCATGAAGGACTCGACCTTGTCGACGACCGCGGCGGGCTGGAGCGTCTCCCCGTCCGCGCCGATCAGCATCTGCCGCATCGCGTGGATGGAGAGCCCGCCCGTGAACGCGGCGAGCTCCTCGAACGTGCTCCACGCCTTCAGCTTGCGCTCGGGCGGGAGCTGCGCGTCGAACCACCGGATGTACGCGAGTCGCTGTGCCTCGTCCGGCGCGTCGACCTCCACCTCCTCGATCTGCGGGAGGCGGGCGACGCGGCCGTGGAGCTGGCTGCGGCTCTCGGTGACGAGCACCACGGTGTCCTTGCCGTTCAGGAACTGCCGGTCCGTGAACCAATCCTGGCAGATCGCCACGCGGTGCCGGTCCGCCACGTTCAGCGACGTGATCGGCCCGTCGGGGATGAGCAAGTCCGCGCCCTCGATGATGATCACGAGATCTTCCGCGAGGTACGGTTTCTCGTCGTCGAGCGACCGGCTCATGAGGCAGAGCTGGCGGAGCAGCTCGAGCGCCCTGGTCTCCTCCCTGCGACTGTCGCGCACCCCGTCGCCGAACGCCTTCTGGTTTTCGCTGAAGCGGTTGAACGCCGCCTCCACGACCTTCCTGGCGATCGGGTCTGGGACGTCGATCCCCTCGTTGAGCTCGTAGGTGACCACGATCATGCCGGGCTTGCCCCCCTTCGTGGGGATGTTCCAGGCGTTCACGAGGTACTCGAGGAGCGTCACGTATTGTCCGGCGTCCTCCGGCCCGATGTGAAACAGGTCGTGGACGTTGCCCGAGAGCACGATGGTGCGGGCGCGGCCGGTGTTGATGATTCTGCCGGCCTTCTTGACCCACGGATAAATCATGTGGTCTCCGAGTCTTGATCTGAGCGCACGAACCTCTCATGCGCTGGGAAAAAGAGGGGAACCATCAGGTTCCCCGAGTCGTCGCGAGGACGCCCTCGACCTCGCCGGCGCGCACCTGGTCCCAGAAGCGGACGTGGGTGCCGGCCGGGGGCTTGGGGGTGTCCTTGCGCATCACGAGCGAACGGATGAGGTCCCGTTGCGCGGCGTAGGACGCGAAGTCCACGGCCTGCCCGGGTTCCTCCACCGCCGCCCGCTCGTCGTACACGATGGTGGCGCCGGGACACGCGTCGTGTCCGGCCGCCTTCCAGTCCCAGTGCTGGGACAGGCCCACCACCCGGTCGCCGACGAGGATGGCCTCGTTGAGCTCGTGGGTGACGATGAGCATGGTGTACGGGGGCATGGCTCCGCGCCGCGCGGCCGCCATGTTCTCGGAGTACAGCCCGAGCATCGTCTGCTGGAGCGACTCGCGGGTCGCGTCGTCGAGCGCGCCGAACGGCTCGTCGAGGAGCAGGATCTCCGGCTCCATGATGAGCGCCTGCGCGATGGCGACGCGCTGCCGCTGCCCGCCCGAGAGCTGGTGCGGGTACTTGTCGACGTGGCCGGCGAGGCCGAGCTTCTCGAGCATCGCCGCCGCCCGCTCGTTCTGCTGCGCGCGGACCTTGCGCCACGCGAACGGTCGCAGCGTCCGGAACGCCGGCGACGTGTCACGGACCATGGGCCCGAAGGCGACGTTGCCGAGCGCGGACAGGTGCGGGTAGAGCTGGTAGTCCTGAAGGACCATGCAGCGGTCGGCCCCGATCCCGTTGACCGGATGCCGCTCCCCGTCGCGCGGGTGGATCTCGACCGAGCCAGCCGTGGGGCGGAGCTTGCCGAAGATCTGGTAGAGCAGCGTGGACTTGCCGCAGCCCGAGGGCCCGACCAGTCCCACGATCTGCCCGCGCGCGATGTCGATGTGGACGTCGTGCAGCACGCGCGTCCGCTCGTCGAAGACGTGTCCGACCCCGGCGCACGAGACGACGATGTCATGGTTGGCGGGCATCAGCGCTTCTCCGGGTTGTACCAACGGAACTTCCGCTTCTGCAGGAATCCCATGGCGTAGGCGAACAGGACGCCCGCGAGCGCGAGCACCGCGAGGTACGGCATGATCATGGACATCTCGCTCTTCATCATGACGAGCTTGATGCGGTACCCGATCCCTTCCCCGCCCCCGATGGACATCTCGGAGCCGAGCAGGATGAGCATCGCGCCGGCGAACGCCAGGACGATGAGGTCGATGAAGCGCGGGAGGACCTGTGGCACGATGACGTAGGCGACTACCTCGAAGGTGCTCGCGCCGCGCATGTAGGCCGTGTCGAGGAGCCCGGGCTGGATGGACCGGACCGCGAGGCGCACGCCCTGTTCCACGCTCGGCAGGATACCGAACGCGATCATGGCGACGAACATCAGGTGCCCGCTCGGCACGAAGACGTAGTACACCGCGATCATGGCCATGGCCGGGATGCTGCTGAGCGGGGCCAGCACCGGCAGGAACGCCGCGTAGCCCGCCTGGTAACACCCGGTAAACAGGCCGAGGAAGAACGCGGCGCTCACCCCGATCGCGAGCCCGCACGCGAGCCGCAGCCCGCTCGCCCTGAGGTCGATGAGGAACCAGCGCCCCTCACCCATCCGGTCCTTCCAGAGCTGCATCCACCCGTCGTGGAGCTGCGCGAGGTTGGGGATGGTCTTGTCGGTGGGGTTGACCGCGTGCTTCCACTCCGACAGGGCGAAGTAGGCGATCACGATGAGCACGAGCGAGGCGAGGGTGATGAGCACCGTCGCCCGCCGGCTGAGGGGGGATCCGATCATGTGGGCTCCTTGTCCAATGTGCGTCCTCTTCTCTTAAGGGCACGGAATGTCTCCGCGTCCTTGAGAAAAGAGCGGTCACTGGGGACCGCTAGGGCCGTGGGTCGCTCCTGGCTAGAGCGACTCCATGACCGAGGTGTCGAAGCGCAGGTAGGCCTGCGTGTCGGGGATGCCCGTCGGGGCGGCGCCGTAGGCGACGATCGGCTCGGTGGTCACCACGCCGCCCGCCATGACGAAGCTCACCATGCGGGGCATCGTCTCGCGGAGCTGGGTGCCGTTCCACACGGCCATGCCCTGCGCCTGCGACCCGTAGAACTTGGTCTCGACCACCGCGACGCTCATGTCCTCCACGGTGGAGGCACCGAACTTCTCGCCGGCGGCGACCAGCAGCTCGTCGTGCTGCGGGCCCTGGAGCCGGTCGTTGAAGTCGTAGAAGGCCGCGGCCAGGGCCTGGCCCGCGGCGCTCGCGCCGGGCTTGGCCCAGGAGGCCTCGCTCATCACGAGCATGTCCACGATCTCGCCGCCGATGGCCTTGCTGGTCACGAGCGGGTGCATGTCCGTCCGCTCCTTGCGGATGGCGATGCCGTACGGGTTCCACACCACGCCGGCGCCGAAGGTCTCGTTGTGCCCCATGATCGCCTGGGTGACGGCCTCGGGGGTCTCCCCGACCCAGGTGAAGTCCGCCTGGTTGAGGCCGGCGAGCTCGACGTTGCGCCGGAACATGTACTCGGACACCGACCCGGCGAGGCCGTGCACCTTCTTGCCCTTGAGCTGGGCGAGGTCGGTGATCTTCGTGGACGTCCACGCCTGGTCGCCGCCGAAGCTGGTCGACGTGGGCAGGAACGCCACCGAGCGCACGCCGGTCGCGAGCGTGTCGAGGTTGGTCAGCGCGACGACGTCGAGCTGGCCGCTCGAGTACTTCGCGATGCAGTCGTCGTACGTGCCCTCGACGAGGACGATGTCGACGTTGTACTGCCTCTCGAAGGTGCCGAGCTCGCCCTTGTCGCCGTCGAGCGTCCCCGCCTTGTGCATGGCCCAGAAGGCCGACCACGAGGGGTATTCGGACCAGCCGACGGTGAACGGGCCGTAGGGCTCGGCCGCGGGGGCCGTGGTGGTAGTCGCGTCGGCGCTCGGGCCGGTCGCGTTGCCGTTGTCGGTGCTCGTGGGCGTGTCGCTGGAGCAGCCGGCGGCGACGAGCGCCGCGAGGAGAAGAAACCGCATCGTTGATGCCTCATTGTTCTGTCAGCAGGCGGCCCGCCTGCCAGGGGTGGTCACCTGTCCCGGGTACTAGCCGGGGCCGGTGGGAAAAGAGAGGGAGAACTGGTCTCCCTCGAGTTGTCGTCCCGAGTTCTACTCGGGGAGGCGCTTCTCGGTCGCGCCCTCGGCGGACACGGCGCCCGCGGCGGCCTTGTCCTTGTCGCCGGCGATGCCCACCAGGTCGGCGAACTTCGACTTGGCGCGGCTGCGCTGGCCCGCGGCCTTGAAGCGCTCGCGGGCGACCGTGGAGTCGTTGCCCGCGAGCTCGCCGGAGATCTGCGCCTTGGCCGCGAGGCGGTCGGCGGTCTCGAACACCTCCTGGGCGTCCTTGTCCGTGCCGCGCTCGCTCATCTGGGCCAGCCGGTCGTTGACCGTGATGAGCGCCTGGTTGGCGTACATCGCGGCCTTGGTCTCGTCGGCCTTGACCTTGAGGTTCTGGATCTCGCGCTGGGCGCGCTGAAGCATGATCTTGTGGTCGCTGACCTTGGCCTCGTTGGCCGCGATCCGCGCGGAGAGCTCGTCGAGGCGCTTCCGCTTCTCCTCCGTCGTGGAGGAGTTGTCCTCGAAGGCGGCGAGCGCCTCCATGTACTGCGGGTCCGCCTCGATCTCCGCGGCGGTCTTGCCCGCGCGCTGGAGCGCCGCGGCGCGTTCCTTGGCCGCCGCGACCGCGCCCTCGCTCTCCTCCTCGAGCTCGCGCATCTCGGCCTGGAGCCGCTCGAGCGTCTTCTTGTCGCCGATCACGATGGCCATGAGCTCGGCGACCGCGTCCTTGTGCTTGCCGAAGTCCGCGACCTGCGCGTCGATGGCGCGCCGCAGGATCTCGCCGGCCACCTCCGGGTCCTCGAGGAGCTTCTTGCGGTTGCCCGTGAAGATGCTGCTCCACCAGAGCCCGATCGCGTCGAGCCATCCGAACAATCCACCTGCCATGTGCTTCTCTTGCCTCGCTGTTGAATGAAGGACCGGTCAGTTCCGCTCGCGGTGAAGCGAGTGGACCTTGCCGCCCCGGGAGAGGGCATCCGCCTGGAGGGCGGTGTCCAAGTTGTCTTCCAGTTGCTGACGCAGCTCGCTGTGTTCTTCCGTCTCGAGCTGCGCCACGCTCAAGCGGTGGAGCCCGGCAAGCGTCTTGCCGAGCGACTCGATGTTGCGGTCCACCTCGTCAAGCATGCCAAGCCGGACCCGACGCAGCTCGTCCGCGGCTTCACGTGGGAGGCCGCGCGCGGAGTGGTACACCTGCAGGGACTTCTCCAGCAGGAGGATCGAGCGGTTGAACAGCTCGTCCACGCCCTCCCGGATCTTCACGGACGAAAAGGCGTTGAGTGCCCTCATGGCCGGCTGGTCCGGACCGAACTCGTCGTCGAGCTTGCGCAGGGCGTCGAGCTGTTCCTCGGTGCGCGGGTCATTGTCCCCGAGCAGCCGCCTGTACAGGTCGTCGAGCGTCGCGTCGCGCGACTGCGTCCGCTCGCCCTTCAGCTCTTCCTTCACCCCTTCTCGCACCTCGTCCATCTTGAAGACGAAGCGGTAGCCGACCACGCCGGCGGTGGCGAGGAGGCCGAGGATGCCGGCGAAGACCGGCATGCCCGGGTTCTGCGCGACGGTCGCGCCCGCGAAGGCGATCAGGCTCCCAAGCGCAGGGATGATGACCGCCGGCTTCCCGACCAGGTTCACGAGGATCCTGGTTTTCAGGCTGTCTGCCATTGGCCATGTCTCCTAGTAGCTGGGTTGCATGAGCGCGAACGTCACGCTCTGGGACGCGCCCTGGTTGCCCGAGGGCTTGGCCCCGACGCCGCGCACCCGGTTGGGGCTGACGCCGTGGTCGATGAGGTACGTGGCGGCCGAGTCGGCGCGCGCCTTCGCGAGCGCCAGGTTGGCCTCCGGATCCCCCACCGCCGCCGCGTGGCCCACCACCGTGATGTAGTAGGCGTTCCACGAGCGCAGGTGTATCACCAGCTTGTCGAGGTCGCGGGCTGCCTGGACGTCGAGCTCGCTCGTCCCGCGGCGGAACGAGAGGGGCGCGACGCGGGCGTTCGCCACCACGGACATCTTGGCCCACTGCTCCTCGGTGAGCGCGGGCAGCTCCTCGGCGCCGCGGATGGCGTCGAGGTCGCCCTGCTCGAGCCCGGGGACGGCGTTGGCGGAGGCCGCGGGGTGGAAGTTCTCCACCTGCAGCTCCGCGAGCACCGTCTTCGAATGGAACAGCGTGGAGTAGTCGCGGTTGAACGGGTCGCTCGAGAGCGCCCCGGTGGCCACGAGCACGTCGACGGTCTTGCCGATCACGTCCTCCCAGTTGGACAGCCCCTTGGCCTCCGCGGGCGGGATGAGCCCGAACCGCGCGTAGTTCTCCAGCGTGTTGGTCCACCGCAGCCGCTTGGCCACGATGCCGGCCTGTGTCTCGGAGAGCTTGTCGGCCTTGGTGGCCTTCGCGTCCGCGATGAGCAGCGCCGTGAGGGCCGCCGGGTCGTTGCCGAACCGGTGGTTGGCCCGCAGGTACGCCGCGCTCACGGCCTTGACGACGTCGGGGTGCTCGGCGAGGAACTCGCGCCGCGCGACCAGCACGTCGAACACGTACTCCTTCACCATCGAGGTGTCGAACACCACGTAGGCGTCCGGCTCCGCGAGGGCCATCGAGAGGTACGGCTCCCACATGCAGTACACGTGCGTGGGGTCGACGTCGATGCGGAAGTCGTTGTACGTCGCGGCCGCGCCCTTGGTGCCGACGAACCAGTCCTTGCCCAGGGCGTTGAACTGGAGGTCGGAGAGGGCGATCCGCGCGAGGAACTCGCTCGGGCTGTCCGGCGTCCCGTAGAACCTGGTGCCGGCCGTGTCGAGGGTCGCGGGCTTCTGGTGCTTGGCGTCCATGTGCGCCACGCAGCCGTCCGCGCCCACGGACTCGTCGAGGCCGAGCACGATGGTGCCGGGGAACGAGCCGTTCTGCGCCGCGGCCTTCACGACCCCGTCGACCGTGAAGACGGCCAGATCCGCCTCGCCGGACGCGAGGGCCTCGACGCGCGCCGCGTAGTCGGCGCCGTCGTCCCTCCAGTCCAGCTTGATCCCCTGCGTGCGGAGGTCCTGCTGGACCTCGGGCGAGCGGAGGGGGGCGTATCCGGAAAAGTTGTCGTGCGCGATCGGCGCGACGACGCGGTACTGCGCGTCCGACCCGGTCTGCTCCGCGAGCTCTTCGTCGAGCAGTGGATCGACCAGGAAGTGCCACGCGGCGACCGCGCCGGCGAGCAGGACGACGGCGAATCCGCCGAACGCCAGCATCTTGATGCTGCGCTGGGTGTCGACAGCCATGGGTGAGTCCTCGGTGTGTGGAAGGTTCTCTGTCTCTTGTCCTGGACGCGCGAGCACGATGCTCGTGCGTCCGGGGAAAAGACCGTCGCCATTGCGACGACGGTAGTGCGGCCTCAGACCGCGGAGCGACGGCGACGCAGGGTCGCCGGGAGAACCGCGAGCAGCGCGAGCGCGGAGATCGAGCCGAAGCCGATCACGGAGCACTCGGGGCTGGCCTGCGGCTGCGGCGCGGGCGCGTTCGCCGACCCTTCGGCCTGCGTCCCTGCGCCCTGCGCGTCCTCGGTCACCTTCGGCTTGGGCGGCCCCTCGCCGATCGGCCAGTTGCCCTTGGGCGCGGTCACGGCCTGGATGAGGCCGAGCGCCACGTCGTCGGGGAGCGCGGACACGAGCGCGAAGTCGTCGCCGCCGGCCTGCCCGGGGTTGGACGACGACTCGATCTTCACCACCTTGGCGAGCGCCTTGTCCAGCTCGTCCGCGTTCTGCGCGGGCTGGTACGAGTCCGCCATGGTGGCGAGCGCGTGCGTGTCCTCCATGCCGAGGCCGATCACGTCGAGCCGGACGCCGCGTTCCACGGCCTCGGGCGCCGCGCGCTCCATGAGGCTCGCCTCGCCGCCCGCGTCGGCCCGGCCGTCGGTGACGACGATGAGCCGGTAGCGACCGAGGTTGTACTGCGTCTCGCGCTCCTTGAGGAGCCGGTCGGTCCCCATCTTGATGTAGGTGCCGAGCGGGGTGCTCCCGCCGGGCCGAACCGCGTCGATCTTCTGGTTCATCTGCGGGTCGCGGGGGCCCAGCGGGACGATCCAGTCGTTGGCGCCGCCGAACTGCCCGTTGAACACCACGATCCCGATCCACACGTCGGCCGGGACCTTGCCGAGCACGGTCTTGAGGGCGGGCTTGGCCACCTCCATGCGCGTGCGGCCGTCGGGCATCTCGTCGTTCATGGAGCCGGAGCCGTCGAGCACCACGACCAGGCAGTCGTGCGCCTTCTCCTCCGCGCGGGCCGGAGCCCACGGGAGGATCAGCGCGACGAACAGGGCGAGCAGGGGGATGATCCTCTTCATGTTCGTCTCCCCCTACAGGTCGAAGTCGGACTGGGTGACCGCCTCGGCCGAGACGCGCACGAGCGCGAACTCGACGCGACGGTTCATCCCGGCCTCTTCGGGGCCGGTCGCCTTGACCACGAGCGGCTCGGCGAACCCGGCGCCGTCGGTCTGCACCTGGCTCTCGTCGAGCGTGACGCCGTGCTTCTTCGCGTAGACGAAGTAGGCGTCGCGCACCGCGTCGGCGCGCTGCTTGGTCATCTCGATCGCCGCGGCCGCGAGCTCGCGCGGATTGTCGCCCTCGGCGTACATCCCGTTGAACTGCGGGCTCGTGGCGAGCTTGAGGACCTTGCGGTCGGTCTTCAGGTTGAGCGGCCGACCCTCGAAGAAGTAGGTGCGGCCGGTCGAGGCGTTGCCCGACTCCTGGATGATGCCGGCCTTGACCCCGGCCCGGATGATGTTGGCCACCATGTGGGTGGGGTCCGCGTGGCCGCGGATGACGATGGCGGCGCGGGTGTAGGACTGCGCGAGCCCGAGCATGCGCGCGAACTCCGCCTCGTACTTGGACCCGTCGACGCGCGTCTCGTTCTCCGGGAAGTAGGCGGTGAAGGACAGCCGCGTGTTGTCCGCGAACGACCCTTCCTCCTCCATCTTCTCGATGTCGTGGCGCACGGCCGCGACGTCGAAGCGCGCGACGTTCTTCGCGACCTCGGTCTTCGCGAGGTTCTGCTTGAAGATCGGCAGGTTCCAGTCGATGGCGCCCTCCGGGAGGGTCACCGGCGACTTGGAGTAGCCGAGCTTCACCGCGACCTCGGCGCCGCGCCGGTTGAAGTACGTCCAGCTCGTGAGCGACTTCGGGTCGTCGTCCGCGAAGAACGCGACGTTGCCCGGGTGGCCGACGAACGCGCAGTCCGCGACGAGCCCGGCCGCGTCGGCCTCGGAGCCGTCGGGCAGCGAGCCCATCAGGTCGCCGAGCTCGGCGAGCAGCGCACGGTAGTCGTCCGAGCCACCGGCGTTGAACGCCTTCTGGAGCTCGACGATCTCCTCCTGTCCCTTGAGCACGCCCACCGCGAACTTCACCACCTCGTCCTTGTGCGAGGCGAAGAACTGCGGGTTGACGTAGTAGAGGTCCGCGATGGAGCGCGTGCGCTCCGCCGTGGAGAGGATCTCGTGCGCGCCCTTGACCGAGCCTTCCGCCCCCGTGCCGACGTTGCCGCCGGCCGTGAGGAGGAACATGTCCGGGGTGATCACGAAGGCCGCGTCGACCTTCCCCTCCTGGAGGAGGCTCACCGGGCTGTCGGTGCCCGTGAGGTTCTTGGCGCGGACGATCTTCACCTTGCCCAGGTCGAGCTTCGCGTCCGTCTCGATGACGTCCACGAGAAGCCCACCGTGCGGGCCGTAGTCCTGCAGCGCGATCGAGACCCCGCCCGTCAGGTCGGCGATGGTCTTGATGCGCTCGGCGGCCACGACGTGGTCGCCGCCGGTGGACCAGGTGAGCTGGACCACGGGGGCCGGGCAGATGTCCGGGGTGGCGCACAGCTCGGGGGCGACGTCCGCGGCCTGCTGGGTGGTCAGGCGCAGGTACGGGGTCTTACCCGCCTTGTACGCCTTCACCTGGGTCGCGACGTCGTTGCCGTCCTCGAGCTTGAACGTCAGCCCGAGGCCGTCCATGACCGAGCCCTTGGTGGTGCTCGGCCCGCCGTTGGCGAGCAGGGTGGCCGCGTCGCCGGCCCAGTCGATGAAGTAGAGGGGCGTCGGCGTGCCCGGGGCGAGCTCGGCGTTGCGCTTCTTGACGGGCGCGGCGCTCGGCCCGCTCGGGGCGGCCGTCTGGGAGGCGTCGGTCCCGCTCGGGGCCGGCGCGCTCTGGGTGGGATCGCTCGCGCAGCCGATGAGGGCGGCGAGGGCGACCAACGGTGCGAACAGGTGTCGCATGGTCTTGATTCTCCCTAGTGAGGAACGATCGGAGGCGGGCTTCTTCCCGCCATTCCGAGCGCCGCACCTTAGCCAAAATTTCCGAAAATGTCAAGCGGATTTGCCAACGCCTATTGACAGTCAGAGATTAGCCCTGTGATTGGCCAAAAACGAGGCGGGAACCGACGGCTTGCACGAAAAAGAAGAAGGGGGTATCATTCCCCTCGTCCCGCACACCTCGGGCTATAGCTCAGTAGGTAGAGCGCTACGTTCGGGACGTAGAGGCCGTGGGTTCGAGTCCCGCTAGCCCGACCACAAAAGCGTCGTCGCAAGACGGCGCTTTTGTAATGGGTAAGTATTACTTCGTGCCACCAAACTTCGTGGCCAGGCCGACCAGCAGGTC
>CAYRYG010000006.1:0-31325 GCA_964428465.1 uncultured Gammaproteobacteria bacterium
GCCGGCGCCGGCGATGATCTCGTTCACGTCGTCCCCGTTCAGGTCGCCGATCGCCACGTTCACGCCCCCGCGGAACGCGGTGTCGTACGCGAAGAATCCCGGGTGGATCAGGTTGCCGTCGCCGTTGAAGATGCGGATCTGCGGCCCGCCGCCGTTCTCGGTGCCGGTGACGATTTCCACGGACCCGTCGTTCTCGATGTCCCCGATGGCGATGTTGACTCCGAGCCGGTAAGCGTCGGTGTACGGCGCGAACCTGGCGCGGACCGAGCCGTCGTTTGCGTAGACGGTGACGTAGGTGTCGTCCGCGACCACGGTCTCGTTCTTGCCATCGTCGTCCACGTCGTACACGTTCACGCGCGTGCCGCCGCGGCCCAGGGAAGTGTACGCGAAGAAGCCGTTGCGGTCGGTCGCGCCATCGGCCGTGAAGATGCGCGCGAACGCGCCGTTCAAATAGGTGGCCTTGTAAATCTCTTCCAGCGGGCGTAGCAGCACGAGCCCGTCCTGCGCGTTCACCGTGACGCGCGACACGATGGACCCGTCGTTTACCGCCGCGTCCTGGGTGCCACGGAGCTTTTCATATTCGCCGCCGAGCCGCACGGTCTGCGCCGCGCCCGTCGGGTTCACCACGACCTTGCCCTGCGCATACTCGCGTTCCCAGATTCCGCCCTCGGACGACGCGGCGCCCTTCGGCTCGCCGAGCGCGACGTCGTACTCGTCGTAGGTCCAGAGCTGCGCGTGGTTCTCCGTCCCGTAGTCGAAGGAAAAGTATCCGTCGCCAAGCAGGGTGGTGGTAAGGCCGAAGCGCATTTTTTGATAATCAGATTTCGCTCCGGTGTTCTCCGTGTTGACGTTCACGACGATGACCGGGTCGTACCCGAGCTTCGCCGAGAGCGAAAGATAATCCGCGGCGGACCCGTTCCAGGACGACACGGCGTTTCCGGTGGAAGGGAAGGTCTCGAACATGCGTCCGTTCACGTATGGCGTGAAGGCAGTCGACGAACTTCCGTTGGTGATGATGATCGCGTCCGATCCGAGCTTCGCGCGCGTCACGGAAAAGAGATGCGCGTACCCGTCCTTCCAGTCGCTCCGGTCCATCACCTCGTCGTAGAAGATCCCATCCCACAGACCGGTGGGCATCATCTTCTCGTCGACGAACGTGGCGAGGTAATCGGTCCAGCCGGAATTCAGATCGAGCGCGTACGTGTTCGGCCAGATCGACGTCTTGTTCCCGTCCTCGTCGCGCAGCCACCAGCTGTCCTTGATCCCCTTCTTCATCTCGGCGTGCAGCGGGTCCGACCAGTAGGCGTTGTTCCAGGAAACGGTCGGGACATAGGCGAGGATGACGATGTCCGGATTGAGCGCGCGCACCGAGGAGAAAAACGCCCGGTTGTACGACTGCGCCTCGGACGGGATGACGATGAGGTCGAACTCCGCGAGCGTGGCGATCGTCGACGCGCTCTCGAGCGCGGAACCGGACAGCAGGTAGTAGTTCGCCGTGCGCACAAAATCACCCGACGCCGCGCGCGAGGCGACGGGGAGAAAGAGGAGCGAGATGATGGTGAGGGCGATCGAGATTTTCATAGCCACTTTAGTGGCGTCGTGCTCGACGGGA
Source organism: uncultured Gammaproteobacteria bacterium (assembly GCA_964428465.1). Lineage (GTDB taxonomy): Bacteria > Patescibacteriota > Patescibacteriia > UBA9934 > GWF2-40-263 > YC12-FULL-57-11. Next base: position 1,613 of record CAYRYG010000006.1, read on the forward strand.
CTAAAGTCCCTTTGAAGCGTCCGCATCCTCCAGCGCCTTCGGGTTCGGCGAGAACAGCTTGTTCTTGATCTTCCACTGGTTCACGTACTGCCCGATCCCTTGCCGGTCGCGCTTGTTGCGAACCGTCGTCGTGTCCTGCGACCATTTGAGCAGCGATTCGAAGTTGAGCTTATAGCGACCCTGGACCACCACGTAGGTGATCTGTCCGTCCGTAATGGCACGCCGGATCGTGCGCTGGGACACGCCGAACATGCGGGCGGCTTCGGACACGGACAAGCGGATAATGGAGGCGAGGGCCATAGGTCTAAAACGTTTGTTTGTCCACACCAGAGTAGCCAATTTTTGTGGATATGTCAATTTTTGACCTGTCCACATTGAGTTTTGGGCCAATTTCAGCTACAATGGCCGCCATTCGTAACATTCCTGATTTCCCATCTATTCCTCTTGTGCGAAGCGAACGAGAACAATTCCTCCTGTTCCGGATCCGTTCCCAGCAGGACCAACGGGCGTTCGCGGAACTGTTCCTAGAATATCGGAAGTCCCTGTACGCGTTTCTGCGTACGCGCCTTCCGACCGACGAGGACGCCGACGACATGCTCAACATGGTGTTTCTCCGGGCATGGAACTTCATTCTCACGTCGCACACGAACGAGAAGGATCACTTCTCCGGCCTCGTCTTCCACATCGCCCGGTACGCCCTGAAGGATTACTGGAAGAGAAAGAAGTATGACGTTTCCCTGACGGAAATGCAGGAGGCGGGGAACGACCTTGAGGACCGGTCGCGCTCCGGCGCGGCGACGGAGGCGGGCGCGGAAATCGAGATGATCAGGACCTCGCTCAACCGTCTCTCGGAAGAATACCAGGAAGTGATCGTTCTGCGCATCTTTGAACAGCTCGACTATAACGAAATCGCAAAGCGCATGGAGAAGAACGTGAACGCGGTTCGCGTCACGCTCCATCGCGCCCTAAAGGAACTACGGAAACACCTGTGACGAATAATGAACTCATCGCCTTGCTGACCAAGCACAAGGACGCCGCCGAATTCGGGGGCGACGTTGGCGTTGAGCACTCGGAGGCCGCGTGGGCGCGCCTTTCGTCCGATCTCGGCTTCGACGCCAAGCTCGGCCGGGCGACCTACTCGCTGCGCGACCATCTCGAATACTGGCAATGGAAGTTCTCGCACGTGTGGATGCAGCCGATGTCCGTGGCCCTTTCCGCCTTCGCCCTCATCTTCGGAGGATGGATCGCCTCGGTCAACGCCTCCTTTGACACGGTGCCGGGAGACGTCTTCTACCCGGTGAAGCTCGCCACCGAGCGCGTCCAAATCTCGCTCGCCACCTCCGGCGGGCAGCGCGCGAAGCTCCACGCGGAGTTCGCCGGGCGCCGCCTCGACGAGCTCAACGCCATCACGAGCTCCGACCTGGAAGGAAAGGACGTTCGCGTGCAGGACGCCATGGACCGGTTCCAAGAGGAAATCGCCTCGGTTAACAGCGAGCTCACCTCCATCACGAATCCCGAGGAGGCCGCCGCGCTCGCGATCATCGTCGACCAGAAGACGGACGCCTACGTCGCCGCCATCGTGCAGACCGCCCAGACGGGATCGGAAGAAAGCCAGCTCGCGGTCGCCGAGTCGCTGACCGCCGCCGAGGAGAGCAACGCGCAGGCGATTGACACCATCGTGCAGAGCCACGAGACCAGCCAGCAGCCGCAGACCGAGGAGTCGCTTCAGAAGAACTTCCAGGAGAAGCTCAAGGAACTGGAGACGCGCACCGCACTTTCACTCGGTCGTCTGGAGGTGATCGAGACCGTGCTCTCCGACAAGGGGGCGCTCACTGCCGCGTACGCCGCCCGCATCGACGACGCGCGCGACGCGGTCAGCGCGCATGGCAGCGCCATCGGGGACGCCATGGACATCTTCGCCGCCGGCGGATATCGCACGGCATTCGACAAGCTCTCGGAAGTGGAGCGGCAGATCGCGACGTCGGAAGGGATCATCACGGAACTCGAAATCGAAATTACCACCGGGCTTTAGACACCGGCCCGGCGGTCCGGCATCGGACCGTCGCTCCGGGGTCTAAACCCCGTTAACCTTCGTTAAGGCGCGGACACGCTGAAAGGTCGAGGCCGCAAGGCCGCATGTCTGCCTTAGAAACTAACGGTTCTACACACTATTTCACTTATGATCGATTCTCTTAAAATGGGGAAGCGTGCGATCACGGTGGCGGTGGCTGCGGCGACCATCCTTTGGTCCGTCGGCATCTCCTCCTTCGTGGCGCCGTTGACGGCTCGCGCGGCCTCGGCCGGCGACCTCATCAAGGGGACCACGCTCACGACCGTGTACTACTACGGTTCTGACGGTTCCCGCTACGCCTTCCCGAACGAGAAGACCTACTTTACCTGGTACTCGGACTTCTCGGACGTTGAAACCATCTCCGACTCCGCGCTGGCGGCCATCTCGCTCGCCGGCAACATCGTGTACCGCCCGGGCGTGCGCTGGGTGAAGATCCAGAGCGACCCGAAGACCTACGCCGTCACCCCGCAGGGCCAGATCCGCTGGATCGAGTCCGAGGATGTCGCCGTGGACCTCGCGGGCAGCGATTGGAACACCGTGATCGACGACGTTCCGGATACGTTCTTCGTCGACTACACGGTGGGAACCTCCCTGACCGACGCCGGTGACGCCTTCAACGGCGCGCTCGTCGAGATGGACGGGACCAACTACCTCGTTTGGAACGGGGAGAAGCGCGAGGTTTCGTCCTCGGGCTTCTCGGCGAACCGCTTCCAGACGCGCGCCCTGCTCGACGGCTCGGGGATCGACCTCGCGGGCCTCGACGCTGGCGATGACATCACGAGCGAAGAATCCGAACTGACCGACTCGGCTCAGCTCGGGGAAGAAGTGACGGGCGGCCTCTCGGTCTCCATCGCTTCGGACACGCCGGCGTCCGCGACGATCCCGGCGGGTGCTTCCTCCGTTGCGTTCACCAAGGTGCGCCTCTCGGCCTCGTCCGGCTCTGCCGACGTCAGCCAGATGGTGTTCCACCTCGGTGGCATCGGCGCGACGACCAACATTGACAATGCTTACCTCTATGAGGGTTCGGTGCGCTTGACGGATGGCCGCTCGGTCAACTCGTCGACCCGCAACACGACCTTCTCGGGCCTCGACCTCTCGCTGGACTCGGGTGACACCACCTACGTCACGGTGAAGGCCGACATCGCGGCGAACCCGACGGGTGGCGACACCGCCAGCTTCGAGATCGAAGAGGCCTCCGACATCACGTCCACGGCGACGGTTTCCGGTTCCTTCCCGGTGGAAGGCAACACGATGACCTTCTCCGAGACGGATGCCGGTACGGTCACGGTCGCGAAGACCGGTTCCATCACCAACCCGACGATCGGTGAGGAGGAAGCGGAAATCGCGGAGTTCACGATCGAAGCCGACGGCGAAGACGCGTGGCTCGAAATGCTCACGCTCAACGTCGACGACGCGGGTGATCACTCGGACTACGAGCTCTGGAACGGCAACGACCTGTTGGCCGCCGGCTCCGCGTCTGACGACCTCATCTCCTTCGAGCTCACGGATCCGCTCTTCATCGAAGAGGGGAACGATGAGAACTTCACCATGACGGCCACCATCGGCGGCGAAGCCGACGATGACATCAAGGTCGCCGTGGAAGAAGAGACGGACGTTGTGGCCACGGGTGGCGACTTCGGGTTCAACCTCGGCGTCGTGATCACGGACTACGACGAGACGGGCGGCGCTTGCGCCTCCTCCGCGGACGACTGTTCGTTCTCGACGATCCAGGGCGGCGAACTCACGTTCGCGTTCAACGGCCCGTCGGCGAGCGACATCCAGATCGACGGCAACGACCAGGTGATGATGGAATTCACCCTGACGTCCGAGAACTGGACCGAAGTGCAGGAAATCGGCATCATCTTCGCCGACGCCGGCGAGGACGACGACGATGACGACAACACGGGTCTCAAGCAGACCGATGAGGACACGAACCTCACCGATCTCGCGATCCGCGAATCGGACGGTTCCGCCTGGATGGGTCCGGAAGAGATTTCCGGCGCGGACGCCGCGTCCGACGCGACCCAGACCATCACCTTCACCGACGACCAGATCATGCAGGCCGGCGAATCGCTCGACCTTATGATCACGGTGGACGTTGACTCTGGCGCGACGGCCAACGAGGTGTACACGGCGACCATCGACATGAGCACCGTCGTGGCGGAAGACGCCAACGGCGACGCGCTCGCGACGACGGACATCGTGCCGACGGCGGACATCGCGGGCCACAACATGACCCTCGTTGACTCCTCCCTGACGTACTCGGCCTCGACCCCGCCGTCTGACGGCACCTTCGTGAAGGGCTCCTCCGGCGTGGACGTCGCGGGCTTCAACTTCACGTCTGGTGACGCCTCGGACATCACCGTCACCGACCTTACGGTCGACGTGACCGGCGACTCCGACGCCACCTACGGCGCGGAAGCGGACGTGGACGTGGGCGACCACGTGTCCTCCTGCTCGCTCTACGACAGCGAATCCGGCTCCCTCGTGGACGGCCCGGAATCCCCGTCGGACAACACGGGCAGCGCGGATCTCATCTTCGAGAACTTTGACTGGACGATCGAGGCTGGCGAAACCGCCAAGCTCCTCGTGACCTGCAGCTTCTCGAACACGGACCTTGACGCGACCGACGCGGCGGACGACACGTACGCCTTCAGCATCAACGCTGACGGTGACATCACGGCGGAAGACGATGACGGCGATGACGTGGATGCCACGCTCACCGGCGTCGACGGCTCCGCGGACAACGTGGACGGCTCCGTCACGACGATCACGCTCACGGACGAAGGCTCCCTGACGGTTTCCATCGATGGTTCGACGGCTAGCTCGACGATCATCCTTGGCGCCTCGACGGGCGTCTCCATGTCGAAGTTCAAGTTCGACGCGACGGACGAGCCGTACGTGGTCGAGACCCTGACCCTCGACAACTGTGTGGCGACGACCGACGCCGACGGCGACTGTGCCGACGGCGGCGAAACGGACGGCTCCGACGACATCGCCGCGACGGTGAAGCTCAGCTACACCAACTCGGCGGGCGTCACGGAGACCAAGTCGGGCTTCCTCTCCGCCGGAACCGTGCAGTTCGACAACCTCGACCTGTACGTCCCGACCGAGACCACCCGCACGGCGACCGTCACGATCGACACGAACTCCGTGTCCTCGACCGGCGCCACCTCCGGCAATTCGATCCAGCTCAACCTGGACGGCGAATCGACGGATTCCTTCGAGGCCATCGGTCAGTCCTCCGGTGAAACGTTCGACGAAGTCGACCTCGCGGTCGGGCTCGCCGACGCGTACATCGAGGCCAACGACATGGTGGTTCGCAAGACGAAGCCGACGTTCTCTCTGGCGTCTGGCTCCCCGTCCGGCGCGGGCATCCCGGGTAACTCCGAAGTGTTCCGCTTCAACGTCGCTGCGGATTCCCGCGGCTTCGTAACCTTCGAGAAGGTTGTGTTCCAGGTGTCCACCTCGGACTCCGACGGCGACTTCAACCTTTGCGACAACGATGGCGGTGACACCAACCTGGAAGACGCGACGAAGTGGGAAGTCTATGACCTCGACGACTCGTCCACCAAGCTGGATGACGCCGCGGACTGGACCTTCCTTGACTCCGGCGCCTCTGACGCCGCGGAAGACTGTGACGCGGCGGCGGCTCTCGCCTTCGCGGTCCTGGACTTCGAAGGTTCCGCGACCACCGGTGACGAAGAAATCGGTGCGGGCGAAACCAAGACCTACGTCGTGAAGGTCGATACGACGGGCGCGTCCGCCTCGGACGACGACTCGATCCGTCTCGACATCCCGGACGAAGCCACGGTTGATGCCAGCGACGCGTTCGTTGGCGCCAACGACGAGGCCGTCCAGTGGGACGACGATTCCGAGGGCACCGACGCTTCGGGCGACCTCGTGAAGAACCTCCCGGTCACGGGCGGCTCGATCCAGTACTAGTTCGCCTCGGCGATCTCGTACGGATACCTTCTTCACCAATCCCGAACGCCGCCGCGGCACCTTCGGCTGACCCCTCGGGGAATGCCCAGGCCGCACTGGTCCTACGGATTCTGAGGAGCCAAACCCGCACCCTTGTGGTGCGGGTTTTGGTTTGCTATGATCGGGTCGCTATGAACGATTTCAACCCGAAGTGGATCAAAATCATCGCGGCCGTGCTGATTGTCCTCGGTCTTGGAGGATACTGGGCTTGGGTCACATTCCAGCCCTCGGAACCTTCGGAACCGTCCGAACCCTCCCTCGTGACCACCGTTGACCGCGGCATGAGCGAGGAACAGCTGGCGGATTTCCAGACCCGGATCGCCGGGTTCGAGACGACCGTGGCCGAGAACGAGGCGAACGGGACGCGCGACATCGGCGTCATCCTCTCGCTTGGGAATTTGTACTACCAGATCGGCGAGCTCGAGACCGCGGCGAGCTGGTATCGCGACATCCTTCGGACGAACCCGCAGGACGCGCCGGCGCTTGAGAACCTTGCCCAGGCGCAGCTGGAGATGGGCGACTGGACCGGCGCGGAACTGTCGCTGCGCGCGGCGGCGAACGTTTCCGCATACGAGCCGACGTATCTCAAGCTCGTCGACCTCATCGACGAGCGTTTCCCCGAGCGGCGCGCCGAGATCCAGACGATCCTTGAGACGGCCATTGGGAACCTCGGGCAGACCCCTGGTCTCCTGGCCCGGCTCGGCAAGTGGTACGCCGACCAGGGATTGCTCGACGAGGCGATCTCTCACTACCAGGTGGCGCATCAGATCGACCCGGGCGACGTGGCCGTCGCGTCGGAACTGGAACGGCTGAAGGCGCTGCGGTCCGAACAGGCGGCGGTTGAGCTCCGAAGCTCGCAAAAATGATATACTAGCGGCATGCCTATGCGTGCCGCTATTTATTTTCGCCATCTCGCCCCCCTCGTCGCCTTTTTTTCCCTTTTCGCCCTTTTCGTCCTCGTCGTCCCGCCCGCCCACGCGCGCGGCCGGCTCGTGAAAGGGTCGCTTCCGGCGGTGTATTATCTTGGCACGGACGGGGACCGGTACGTGTTTCCGAATGAGCGCATCTACGGTTCCTGGTACCCGGACTTTTCGGACGTGGACGAGGTGAGCGACACGGAGCTTGCGCGCTACGCGCTCGGCGGCAACGTGACGTACCGGCCGGGGACGCGGCTCGTGAAGCTGACGAACGACCCGAAGGTGTACGCCGTGGAGCCGGGCGGGGTTTTGCGCTGGGTGACGTCGGAGACGGTCGCCGAGGACACGTTCGGAACCGGGTGGGCCGGGCGCGTGGACGACCTGCCGGACGGGTTTTTCCCCGCGTATTCGATCGGGGAGGATTTGGACGAGGCGCGGTATCCGGAGGGGACGCTGCTTGAGGTCGGCGGGACGTATTACGTGGTCTGGGCCGGGTCCGCGCACGAGCTGACCGAGGACGCGATCGAGGACAACGGGATCCAGACCGGGTTCGCGCTGTCGGTTTCGGAGACGGGGCTGCCGGAGGGGGATCGGATTACCATTGGGAAAAGCTATTTGTACGACACGGCGCAGATCGGGCTCGGGGAAACGCTTGAGGCGGCCGTGGAGGGCGAGGAATCGACGTTTGACACGACGGTCGCGCAGGGGACGGACGACGCGGTGATTGGCGCACTCGTGGTGTCGGTGCGGGAAGAGACGGCGATGCGGGATCCGCGCGTCACGATCGAGGCGCGGACGAGCGCGGACGACGACGCGGACGAGGGCGGACTGATCCGGGGCGACGGGGACGAGCAGATGGAGACGAACGTGCAGCGCATCCGGATCACGGACGCATCCGGCACATCGCTGTTCGGGACCGAGCAATTGGGGGTCGCGGACGGCGCGGACGACGAGCAGACGTTGTCTTTTTCCGGTTCGGTGACGCTCCGGCCCGGGCGGCACGTGCTCTTCGTCGTGGCGGACCTGGATAACGACGCCCCGGCGGACGAGCGGTATCAAACGACGTTCGAGCTCGCGGAGACGGACTGGCTCGTCAACGGAGCGCTCACCGACGACGTGGACCCGGAAACGATCGAGTCGGATCCGATCACCGTGGTGGAAGGATACGTGTCCGTGACGCGCGACGCGACGGTAGCGTCGGAGTCCACGCTGCGGGGAGTCGCGGGCCCGTTCGACGTCGCGGGGTTTGCGTTTGATAGCTCGCTCGACGAGGACGTGGTGCTCACGCGGCTGGTGCTGACCGCCTACGTGGACGCGAACGAGGGGAGCACGGACTTCGCGGCGGGGACGGACAGCGACGTGAGCGGGACGCTCTCGGCGTCGGAAATCGTGGAGAGCGTGTCGGTGGTGCGCGCGTCCGACGGGGAGGTGCTCGCGACCTCGTCTGATTTTGGCTCCGGGGGCAGCGTCACGTTCGAGGGACGGGATTGGCTGATTGCCGGCGGGGAGGAGACGACGTTCCTCGTGCGCGTGGTTCTCGACGAGGACGCGCCGACCGGCCTTGAGAGCGATCGGCTCGCGTTCGATATCTCCTCCGCGGAGGACGTGGATGTGGAAGACGCGGACGGAGACGCCGTGACCGTGGACGTGGACGCGCCGAACGGCGGGACGAGCCCGAAGACCATCCTGACCGTCGCGGCGTCCGGGTCGCTTGGGATCGACGGGAGCGGCAGCCCGTATGAGGTTGTCGTGATGGGCGCGGACGAGGTGCCGTTTTACGAGCTGACGCTCTCGGCCGGCGACGAGGAGGACATTCTGGTGGACACGCTGTCGTTCCGATATGTCGACCAGGACGCGCCGCGCAACGTCGAGGACGCGACCCTGCGCGTTGGGACGACCGACTACGACGGCGCCGCCACCGGGAGCGGGATTACCTTCTCGGACCTCGCTCTCGTGGTTCCCGCCGGGGACGACGTCGACGCGGAGGTGCTGCTCGACATGGCGTCGTCGAGCCAGGGCGCGGTTTCCGGCGACGAGGTGGGGATCGCGTTCGAGCCGTCCACGCTTTCGGCGGAAGGCGCGATCTCGGGCGCGACATTCGACGCGGACGACGTCGGGGACACGGTGACGGAAGGGACGGCGGCGGGGGAGGAGGCCGTCATCCGTCGGAACCTTCCGGTGGTGGCGATCGTATCGGACGGCGTCGCGACGGAGCAGGACGAGGACGACGAGACCGGGTTGCTGCGGTTTACCATGGAGTCGATCGGGGAAGGGACGTCCAAGCTTGAGTCGCTCGCGTTCAAGATCGAGCCGAACGACGTGGGCGAAAGCGGCTCGGACAACGATCTGCTCGAGAAGCTCGCGGACGTGAACGGGGACGGCAAGGACGACAACGACGTCGCGACGCTCCTCGACGACACCGAGGGTGATGAGCTCGGGGAAGGGAGCGACGGCCACATCGACTTTTTCATCTACGACAAGTCCGCGAACGCCCGCGACGCGACGCCCGCGGGTCTCGACACGGCCACCGGGGACTACGGCGTCATCGTCATCGAATTCACCACCTCGCATACGCTCTGGTCCGCGCCGCATGAATACGTCTTCATGTTTCGGACCATCGGGATCGAGGGCGACAACCCGAGTCTGAAGGCAACGTTGCTCGGCGGGGCGGACTTCGTGTGGAGCGACGGGTCGTCGTCGACCGCGGAACAGGACGGAACCTCCGTCGACGGGTTGCCGATCGCCGGTCCGACGGTTAGGATAGAGTGAACGAGACGGGACTAAAGTCCCTGAGAATTCAGAAAATTCAAAGCCACTTCAGTGGCGTGAGATCGGTCGAGACGGGACTAAAGTCCCTGTGAATATGCTTAAACGAATATTGGCGGCGGCGGTGATTGGGGTGATGGTCGCGGGTCCGGCGATGGCGCGCACGCCGAACGATCCCGATTTTGACGAGCAGTGGTATCTGGAACAGATTGACGCCCCGGCCGCGTGGGACGTCGCGACCGGCTCGCGCGACGTGGTCGTCGCGGTGTTGGATTCGGGCGTGGACCTCGACCATCCCGACCTCGTCGATAACATTTGGACAAACCCGAACGAGATCGCGGGCAACGGGGTGGACGACGACCGGAACGGGTATGTCGACGACAATCGCGGCTGGGACTTCGTGGAGGACGACAACACGCCGGAGCCGAGCCGCGGCGGGGCGTACAGCGAGGACGGCGTGGCGCACGGGACGGTGATCGCGGGGCTGATCGGGGCGGTCGGGAACAACGGCGAGGGGATCGCCGGGGTTTCCTGGAAGGTGCAGATCATGTCACTGCGCATCCTGGACAACGTGGGGTCCGGCGAGTCCGCCGACGCGCGCGAGGCGATCGAGTACGCCATCGCGAACGGCGCGGACGTGATCAACCTGTCGTTCACCGGCTATGAGGTTGACGAGGCGTTCGAGCGGACGGTCAACGACGCGTACGTCGCCGGCATCCCGGTGGTCGCCGCGGTCGGCAATCTCGAGGGCGGCGGGCTCGACATCGATGAGACGCCCGTGTATCCGGCGTGCTTCGAGGGCGAGAAAACCGACTGGGTGATCGGCGTGGCCGCGACGACCCGGGAGGACACCAAGGCGGAATTTTCCAACTACGGCGCGGACTGCACCGAGCTTTCCGCTCCGGGCGAGGACTTGTATGGGACGATGTACCAGGATGACGACTGGGATGACTTTCAGGAGTACTACGAGGGCGGATGGTCGGGAACGTCCGTGGCCGCGCCGCTCGTGACGGGCGCGATCGCGCTGCTCAAATCCGCGTTTCCGTCCCTCACCCCGTCGCTCGTCCGCACGGTGTTGCAGCTGTCGGCGGATCCGCTCAAGGAGCGAGGGACCGACGCGGCCGGGAAGCTCGGCACGGGGAGATTGAACGTGGGGCGCGCGATGGAAATCGCCCCTTCGTTCGCCGGGACGGTTGCCGTCGTGGAGGAACAGGAGGACGAGGCGAACGAGGGGCTTGCCCCGAGCCGCCTGATCGCCGTCGCGCCGGCGAAGGGGTCGCCGCCGACGGTGCGGCTGTTCGCCGACGACGGGACGCTGGTCGGGTCGTTCGACGCGTACGCGTCCTCGTTCGCGGGCGGGGTCCGCGTGGCGATGGGAGACGTGGACGGGGACAACGTCGACGAGGTGGTGGCCGTGCCGGGGCCGGGGGGCGGGCCGCAGGTGCGCATCTTCGAGACGGACGGAACGGTCGTCTCGCAGTTCTTCGCGTTTGAGACGACGTCGCGCACGGGGCTTCACGTCTCGGTCGCGGACATGGACGGGAACGGGACCGAGGAGGTGGTCGTATCCGAGGACGCGGGCGGCGGCGGGCGCGTGCGCGTGTTCACGCGGGCCGGGGCGGTGGCCTCCGAGTTCGTTCCGTTCGCTGGGACGTCGCTTTCGGTGCGCGTGGCCGGGGCGGACCTCGACGGCGACGGGATGGGCGAGATCGTGGCGTCGCTTGGGGCCGGGTCTGGGCCGCGCGTCCGCGTGCTCACCCTGAACGGGGTTCGGATCGCGGAGTTCGACGCGTACGCGCCCACGTATGATCGCGGCGTCTTCGTGTCGGCGGGCGACATCGACGGCGACGGGGACGACGAGATCGTGACCGGAACGGACCAGGGCGGCGGACCGCACGTGCGCGCGTTCTCCGCCGAAGGCGGATCCGCCTCTGGCGGAGACGGCACATACAAAGTCGTCGCGTCGTTCTTCGCGTACGACCCGCTGTTCCGAGGCGGCGTGCGCGTGACGGTGGGGCGCCTGGATGGCGCGGATTCGATCATTACCGCGGCCGGTCCCGGGGGAGGCCCCCACGTGCGGATATTCAACGCGGCCGGGTCGCCGGTCGGCGGGTTCTTCTCGGACGCGGAAGCGGACCGCGACGGGATCACGGTCGGCGCGTGGAGCCCGTAAAGATGCTATAATGCACTCCTATGGCTGAGCTGAGCTTCGAAAAGAAAAACATCCTGGTCACGGGCGGCGCCGGGTTCATCGGCTCGCACCTGTGCGAACGCCTCATTCGCGAGGGCCACCGGGTCATCTGCATCGACAACCTGTCGACCGGGACCGTCCGGAACATCGATTCGCTCCTGCCGAATCCGAACTTTCAGTTCCTGCGTCTTGACGTGAACGAGCCGTTCGACCTCGAGACGTACGGCGAGCTCGCGGCGTTCAAGCTGCCGTTCCAGGGGGTCCAGGAGATCTACCATCTCGCCTGTCCGACCTCCATCAAGCAGTTCGACCAGTTCAAGATCCAGACGCTGCTATCGAACTCCGTCGGCAACTACCGCGTGCTCGAGCTCGCGCGCAAGTATCGCGCGCGGACGCTGTTCACCTCGAGCGGGGTGGTGTACGGGCCGCGGCGCAAGGAGAGCCCGTTCGTGGTGGAGGACGAGGAAGGGCTGGTGCTCGACCATCTCTCGCCGCGCGCGTGCTACGACGAGGGGAAGCGGTTCTCGGAGACGATGTTCGCGACGTACCGGCAGGTGCACGGGCTCGAGGTGAAGGTCGCGCGCGTGTTCCGCACGTACGGCCCGCGCATGCCGCTCAACGACGGGCAGCTGATCCCGGACTTCGTTCTCTCCGCGATCGACGGGCATGACGTCGTCGTGTACGGCGGCGCGCCGTTCCACACCTCGCTGTTGTACGTCACCGACTGCGTGGACGGGCTCGTCCGCCTGATGAAGGCGCCGACCGAGCAGTGGCTCGTGAACATCGGGTCCGACGTGGACCACGACATCGCGCAGGTCGCGCAGATGGTGCTCGATATCGTCGGCTCGAAGTCGCCCATCCGCCACGACGCGCCTCTCACCTTCCTGTCGGAGCTCGCGCTGCCGCGCATCGGGCGCGCCAAGGAGCTCGGCTGGCTGCCGCTCGTGCGCCTCGAGGACGGGCTCAAGCAGACCATTGACTACGTGAAGGCAAATAAGATACTTTTGACGACGCTATGAAGGTCGTCGCCCTCATCCCCGCCTATAACGAGGAAACGCGTATCGCCGCCGCCGTGCGCGATGCGCGTTCGTTCGTGGACGCGGTGGTGGTGGTCGACGACTGCTCGCGCGACCGCACCGGGGACGCGGCCCGCGCGGCCGGCGCCATCGTGCTCCGGCACGTCATCAACCGCGGGCAGGGCGCGGCGCTGCAGACCGCGACCGACTACGCGCTGTCCGTGCTCGACGCGGACGCGGTGGTGCACTTTGACGCGGACGGCCAGATGGCCGGGCAGGAGATCCCGATGATGCTCGAGCCGATCCGGGAGAGGAAGGCCGACGTGGTGCTCGGGTCGCGCTTCCTCGGGAAGGAAACGAACATGCCGCTCACCCGCCGCGTCGCGAACCGCATGGCGCGCCTCTTCACGCACGCGATTTCCGGCATCTCGCTGACCGACGTGCACAACGGGTTCCGCGCGCTCTCTCGCAAGGCCGCTCAGGAACTCACCATCACGCTCGACCGCATGGCCCACGCGTCGCAGATCCAGGACCTGATCGTGGTGAAGCGGCTGCGCTACGTGGAGCGCCCGGTGACGATCACGTACACCGCGGAGACGCTCGCGAAGAGCCCGTCGTCGATGCGCGCGTTCGGGATCGTGAAGGATATCCTGAAGGATAAGTTTTTCACGCGCGTATGATGTTCCAGGCCATCCTCGTTCTGTTCGCCCTGTTCGCCATCACGCGCACGGCGAAGCAGTATCGCAGGCAGAAGGTGAGCGCGCATTGGTTTTTGCTTTGGACCGGTCTCTGGCTGCTCGTGATCGGCGTGGCGCTGTACCCGCGGACCGCGGACGCGGTGGCGAGGCTGGTGGGCGTCGAGCGCGGCGCGGACCTGGCGCTGTACGCCGCGGTCGTGGTGCTCGCGTACCTGGTGTTCCGGCTGTTCGTGCGGCAGGAGGAGACGGAACGCTCCATCACCCAGCTTGTGCGCCGCGTCGCGATTCAGAATCCCGCGAAGCCGGACGAACATACGTAACCATGTTGCCCAAGGTCGCGATCGTGTATCTTTCCTATAACAGCCGGCCCTACCTGGAGCAGGTGTTTTTGTCATTGGAGCGGCTCAACTATCCGAAGGACAAGCTGGAGGTGATCGTGGTGGACAACGCGTCGCCGGACGGGAGCGCGGAGGAGCTACGGAAGATCGCGGGCGTCACGTTTTTCCCGCTGCCCGAGAACCTTGGGTTCGCGGGCGGGAACAACGTCGGGATGGAACACGCGCTGCTGCACGGCGCCGACTACGTGTATTTGCTGAACAACGACGCGAAGCTGCATCCGGAGGCGATTCGCGAGGCGGTGGAGATGGCCGAGCGCGACGCGAATGTCGGATCCGTGCAGTCGCTCATTCGGCTGTGGCAGGACGAGGAGGTACTGAACGTCACGGGCGGGATGGTGCACTTTCTCGGGTTCGGGTACGCGCGGGACAACGGCCGACGCTGCGAACACCCGGTGTCAGGGGAAGACACCGGGTGTTGGATCGAGTCGCTCGACGGCAGCGAGATCGCGTACGCGAGCGGGGCCGCGGTGCTGTACCGCGCATCGGCGTTGCGCGAGGCCGGGGTGCTCGAGCCGTTCTATTTCATGTATCACGACGACCTGGAGCTCGGATGGCGCATCCGGCTCGCGGGGTACCGCAACGTGCTCGCCGCGCGGTCGGTGGCGTTCCATCACTACGAGTTCCGCCGTTCGATCAAGAAGTTGTACTGGATGGAGCGCGCGCGACTGATCGTGCTTTTGTCACACCTGAAGATCGGGACGCTGCTCGTGCTGCTGCCGTTCCTGCTCGCGCTTGAGATCGCGCTGCTTGCGTTCGCCGCGAAGGGCGGGTGGCTCAAGGACAAGCTGTGCGTGTACCTCGACCTGCTGTCGCCGAAGACATGGAGGCACATTGCCGCGAAGCGCCGCGCGTCCGCGCTCATCCGCAAGCTTCCCGACCGCGAGATCGTGCGGCTCTGGACCGGGAAGATCGAGCACCAGGAAACGTCGAGCCCGGTGGTGGATCGGTTCGCGAACCCGTTGCTTTCTGCCATTTGGTTTTGTCTGAAGCGCGTGATCGTATGGTAAAGATCGCACAAGTGGTGTGCACGTACCCGCCGTACCGCGGCGGGATGGGGCGCGTGGCATTCGAATACACCGAGCGGCTGCGCGCGCGGGGGTACGACGTGCACGTGTTCACGCCGCGCTACCAGCCGGTCGAGGGAGACCCGAAGTACGTGCATCGCGTCCCGTCGCCGCTTCATGTGGGCAACGCGGGCGTGGTCCCGTCGCTCATGCGGCGGCTGTCCGGGTTCGACGTGGTGCATCTGCACTATCCGTTTTTCGGCGGCGCGGAACCGACGATCGTCGGAAAGGCGCTGCGTCCGCACCAGTCGCTCGTGATGACGTACCACCACGACCCGGTGGTGCAGGGGGTGCGCGCGGCGATTTACGGGGCGCATCGGCGCCTGCTGTTCCCGTGGCTCGTTGGACGCGCGGAGAAGATTTTGGTGTCGTCGCGCGACTACGCGGAGTCGTCGGACCTGCGCGACGTCCCGGGCGCGCTCGACCGCGTGGAGGTGATGCCGTTCGGGATCGACCTCGAGCGGTTTCATCCGGGCAAGGAGCCCGGGCTGCGCGCGCAGTTCGGCTGGCGCGACGACATCCCCGTGTTTTTGTTCGTCGGCGGGCTTGACCCGGCGCATCACTTCAAGGGGCTTCCGGTGATGCTCGAGGCGCTCGCGGGACTCGGCCCGTACCCGTGGCGGTGCGTGGTCGTTGGCGACGGGGCGCTGCGGGCCACGTTCGAGGCCAACGCGCGCGAGAGCGCGTTCGACGAGCGCATCGCGTTCGTCGGCAACGTCTCCGACGAGGATCTCCCGCGCTACTACCGCATGGCGGACATCCACTGCTTCCCGTCCACGGAGCGCGCGGAAGCGTTCGGCATCGTGGCGCTCGAGGCCGCGGCCAGCGGGATCCCGTGCGTCGCGTCGGATTTGCCCGGCGTGCGCGGCGTGGTGCTGAACGGCGAGACCGGGCTCCTGGTGCCGCCGGGAAACGCGGAGGAACTGCGCAAGGCCATGCTCCTCCTGCTCGAGCAGGTCGACCTGCGCCACCGCCTCGGCGAATCCGCCCGCCGCCGCGCCGAAGCCGAGTTCGCGTGGGACCCGCTGATGAGCACGTTGGAAAACATCTATCGTTCGGTGTGAAAATTGGCATCGTCTCAAACCTCTACCCGCCCGTTTCGCGCGGCGGGGCGGAGAATATCGCGCATCGCGTCGCGCACGAGCTGCATGTGCTCGGGCACGACGTGTTTGTCGTTTCCACGCAGAAGGAATGGTCGCTCGTCCCGCGCGTCACCGAGTCGCACGTGGAGCGCATCTACCGCTATCGCCCGCGCAACGTCTACCACCCGCTCAACGACTACAAGCACCCGTTTCCGGTGCGCGTCGCGTGGCATCTCATCGACATGTACGGC
Organism: uncultured Gammaproteobacteria bacterium; assembly: GCA_964428465.1. Taxonomy (GTDB): domain Bacteria; phylum Patescibacteriota; class Patescibacteriia; order UBA9934; family GWF2-40-263; genus YC12-FULL-57-11. The sequence continues at coordinate 18,051 of CAYRYG010000006.1, forward strand.
ACGCACCCGGCGCGCGCGCTCGGCGGCGTACTCGACCAGGAGCGGCCCGACGTGGTGCTCACGCACAACCTGAAGGGGTTCGGGATGCAGTCGGTGTCCGCGATCCGCGAGCGTCGCATCCGGCACGTGCACACGCTGCATGACGTGCAGCTCGCGATCCCGAGCGGACTGCTGATCCACGGCGAGGAAAAGCGCTGGCTGAACGGCTCGCGCGCGCAGCATTGGTACGAGACCGCGATGAAGCGCATCGTGGGTTCCCCCGACGTCGTCGTCTCGCCGTCGAGGTTCCTCGCGGACTTTTACGCGTCGCGCGGGTTTTTCCCGCACAGCCGGTTGGAGATCGTGCCGAACCCGGCGCCGAACATCCAGGCTCCGTCGCGAACCGGACGGCACCCGGGCCCGCTCCGCCTGCTGTTCGCGGGCCAGCTCGAGACGCACAAGGGGATCAAGTTCCTGCTCGAGACGTTGAACGCGCTTTCCATCCCGTTCGAGCTGCACGTGGCCGGGGAGGGGACGCTCACGTCCTACGTGGACCAGTGGGCCCGCCGTGACGCGCGCGTGATCTACCACGGGTTCTGCTCGCTCGGGAACCTCGTGAAGCTGTTCTCCATCTCCGACGCCGTGGTGATCCCGTCGCTGTGCTACGAGAATTCCCCGACGGTGATCTACGAGGCGTTCCAGGCCGGCGTCCCGGTGGTCGCCGCCAACATCGGCGGGGTCGGCGAGCTCGTGCGCGACCGCCATAACGGATACCTGTTCGCCCCGGGCGACCGCGCGGAGCTCACCGCCGCGCTCCTGCGCCTCGCCAAGGACGAGGACGCCTTCTGGCGCCGCGCCGACGACATCCGCGCCAGCGTCGCCACCCGCTCCCTCGCCGACTACGTGGCGAAGCTCGAGTCGTTGATGCGTTCGTAATGTGAACGAAAAGAACGCGCCGGATAAACGGCGCGTTCTTTTTATTCCGTCTGCTTGTCGTGCTGGAGCAGATCGGCCTTGTCCTCGCCGGTGAGGACCTGCTTGATCACGATATACCGGACCGTCTTGTCGGTGCGGTTCAGGAAGCTGTGGAGGTCCGCTTCGGCCTCGACGAGGTCGCCCGCGCGCACGGTTTCGGTTCGCGCGTTCCCGTCCGCGTCCTTCCATTCCAGCTCGAGCTCCCCGTCCAGGACGTAGAACGTCTCATGCACTCGATCGTGCCGGTGCCACGGCTGCCGGATGCCGGGCGGGTTTTCCGCGTAGACGAAGTGATATTCCGGAAACAGATAATACGTCGCGACGATCCCGTCCGCGCGTTGGTCGTGGATGGCGTCGGCGTTACGGACGATCCGCATACTACCCCTGCTTGCTCCCCGTGAACGCCTTCAGGATCTCGAGCGGGACCGTGAAGACTACGGTGTTCGAGGCGTCCGAGGAGATGTCGTTGATGGAGTTGAGCGTGCGCAGGTGCAGGGCGCCCGGGGACGCGGAGAGCATCGCGGCGGCGCGAGAGAGGTTCTCGGCGGCCGCGACCTCGCCCTCGGAGTTGATGATGACCGCGCGGCGCTCGCGCTCGGCCTCGGCCTGCTTGCCGATGGTGCGCACCATGTCCGGCGGCAGGTTGATGTCCTTGAGCTCGACCGTGGTCACCTCCACGCCCCAGTTGAGCGTCGCCTCGTCGACGATCTTCTCGATCTTTTCCGAGATGGTGACGCGCTGCGACAGGAGCTCGTCGAGCGTCACCTCGCCCACGATGTTGCGCATGGTGGTCTGCGCGAGCTGCAGCACGGCATAGGCGACGTTCTCGACCTCGAGCACGGCCTTCGACGGGTCGACCACCTTGTAGTAGATCACCGCGTTGATCTTGGCGGACACGTTGTCCTTGGTGATGGCGTCCTGCGCCGGGACGTCGACCGCCTTGAGGCGGAGGTCCACCTTCTTCATGGACTGGAACACCGGGATGACCAGGCGCCAGCCCGGCTCGGCCATCCCCGTGAAGCGGCCCATGGTGAAGCGCACGCCGCGCTCGTACTGGTTGATCTGGCGGATGGAGACGAAGAGCAGGATGACGAGCGGGAATCCGAACGTGCCGACGAGGGCGAACAGGAGCGCGAACAGGTTTTCGAGCATATTGGCAGGGATCAGGGCTGACGACGTTAGGGGTTAGGGGGCAGATCGTATCTAAACACGTGCACGGCGCCGTCGTCGAGGGCCCACCAGGCGTCGGCGTCCCGCTTGGCCGTTTCCACGATGCGCGGGGCTTCCCACCAGTAGGCGTTGACCGCGTAGTAGAGCGTGGTCGCCGGGGCCTGGGTGCAGGCGGGGTCGGCGGCGCACCGGGCGTTCACGAGCGCGAGCGCGGCCTCGGCGGTTTCGCGCGAGGGGCGCTCGTTCATGGCGAGGAACAGCGCGTAGAAGTCGCCCCCCGTCGGGATGGGGTAGAAGAACTGGTCGCCGAAGTAGCGGACGAACCCGAGCTCGCGCACCGCGGCCGCGGACACGGTCTGGTTCGCGAGCACGGCGTAGGGCGCGCCCGCGGCGTCGGCCTCGATCTCGTGCACGGCGTTCAGGTCGGTCTGGCTCACGTTGTAGCCGTGGCCGACCTCGTACGCGTCGTCGCGCGGGTACGCGAGATAGAACGAGGCGGTGCCGAGCGCGGCGAGGAGCGCCACGGTGGCGACGCGCAGCGACGCGGGGCCCGGGCGGACGCGGCCGATCCAGGTGCCGAGCGCGAGGATGGCGAACGGGGCGAGGAAGTAGAGCGCGAGCGGGACCAGGCGCGCGGCGAAGTTCTGGCGCTCGTAGTCGATGAGGAAGGAGAAGTCGACCGCGGTGGAAAGCAGGAGCCAGTTGATGGCGAGCATGACGGCCATGAGCGCGGGGACGCGCAGCGCGCCGTGGATTTCCTTGCGCGAGACCCACCAGCCCGCGCCCGCGAGCAGCAGGAACAACGCGACCGCGTTGAAGCCGTACAGGTACACGAAGTCGAGCAGCGGGTTGAAGCGGTTGGCGAGGAAGAGGGACAGGTTGGACAGGAATGACAGGTCAGACAGGTTTGACAGGTCGATGCCGAGCGTCCCGGAGGAGAGCAGGGAGTTGGCGACGAACGAGAGCGGGAGGATGACGCAGCCGACCGCGGCGCCAGACCAGAACACGAGGCGAGCGAACAGGCGGTTTCCGTTGCGCGACGGCTCGCTCGCGAGAAGGATGACGAAGAGGACCGCGGGGAGCCCGGCGATCGGGTGGACGGAGAGCGCGGCGAGCGCGGGAAGGACGAGCGGCCAGACACGCGGGCGCTCGCCCCTCATGAGGGTGGGGATCGCGGCGAGCACGAGCAGGAGCGTCCAGAGGTTCGCGAGGCCCTGCGGGGTGGTGAGGACGAACGGCGCGAGCGGGAGGAGAAGGAGCCCGGCGAGCGTCCCCGCGGCGACGCGTCGGGCGCGCAGCAGGTGCGCGGCGGCGCCGTACCAGGCGATGGGGAGAGCGAGCGCGGCGAGCACGGGAACCAGCGCGGCATTCACCGGCCCGATGGGGAGCGCGAACGCGTGGTGCGCGAACAGCACGAGCACGTACTGCCCGATGTAATAAAACGGCTTCGGCGTGATGGAGCCGTACGCGGCGATATGTTCCTCGGTCGCCTGGTGGATGAACGGGTCGAAGCCGAACCCGAGCGGGAAGACGAGGACCGCGACGGACAGCGCGACGAACAGCGCCGCGGTGAACAGCGGGATGCTCAGCGCGCGCTCGCGTCCTCGCAGCAGGAGGGCGACGATGAGCGCGAGCGACACCCCGAACGCGACGAACGCGGCCGCGGGGACGAACTGCCACGCGGTTCGAACCGCGTCGGTGGTGGCGGAACCCGCCAGCATCCAGAAGACCGACGCGAGGCCCGCGATCGCGAGGGTGCCCGCGAGCCACACGCGCGCGGAAACGCGGTGAGCCGCCTCGGAAACCAGGTCATGCGCGCGATCGCCCCAGCCGGTCCCGGGCGCGCGCGTCGAGAGCCACCAGGCGATCGGCCCGGCGAACGCGGCGAGCATGAGCGCGACCGGCGCCGTGAACGCCGCGACGTAGTACGCGCCGGCCCCGACGATCATGATGCCCGATAGCAGGATCCACGCGCCGACCCACGTCCGCAACGCGCCGCGCTCGGCAGGCGCGGCCCACCGCCCGACCCACGTCCCGAACCCGAGCACGAACGCCGCGAGCAACGCCGCGCCCACCGCCGGTTGCCGCCAGACGGCCGCGTTCGCGAGCGTCAGCGCTAGAAACGCCGCCGTGAAAATGGTAGGATACAATCGTGCGAAAAACCCAGTCATAGCGGGGATATCGTAGCATGTATGGCGTTTGAACGCGATCCGCATAAATTGTTTCCGCACGACAAGTTCCTTGGCGCGACGATGATCCGGTTCATCCCCGAATTCGTCACGCCGAACGTGATTACCTGGTTTCGGTTTGTCCTGACGCCGCTCGTCCTCTATTTGCTGTATGTCGGGGATTACGCCGTCGGCGTTCCCCTGTTCATCTTCACGGCGTTCACCGATGCCCTGGACGGCTCCATGGCCCGCGTGCGCGGGCAGATCACCGAGTGGGGGATGCTTTACGACCCGATCGCGGACAAGGTGCTCATCGGCTCCGTGATCCTGCTGATCGTCATCAAGCACATGAACCCGTTCTTTGGGATCACGATCATCGCGCTCGAGGTCGCCCTCGTCTTTGGCGGCGTGGTCCGCAAGCATATGGGACTTCCGGTGATGGCGAACGTCGTCGGGAAGGTGAAGATGTTCCTACAGTTTCTCGGGGTGACCTTCTTGCTCGTCGCCGTATGGTCCGGGGTAGACCTGCTCATCCCGTTTTCCGTCGCGACGCTTTCGCTCGCGATCGCGTTTGCCGTCGCCAGTTTGCTAACCTACGGACTGTGAGGAGCCTCGAGCCCAAACACGACCTAATCATGGTCGCCGGGTTCGTCCTCCTGGCGTTCCTGGGATGCCTCGCGTTCCTGCGCGTCGGCGGCATCTACGTGTCCCCGGACGAGACGGCCAATGCCTTCTTTGCCCAGCAGTTCGCGGAACGGGGATCGCTTTCCTCGTTCGACTCGCTGAACGTGGATCTCAAGGACGCGCTGCATCCGCGCAGCGTCGTCTCGCTGGCGGGCCGGCTGGTTCCCGGGAGCTTCATCGGGCTGCCGGTGCTGTACGGGTTCCTGATCGCGGTAACGGGCGGATGGATGCTGCCGTTCCTGACCCCGCTGATCGCCGCGGTCGCCGTGTTCGCCTGGTATGCCGTCACGCGGCGGCTGTTCGACCGGGAGATCGGCCTGTTGTCCGCGGTGCTCCTTGCCGTGCATCCCGCGTGGTGGTACTACTCGGCCCGGTCGCTCATGCATAACGTCACGTTCGCCGCGTTCCTGATCTTCGCGGGATATTTCTTGGTGGTCCGTCCGTCGCGCGGAAAGAAGTTCGCGGACCTCGACCTCGTGCTCGCGGGCGTGTGCGCGGGGCTGGCGCTGTTCGTGCGCGCGTCCGAGGTGTCGTGGGTCGCGCTCGCCGCGCTCGCCGCCGCGGCGGCGTACCGTGGCAGGGGCGTCGCGTGGAGGGAGATCGCGCTGTTCGCCGTGTCCGCCGCGGTCGCGCTGCTCCCGATGGCCGTGATCAACCAGGCGACGTACGGCAGCCCGTTCGCGACGGGGTATACGGCGGTGAGCGAAGACACGGAAGAGAATGGAGAACAGATATTGGGGACTGGCGACGCGGCAGAGCCAGTATCCGGTATCCAGTATCCAGTATTCAGAGCGCTTTTCCCCTTCGGCTTCTCATATAAGGACATCGGCAAGAACGTTCTGTCTTATGGGGCGGGATTATTCTGGTGGATGACCGCGCTCATCCTCGTCGGGTTCCCGGCCGCGTTCCCGACGCGCGCCGTCGCGAAGGAATTGCGTCGTCCGCGCCGCGCCTACCTCGCGTTCGCGGTGGCCGCGTGCGCCTACCTGGCGGTCATGTACGGATCCTGGACGTTCTTCGACAACCCGGACCCGACCCAGGTTACGATCGGCAACAGCCATGTGCGCTACTGGATTCCGGTGTTCGTGCTGCTCACCCCGTTCGCCGCGCACGCGATTCGCTGGGTCTCGCATCGGGCGCTGACCGAGACGGCGCGCCGGCTCGCGGTCGCGGCGCTCGTGCTCGCGTGCGTCGGGCTGTCCGTGCGCGCCACGTTTTTCTCGCCGCAGGACGGGCTCGTGTACGCCGCGCAGGGACTCGAGGCGTCGCGTGACATTCGCGCGCGCGTTCTCGACCTCACCGAGCCCGACGCCGTGATCGTGGTCGACCGCGGGGACAAGCTGTTCTTCCCGGAGCGCCGCGTGCGCTATCCGCTGCGCGACGAGGAAACGTACGCGCTCATGCCGCGCATCGTCCTGCGCGCGCCGCTCTATTATTACGGCATCACGCTCCCGCAGATCGACGTCGACTACCTGAACGACGTGAAGCTCGCCGCGCTCGGGCTGCAGATCGAGCCGATCGAGACGTTCGAGATCGAGACGCTGTATCGGATTATCAAAAGATAGGGGCAAGGGGTAAGAAGCAAGGAGCAAGGGCATGATGGTTCGATTGATACAACTCCTCATCGTCGCGATCCCGGTCGTCGCGTTCGCCTGGCTCTTGAACCGGGAGATCGTCCCATCGGGCGTTTTTGTCGTGCGCCACGCGGTCGGGGAGGCGTCGCCGTTCATCGACGAGCTGCTGCCGGACGCGCGCGTGGACGAGGACGGCGTCATCACCGACGACCCGGTGTTCTTCTTCGTCCACCCGCACCGCCACTTCGACGCGATCGAGGCCGAGGTGTGGTTCCAGAACGCGTCCGTCCCGATCGTCGAGCTCGGCGCGCTCGGCAACGTCGAGGCACAGGCGTACGACCTGCATCCGCTGCAGAACCTCGTCATCGATAACCTCGGCTGGGCCCGGTTGGAGAAGGACGGCCTGATCCTGCTTCAGCGCGAGGCCGTCTACCGAGGAATCGACGAGTTTCTGGCCGACCCGCCGCCCGTGTCGGAGATCGCCACCTACCACGCGTCGCTCGCGAAGCCCTACGTGCTGCCGGGATACGCGCCGTCCACCGCGACGCGCGTCGTGGACGTCTCGCTGCGCGGGTTCCACGAGTTCAAGACGTACGTGAAGGACGAGACGCTTTCGTTCGACTTCGCGTACATGGACATGAACCGCGACGACGGCTCGGACGCGGTGACCGTGGTGGTGACGGACGCGGACGGCGTGCCGGTGACGGACGCGCGCGCGTCCGACGACGGCGACGTCGACGACGACGCGCGCGCGACCGGGATGCGGCACGTCACGGTTTCGGCGGAGGGGCTCCCGGAGGGCGCGTACAAGGTCGCGATGCAGGGGAGCCGGGACATCTTCTGGCGCACCATCACGACGACGCAGCAGAAGGTCGTGTTTCTCAACAACGTGTTTCTCGGCGACGAGGTCGGGTACCAGCCGACCCCGCGGCGCGTGACGTTCTGGACCGAGGCCAAGCGCCTCTCGTTCGCCACGCGGCACGCGGAGGGGCTGCAGACGGTCGTCGCGGGCGCCTCGTCGGACGCGCTGGTCATCGACGAGCCGTACAGGCGGTTCGCGCTCGACGTGGAGGAGGACGGCGTCGTGTTCGTCTCGGCCGAGCGCGGCGATCTGGAGGTCACCACCGACGGGCACGTGGCCTTCTCGCCGGACATGTACTTCAACCCCGACCCGGCGCGCCTCACCTACAACACGGACCTCGACCGGCTCGGCGTGAATTACGTGCTCGCCGAGTATACGTCGCCGGAGCAGGTGGACGGCTGGTACGTGGCGCGCGCGACGTTCGACACGTCGGCGCTCGTGCTCGACCAGGACGCGTGGAAGTTCGTGGTCTCGACGCCGGGCATCAGGGATCTCGGGGCCTCGCTCATCGTCGGCCGGATTGATATGATATGGAAGCGGGAGCCGTTTCACTGGCGCGACCTGTATGAATACGTGGCAGGAACAAATTAGCCGCGTGGGATTCTTCGCGAGCGCGACCGCGTACGTCGTCTTCTGGCTCGCCGACCTGCTGCGGCCCGGGTTCGTCGCGCGTTATCTTTCCGTGCACCTGTTTCTGCTCGCCGCCTTCGTCTTCGGCGTCTGGTGGATGCGCTCGGTAAAGGAGTATCGCGACTGGCCGTTTTTCCAGTACGCCCTCTCGGCCGTCTTCGGCGTCCTCTTCGCGGCGCTCGCCTGGAACCTCGGCGCGGGATTCGAGTCCTACCGCCTCCTCGCCGTCGCCGGAGCCGCCGTCACGCCGATCGTCGTCTTATCACTTGTCAGAACCACATAGACCCCTCCTAACCTCCCCTCACGGAGGGGAGGAAACTCCGCGTTTCCCCTCCTGATCAGTCAGGAGGGGTTAGGGGAGGTCTGCACACGCGTATGAAGGAATCCTGGCAAACGCTTTCCGAGGAGGAGATCGATCGCAATCGGTTTTGGACGCACATGCGCCGCCAGTTTCGTCGTCCCGACGGAAAGGAAGGAACGTACGACATGGTGGACAAGAACCACGCGGTCGTCGTGGTCGCGCAGGCGGACGACGGGAGATTTCTGATGATCCGGGAATACCGCTATCTGCTCGACGACGTCGGGCTATCGGTGACCGCCGGTGGGATCGAGCCGGGCGAGGAACCGATCGACGGCGCCGTCCGCGAGTTTCGCGAGGAGACCGGCTACGAGGCCGCGACGTGGGTGCCGATCGGCAAGTGCGCGGGCATGCCGTTTCTAACGAACGAATGGCTGCACGTCTTTTACGCGACGGACTTGAAGAAGGTGACCGAGCATGACGACGAGGTCGTCGAGACGCTGTTCATGACAAAGGAGGAGGTCGACGACGCGATCAGGCGGGGGGAGATGTGGGACAGCCATCCGATTTCCGCCTGGTGCATGGCCATGTTGCATCTCGGCCTCTGATCGGGTAATCTGCCGGCAGTATGAAGATTCTCGTCACCGGCGGATGCGGGTTTATCGGGTCGAATTTCATCCGATATCAGCTCGCGAACGATCCCGACATCCAGATCGTAAACCTCGACAAGCTCACCTACGCCGGCAATCCGGCGAACTTGGCGTCCGTGGAGCACGATCCGCGCTACCGGTTCGTGAAGGGCGACATCGCGGACGCGGCGGTGGTCGACCAGATCCTGTCCGAGGGCGGGTTCGACGCGGTCGTGAACTACGCGGCCGAGACGCACGTGGACCGGTCCATCATGGACCCGAAGGCGTTCCTCACCACGGCCGTCTTCGGCATCTACACGTTGCTCGAGGCGGTCCGCAAGCACCATGTCCCGCGCTTCGTCCAGATTTCCACGGACGAGGTGTTCGGCGCGGTGATGGAAGGGGAGAGCGGAGACGACGCCAAGTTCGAGCCGCGCTCGCCGTACTCGGCCGCGAAGGCCGCGAGCGACCATCTGGTCGCGTCGTACTGGCACACGTACCAGACGCCCGTGATCATCACGCACGCGTGCAACATGTACGGGCCGTACCATTATCCGGAGAAGCTGTTCCCGCTGTTCATCACCAACCTGCTCGAGGGCAAGAAGGTGCCGGTGTACGGCGACGGGATGCAGGTGCGCGAGTGGCTGCACATTGACGATCACGCGCGCGCCATCGACGCGGTGATGCGACGCGGGACGCTCGGCGAGTCGTACAACGTCGGCACCGGCGACCGCGTGCCGAACATCGAGGTGACGAAGAAGATCCTCGCGCTGTGCGGGAAGGACGAGTCGTCCATCGAGTACGTGAAGGACCGCCCGGGCCACGACCGCCGGTACGCGATCTCGAGCGAGAAGATCCGCGCGGAGCTCGGCTGGGCCCCGCAGATCTCGTTCGACGACGGGCTCGCGCGGACGGTCGCGTGGTTCAAGGAAAACGAGGCGTGGTGGAAGCCGATTAAGAACGGTGACTTTCAGAAATATTACGAGGCGCAGTACGTGAGTCGGTAAAGCCTTGGGGAAATTACGGATTTGGCTTACGGATATACAGATATCGGTACATCCGTAAACAAAATCTGTAATTTCCTCCAAAGTCTTCATTATGAAAATTTTGATTTTTGGCCACGGATACGTTGGGAACCGGTGCAAGGACGCGTGGGGCGACGACCCTTCGACGGGCTCAGGACTGAGCGCGGTGCTGTCCGACGTGCGCGTGCTGAGCAAGGAAGACGCGGCGCGCGAGATTGATCGCGTGAAGCCGGACGCGGTTCTGAACGCCGGCGGCGTCACGGGCAAGCCGAACGTGGATTGGTGCGACAGCCATCAGCTCGAGACGGTCATGGGTAACACGCTCATGCCGATCGCGGTCGCGGCCGCGTGCCAGGAGGCGGGCGTCTATTTCCTGCACATCGGCTCGGGCTGCATCTTCTACGGCGACGCCCCGCACCCGGACAAGATGTGGCGCGAGGACGACTTCGGCAACCCGCTGCCGACCTATTCGCGCTCCAAGTGGGCCGCGGACCTGGCGCTTTCCACGCTGCCGAACGTCGGTATCGCGCGCATCCGCATGCCGATCGACCGCGTCCCGGGCGCGCGCAACCTCATCGACAAGCTCGCCGCGTACCCGAAGGTGATCGACGTGGAGAACAGCGTGACCGTCGTCGACGACATGATCGACGTGCTGCGCCAGCTCATGGAGAAGCGGGCCCCGGGCATCTTCCACGTGGTGAACCCGGGCGTGATGAAGCACCGCGAGCTGATGGCGCTCTACGAGGAACTCGTCGACCCGGCGCACGCGAACGAATGGATCTCGAACGACGACCTCGTGAAAATCGGCCTCGCCACGAAGGGCCGCTCGAACAACGTGATGGCCTCCACCCGCCTCGCGGAGTACGGCATCGCGATGCGCGAGGTCCACGAGGCGCTGCGAGACACGATGGAGAAATACGCGGAGGCGAGGAAGCGCGGGGCTTGACCCCGCGTTTTTTCTTGTGGCATTATCCACGCCTCGCCCAATCGCGAGCGGAGGCAACGTGGCGGAACAAAGACCGAAAGACGGCGGTATGGAACTGCTCGACGAGCGGCATCTCGGCGCGACGAATCCCTGGAATCAGCCCGTCGTGGGATGGCTTCCGACGACACAGGGGATCGGCAGTCTCGTGAACGTGCGCGGATGGGCGTTCCTCCGCGTGGTGCTCTGGAAGCTGCTCGGCGGCGAGCGGGTGGCGCTCTACGACCAGCCCGTGATCGTCGAGAACCCGGGCGCGATCGTGCTGTGCCAGCTCGGGGGCCGCATCGGGCTCGTGAAGTGCTTCCGTATGGTCGCGGACCGGCTCCTCCCGAACGCGGGGAGCGAGTACGTGAAGCGGCTGCAGGAGGGACGGCTCTGGTCCGAGCTGGTCGAGCATGTCGGCCAGTGGAAGTGGGAAGTCCCCCGCGGGCTCATCCACCTCCCGCCGGAGGAGATGAACCTCGAGGAGTTCGTGGTCAAGGCGGCCAAGCTCGAGGCTCTCGAAGAGGCCGGCTTTCGCATCCGCGGCGCGCGGCTCGCGGGCCGCGTGAACGTGAACCCCACGTTCTTCCTCCACCCGCAGTGGGTGGTACACGCCGAGATCGAGTCGATCGGCGAGGCCAGTCCCGAGAACCTGGAGATCCTTGGCGGCTCGAAGCTCTTCACCTGCGCGGAGCTCCGCGCGCTCGTGGACTCCGGCGAGCTCGACGACGGCCTCACCCTGGCGGCGCTCGCGCTCTGCGGCATCGCCATCTGACGCAGCCTCCCGGCTGCTTTTTCATTATATTGACTCCGACCGTCGCCGGAGGTAGGGTAAACCCGTTATGAAAGCCCTGATCGCCGCGGGCGGGCATGCCACGCGCCTGCGCCCCATCACCTGGACCACCAACAAGCACCTGATCCCGCTTGCCAACAAGCCGATGCTTTGGCATGTCATCGACAAGATCACGGCGGCCGGGATCTCGGACATCATCATCAACGTGAACCCGGGCGAGGTGGAGAGCATGCGCGCGGCGTTCGGCGACGGGTCGAACTGGAACGCGCGGCTCACGTACCTCGAGCAGAAGGGCGGCGCGCGCGGCGTGGCGCACGTGGTGGCGAACGCGGAGGAGCACCTGCGCGGCCATAAGTTCCTGTTCTTCCTCGGCGACAACATCATCCTCGGCAGCATCAACAAGTTCGTCGAGCGGTTCCAAAACGAGGGGCTTGACTGCATGCTCGCGTTCTCCCGCGTGAAGGACCCGCAGCGCTTCGGCGTGCCGGAGTTCAACGAGGACGGGTCGCTCCGTCGCATCCTGGAAAAGCCGTGCGAGCCGCCGTCGGACTTCGCGGTCACCGGCATCTATCTCTACAACGAGGACTACTTCGACGCGTTCCGCGCCATCGGACCGTCCGCGCGCGGCGAGTACGAGATCTCGGACATCAACACCTGGTACATCCAGGCCGGGAAGAAGGTGGGCTACGAGGAAATCACCGGATGGTGGAAGGACACGGGGACGCCGGACGCGCTCCTCGAGGGCAACGCGCTCGTGATGGACTGTCTCGACCGCGCGGCGTTCGTGATCGAGGGCACGGTGGACGACGGGGCTCAGGTCCAGGGCGACGTGCGCGTCGGGAAGGGGACGCGCATCACGGCCGACTGCCTCGTCCGCGGCCCGGTGACGATCGGCGACAACTGCGTCATCTCGGGGTCGTACATCGGACCGTACACGTCGATCGGGAACACCGTCACGGTGAAGGATTCCGAGGTTGAGCACTCGGTCGTCTTCTCGGGCGCGACCATCGACACCACGGAGCGCATCTGCAACAGCCTCATCGGGCTGAACGCGACGCTCGTGGACGCGCGCCGCACGCATCCGAAGACCGCGCACCGGCTGATCATCGGGGACAACAGCTTCGTGGAATTGTAAGAACGTCCGGCGTGATGCCGGGCGTTCTGTGGTAAACTATTTGCGTTCGAAACGGGTATGACAAAGCGCGGAAAGATCATTTGGGCGGCGATCGGTTTGCTTTTGGTCGCGGCCGTCGGGTGGGCGGCGTTCGGGTCCGGTTCGCCGGTCGCGGTGACGACCACGGATACCGTACAGAGGGCGGACCTGGTTCAGACCGTGGAGATTACCGGCGACGTGCGGAGCGTCGACGAGGTGGATTTGGCGTTTGACCGGTCGGGAACGGTCGAGGCCGTGCTGGCGCGCGTGGGCGACGCGGTTCGCGCCGGGGACGTGCTCGCGGTGCTCGACGCGGACGAGCTGGAGGCCGCGTACGCGCAGGCGCTCGGGCGCGTGGAGGAGGCCGAGGC
>CAYRYG010000007.1:0-21412 GCA_964428465.1 uncultured Gammaproteobacteria bacterium
GGGTTGAAAACAAAACCGCCACCGGGCTGGTGGCAGATGTTTAACTTACCCTTTTGTTTGAAAGAATTTGATCGATCGCGTCCTGACATATATCCTCGTTTCCGCACACCAAGAGCAGCTGGTCACTGAATGCATCGTATCTACTCTGCTTGATTTGGATATTTGTTTGCAGGCTATGTCGTGATTCCGCAAAAAATACGTCAATGCCGAACCTTCCCTCTTTTGAATAGACGACAAAATCAAGCCGTTGCCGACCGCCCGTTAGCGGGAACTCGCGGTGGACGCAGATTTCAGAAAAACGGCGCACCAGTGTACTTCCCAGCTTCTCTTCAATTTCTCGACCACGATCATTGACTTGAACCATCAACTCTGAGCGATACTTCCCCTTGTGATAGTCTTCCTTGATTCCAAGCTCGTCCTTAAGCGTCTGGATGCCACCGAAATTTCTTTGAATTGACCTGGCGGTCGGCAGGTAGGGATAGGCATTTATTTCGCTCGCCTTCGGAAATCGTCCGAACTCCTCGTAAAATTTCAAAAGACCAGCGATTACCTGGTCCTTTGTCCATTCACCGTCCTGGCGGCCCAACTTGCTCTTGCGAAGCATACGGGCTATCGCATGAACCACTCGGTCGAGAATCCGGCGACGTACGTCATGAGTAGCAGGATTGCCCCGACGGCGAAGATGCCGATGCCGAGCATGATCAGGGCCTTGATGGAGTCGTCGTCCGCCGCCGCACCGGCCATCATGTAGAAGCTGATGACAAGGAATACGGTCACGGGAGTGACGGTCATGGCCCAGGCGATGACTTTGAGCGCGAGATCGAGATCCATAGGATTATCGTTCGACGAGGTAACCAAGCGGATCCGTCGGGATCCCGTTTAAGCGAACTTCGAAGTGCAGGTGCGCGCCGGTCGAGAGCCCGGCCCCGGGAGTTCCCGGGACGCCCCCGGAAAGGCCGATCTCGCTTCCCCGCGCCACGAACTGGTCCTGGGCCACGGAGATCTTCGAGAGGTGGGCGTACAGGGTCGCGATCCCGTTCGAGTGGATGACCATCACGTAGTTGCCGTACATCTTCCCCGTGCGCGTCCAGGCGACGTATCCCGGGGCGGCCGATTCGACCGGGGTTCCGTACGCGACCGGGACGTCGAGGCCCGAGTGCTCGAACAGGTGGCGGAACGGATAGCTTGGATCGTGGAACAGCGCCGAGACGCCCTTAGTCGGCTCGACCGGCCAGGAGAGGACGCTGCTCCCCTGCCCTCCGTCGTCGATGTTCGTCAGCTTGCGCTCCACCTCACCCTGCAGGACGGCGATCTGCTGGTTCACGTACTGCTGTTCCTCGCGCAGCTCGGCAAGAAACGACTGGAACTTCGATTCGGAACGCTGCGTTTGGGCGAGGAGATACTCCTTCGAGCCCTGCTCGTCCTTGAGCAGGGCCATCTGCGTCTCCTGCTGTGCCTGGAGCTCCGACAGGCGCGCGCGCTTGCCGATTTGCGCCGCGCGGTCGCCTTCGAGCTGCGCGTGCTCCGCCTCGGCGCGTTCCAGCGCGTTCTTGAGGTCGTCCGTCACGCTGGAGAGCTCCTGGAGGCGCGTAAACAGGTCTCCGAACGAATCGGACCCGAACAGCAGCTGGAGCGACATGTCGTTGTCGTACACGTCCATCTGTCGCAGGATCTCGGAAAGGGACTCGCGGCTGCGCGTAAGCTGCGCCTCGATCGCGGTGACCTGCGTCTCGAGAACGGCGATCTCGTCGTTGACCGCGGAGATTTCCTGTTCCGTCGCCTGGATGTCGAGCTCGGACTTCGCGATGCGGTTGTCGAGCAGCTCGATCTCAACCTCCATCGTGGACTCGCTGTTTTGCAAGGCGATGATTTTTTTTCGGTATTCCTCGATGTTTCGGTTCAGCGCGTCGATGTCCGATCGCTTTTCCGTAATCTGCTCGTTCAGGACGTTGATCTGCGCGGCCGCGGCCGTGTCCTCGACGACGACCGTGTCCTCGGTCCCGTCGCCGTCCGTGGCGTGTACCACCCCAAATCCGGCCGCGGTCGCGGCGAGGATGAGAGCGACGATCCAATGGGCGTTGGCTCGTGTCATGCGGAGAGAGCGGTTACGGCGGAATCGAGGCGGCGCAGCGTTTCCTCGGGTCCGAGCGCCCAGGCGAGCTCGAACGGGCTCGGCGAGGAAGAACGGCCGGAAAGCGCCACGCGCGTCGGCCACAGGACGTTCCCGTTCTGCAGCCCGTTGGCTTCAATATACCCCTTCAGGGACGTTTCGATCAATGCGACGTCGCCCCAGGTCGCGTCATCCAGGCCGGCAAGGCGCGCGCGAACGCCCGCGAGGCTGCGCTTCGCGTCCTCCGCGTCCGCCTTTTTCCAAACCAGCATCTGCGGGTCGAACGACGGCATGGCCAGATATCCGTCGACGAGGTCCGTGATCTCCGACAGACGCGTCATGCGCGGCTTCTCGACGGCACAGATGCGCGCGAGGAGCCCGGCCTCGACGGTCTTCCCTGCCCGGGCCAAGAACGGCTCGACGAGCGACACGAGCTCTGCCGTCGACGTCTTCATGATGTACTGTCCGTTCATCCAATCCAGCTTGGCGACGTCGAACACGGCCCCGGACTTGTTGATCTTTGACAAATCGAACGATTCGACGAGCTCCTCGACTGAATACAATTCTTGATCACCCTTCGGATTAAAGCCCAACAGAGCGACGAAGTTGATGAGCGCGTCCGGAAGATACCCCTTGTCGAGATAATCCTCGACGGCCACGTCGCCCTGGCGCTTGGAGAGCTTGGACTTGTCCGGATTCAGGATGAGCGGCAGGTGCGCGAAGGACGGGGCGGTCCATCCGAAGAGCCGGTACAGCACCACGTGCTTCGGCGTGGACGAGATCCACTCTTCTCCGCGGATGACATGCGTGATTTCCATCAGGTGGTCGTCGACGACGACGGCGAGGTGGTACGTCGGGAACCCGTCGGACTTGATGAGCACTTGGTCGTCGATTTCCGCGTTCTGGATGGTGATGCGGCCGCGGATCGCGTCCTCGAAGGACGTTTCGCCGTCCGGCATCCTCAGGCGGATGACGTGCGGCTCGTTCGCGCTGAGGCGCGTCTCGATTTCCGCGGGCGACAGCGAGACGCAGCGGCGGTCGTATTTTGTCGGCAGCTTGGCGATCTCCTGCTGTTTGCGCAGCGAGTCGAGCCGTTCGCTGGAACAGAAGCAATAGTACGCGCTACCCTGTTCGAGAAGTTTTTTCGCGTGTTCGGCGTATATCGGCAGCCGTTCCGACTGAATGTACGGACCGCGGTCGCCCATTTGAACGACGATCCCGTTTTCGAGCTTCGGCCCCTCGTCCGGCGACAGCCCGACGCGGTCGAGCGTCGTCAGCAGCGACTCGACGGCACCCGGAACGTAGCGCTCGCGGTCCGTATCCTCCACGCGCAGCAAGAACGCCCCGCCCTTCTGTCGCGAGAGCAAAACGTTATACAGGCAGGTCCGCAAACCCCCGATGTGGAGGTAACCGGTCGGTGACGGCGCAAAACGGGTTCGAACGCTCATAATCCGCGCAATTGGCGTAAAATTTCTGGAATGCTCGCGCGACAGGCGCGCAGGAATCTTCGGTGTTTCAGTGTATCCCAAACCACGACCGCTGGGAAGCCCGGAAAGGCGCGGAGAATGCGGCCGATGCGACCCGGCTCGATCACGGCCCGCCACAGCCATTCGAGGCCGATGGCGCGCATCCAGGAGGGGGCGCGACGCTTCGTTCCGGAGATCATGTCAAACGCGCCGCCGACGCCGATCGCGATGCGCAAGGCGGGAAGGCGGGAAGGCGGGAAGGCACGCAGGGATTCGATGACGCGTTCTTGTTTGCCTTGTCCGAGACCGACGGCAATGGCGGTGAAGTCGTTGAGGTGATTGAGGTTGTTGAGGTGGTTTGGGTCGACGGGGCCGGGGTCGATGCCTTCGGCGAGAAGGTTCGGGATGCGATCGCGAAGCCTTGATGCGGCTCGTTCCGCGACGCCCGGGTCGCCGCCGAACAGGGCGAGGCGCTTTCCCGATGCCGCGCAGGCGCGGGCGATCGTCTCGAGCGTGTCCACGCCCGTGTGGCGATACGAAAGGCGCGTACCGGTGATCGCGGGGATCGCGAACCGGAGGCCGACACCGTCCGGAAGCGACAGGTCCGCGCGGTTGAGCAGGTCGCGAAATCCCGCGTCATGGCGTGCCGACAAAATAAACTCCGGATTCGGCGTCACGATGACGCACGCGCGGTCTCCAAGAAGCCAGTCCGAAATGCAACGCTCCAGTTCCTCCGGAGATACATCGTCGACGCGGACGCCAAACAGTTCGTGTCGTTCCATAGCGTGGGTATCTTAGCGCTTTTGTTGACTTTTTCAAATTAGCACTCTATAGTTGTGAGTGCTAATCATGTCCGTAGGTCCGTAGCTGTCCGTAGGTCCGTATCAAATGTATGCTTCCCAACAACTTTACCCTCAAATCCCAGGAGGCCCTTCAAAACGCGAACTCGCTCGCGGTCGAGGGCGGACAGCCGGCGCTCGAGCCCATCCACCTGCTCGCTTCCCTGCTCTCGCAGGACGACGGCGTCGTACGGGCGATCGTGAACAAGGTCGCGAGCAACCCGTCTGACCTGCGCGCGGAGCTCGACCGCATTCTCGACTCGCTTCCGAAGCAGCGTGCGCACGGCGGCGGCATCGGCCAGATTTTTCTCGCGCCGGAGATGGCCGCGGTACTTTCCGAGTCCGCGAGGATCGCCAAGCAGTTCAAGGACGACTATATCTCAACCGAGCATTTGCTGCTCGGGCTTCTGACGAATAAAAACATCACGCGATTCCTCGGACAGCACGGGATGAGCGAGGAAAGCGTGATGCGCGCGCTCAAGGACATCCGCGGGACGCAGCGCGTGGACACGCAGGAGCCGGAGGCGAAGTACCAGGCGCTCAAGAAATACAGCCGCAACCTCACGGACGCGGCGCGTTCCGGCGAGCTCGACCCAGTCATCGGGCGCGACGCCGAGATCCGCCGCGTCATGCAGGTGCTGTCGCGCCGCACCAAGAACAACCCGGTGCTCATCGGCGAGGCGGGCGTCGGCAAGACTGCCATCATCGAGGGTCTCGCGCAGCGCATCATCGCGGGCGACGTCCCGGAGATGCTGAAGGACAAGGAGATCGTCGCGCTCGACATCGGCTCCATGGTCGCGGGAACCAAGTACCGCGGCGAGTTTGAGGACCGCCTCAAGGCCGTGCTCAAGGAGATCGAGGGGTCCGGCGGCAAGATCATCCTGTTCATCGACGAGCTGCACACGCTGGTCGGCGCGGGAACCACCGAGGGCGGGTCGCTCGACGCGGCCAACATGCTGAAGCCGGCGCTCGCGCGTGGCAAGCTGCGCGCGGTCGGCGCCACCACGATCAAGGAATATCAGCGCTACATCGAGAAGGACCCGGCGCTCGAACGCCGCTTCCAGCCGGTGCTGGTCGAGGAGCCGACCACCGAGGACACCATCGCGATCCTGCGCGGCATCAAGGAAAAGTACGAGCTGCACCACGGCGTGCGCATTTCCGACCCGTGCATCGTCGCGGCCGCGGAGTTGTCGCAGCGCTACATCACCGACCGCCACCTGCCGGACAAGGCCGTGGACCTCATCGACGAGGCCGCCTCCGCGCTGCGCATGCAGATCGATTCCATGCCGGAGGAGCTCGACACGCTGAAGCGCGACCTGATGCGCCACGAGATCGAGCGCAAGGCGCTTGAGAAGGAGGAGGACAAGGACTCGAAGGCGCGCCTTTCCGAGATCGAGCGCCAGATCGCGGACCTCCGCGAGAAGACCGACGCGCTCGAGGGCAAGTGGAAGAACGAGAAGGAAAAGATCGCGGACATCCAAGCCATCAAGGGCGGCATCGAGAAGCTGCGCGCGGAGGCGGAAATCGCCGAGCGCCGCGGCGACCTCGAGACCGTGGCGAAAATCCGCTACGGGACCATCCCCGCGGACGAGAAGCGCCTGAAGGCCGCCGAAACCGCGCTGACCAAGCTCCAGCAGGACCGCGGGATCCTGAAGCAGGTCGTGACCGAGGAGGACGTCGCGGCCGTGGTCTCGCGCTGGACCGGCATCCCCGTCTCGAAGATGCTTGAGTCGGAGCTGAAGAAGCTGGCGCGCATGGAGGACGTGCTCGGCTCGCGCGTGGTCGGCCAGACCGAGGCGATCGCCGCGGTGTCGAACGCGCTGCGCCGTTCCCGCGCCGGCATCGCGGAGGCAAACCGGCCGATCGGCTCGTTCATCTTTCTCGGGCCCACCGGCGTCGGAAAGACCGAGCTCGCCCGCGCGCTCGCGGAGTTCATGTTCAACGACGAGTCCGCGCTCGTGCGCCTCGACATGTCCGAGTACATGGAGAAGCACGCGGTATCGAAGATCATCGGTTCCCCGCCGGGCTACGTCGGTTACGAGGAAGGCGGCCAGCTCACCGAGATCGTGCGCCGCCGCCCGTACTCCGTCCTGCTGTTCGACGAGATCGAGAAGGCGCACCCGGACACGTTCAACATCCTGCTTCAGATTCTGGACGACGGGCACCTCACGGACGCGAAGGGCCGCAAGGTCAACTTCAAAAACACGGTGATCATCATGACGTCGAACGTCGGCTCGGACGTGATCCTCGACGCGGGAAAGACGAAGGCGTCGATCGGGTTCTCCGACGAGGAGGACCGCGGCGCCGAGGAAGGCGAGGTGCGCGAGCGCGTGCTCGGCATGCTCAAGGACCATTTCCGCCCGGAATTCCTGAACCGCGTGGACGACATCATCATGTTCCACGCGCTCACCGAGGAGCAGATCGCGGAGATCGTGAGCCTCCAGCTCACGCGCGTCTTCGAGCGCGTCGAGCGCGAACGTTCCATTACCCTGACCGCCACCACTGCGGCGCGCAAGCTCATCGCGCGCAAGGGATACGACCCGGCCTACGGCGCACGCCCGCTCAAGCGCGTCATCCAGCAGCTGATCCTCGACCCGCTGGCGCTGCGCATCGTCTCCGGCGACCTCGCCGAAGGCGCCTCCGTGACGGTCGGCGCCAAAGGTGACGAAATTACGATCAGTTAGAAAGCCCTCTCCGCCCTTTCAGCCCTCTCCGCCCTTTGGTACAATGGCGTCGCTATGATGCGACGCTATTTTATTGCTGCGTTATCGGGAATCCTGGCAATTTCCTCCGTAACGCCGGCGGCGGCCTTCGAATTCAACCCGAGCTACGTCATCTCGGACAGCGAGATGCGGGACGAGGACAGCATGACACGGGACCAAATCCAGGCGTTCCTCGACGCGTACGGGACGCTCGGCGGGCGATCCTTCACGGACGTTGACGGCGAGCGCAAGGGCTCGGCCGAGATCATTTATGACGCCGCGCAGCGTAACGGGATCAACCCGCGCGTCATCCTGGTGATGCTCCAGAAGGAGCAAAGCCTGATCGACGACGAGAATCCCTCCGGCGACCAGCTGGACTGGGCGATGGGCTATGGGATTTGTGACGCGTGCAACTATGACACGGATAGCGCCCAGCGGTTCCGGGGGTTTGCCAAGCAGGTCAACTCGGCGACGCTGCAGCTGATCGAGGGATACATGGCGGACCTCGCGGCCTACGGAAAGACCGTGATCGGGTACGGCCCGGGAATCGCCGCGGACATTGACGACTCGCTGATCGTCTTCGCGAACGACGCGACCGCCGCGCTGTACACCTACACGCCGCACACGCACGGCAACTCGAACTTCGCGAAGCTCTGGCAACGCTGGTTCACGCACGAGTATCCGGACGGAACCCTGCTCCAGAACAACGAGGACGGCGGGGTGTGGCTCATCCGAAACGGCCAGCGACGTCCCATCACGTCCCGCGCGGCACTCCTCACGCGTTTCAACGAGAGCGCGATCGTCCCGGTGGACGCGACGGCGCTCGCGGTGTTCCCGGTCGGCAAGGCGATCTCGCTGCCGAACTATTCCCTGCTCCGCTCGCCGCGCGGAACCGTCTATCTGCTCGTCGACGAGACGCTCCGCGGCATCGCGTCGCAGGAAGCGTTCCGCGCGATCGGATTCAACCCCGACGAGATCCTCGACGTGACGTTCGAGGACCTGGAGGCGTACGACGAGGGCGAGCCGATCACTACCGATACCGTGTATCCGCAGGGCGCGTTGCTCCAGGACACGACGACCGGCGGCGTGTACCACGTCCAGAACGGCGAAAAGGCGCCGATCATGTCGCGCGAGATTCTTTCGGCGCGCTTCCCGAACGCCGCCATCGTCCCGGCGGAGGAAGGCGAGCTCGACCTGTACCCGACGGCCGCGCCGGTCACCTTCCCCGACGGCACGCTCATCTCCGCGGCGGGAAACCCGGCCGTCTACGTCGTCTCGGGCGGATATCGCCTCCCGATCACGGACGAGACGACCTTCCTGTCGTACGGGTGGAAGTGGACGCAGGTCGTGACGACCAACGAGCGCTCCGTGGGCATCCATCCGCTCGGCGACGCAATTTCCGTCTCGGACACGTTCGAGGAAACCGATGACGCGGAGACCCTATGATCGTCTTTGCCGGCTTCACCCCGCATACGCCGCTCATGCTTCCGCCCATCGGGAAGGACGCGCGCGAACGCCTTCAGGACACCGTCTCGGCGATGGGTCGGCTTGGAGACGAGCTGTATGCCGCGATGCCGGACACCATCGTCGTCATCTCCGCGCACGCGACGCGGCACGAGGAGGCGTTCTCGGCGAACCTGCACGACCAATACCGCGTCGACCTCCGCGAGTTCGGCGACCTGACCACCGCGCGCGAGTTCGCGCCGGACCTCTCGCTGGTCGACGCGATCCAGCGTTCCGTGCGCCGCGCGGGAATCCCGTTCACGCTTGATTCTGACGCGCGGCTTGATTACGGCTCGGCCGTCCCGCTCGTCATGCTCGCGGACGCGCTTCCGGCCGTGAAGGTCGTCCCCGTTTCCTACGGCGGCCTGGGCGCGAAGGAACACCACGCGTTCGGGCGCGCGCTGAAGGACGTGCTGGCCGACCGGCGCGAGCGCATCGCCGTGATCGCCTCCGGCGACCTGGCGCACTGCCTTACGTCCGACGCGCCCGCCGGATTTCGGCCCGAGGGCGCGCAGTTCGACGAGGCCGTGCGGCACGCGGTCGAGGCCGGCTCCGGGTCGGCCCTGCTGTCGCTTGACCAGGCGCTCGTGGAGCGGGCCGCGGAATGTGCCTATCGTCCGTTGCTCGTCTTGCTCGGCATCTTGGAAAACGTCCGCGTGCGCCCGGAAGTTCTCTCTTACGAGGCCCCGTTCGGGGTCGGCTATCTTGTCGCGCAGTTCCATCTGTCGTAGCGGCGTATGATCGCCGAGGTCTATCCCATCATGCGAATGCCGAGGAGGTTCGGCGTTTTTGATTATGAGGTGCCGCCGGGCATGGCACTCGCGCGCGGGACGTTCGTACGCGTCCCGTTTCGGTTCGGCGAGACCATGGGCGTGGTCGCGCGCGTGAAGGAGGGCGGAGGCCGAGGGATCGAGCTGAAGACGGTCGCCTCCGTGCTCGCGGACGCGCCCGCGTTCTCCGACGCCGAGCTCTCCGCGCTCGAGGACGTCGCACTCGACGTCGCGCAGTCCGTCTCGACGGTGCTGCACGCCGCGATCCCGAAGCCGGCCAAGCGCGAGCTGAAATCGTCCGCCCCGCCCGCACCGCTTCCCCTCACCATCGCCGCGCGCGAGGCGCCATCCATCACGCTCGCCGCGTCCCAGCTCGGGCAACGGCCCACCGCGTTCGTCGCGATGCCGGACCTCCGCCGTTCAACCGTCCTCGTCGCCGCCTACCTGCGCGAGCACGCGGACGAGCCGGCGCTCGTGTTGCTTCCGAACGTCCGCGATGCCCGGCTCGTCGCCGCGCGGCTCGGCGCGTTCCACCCGATCGTCGTCACCGGCGAGGAGTCCGGACGCGAGCGGTCCCGCGCCTGGCGCGCCTGGCGGTCGCAGAAGACGGGCGTCCTCGTCGGGACCCGTACCGCCGCCCTTTGGACGCACCCGGCGCTCGGCGCCATCTTTCTGCTCCGGTCCGGCCACCCGAACCACAAGCAGGACGACCGCAACCCGCGCTTCGACGGCCGCGCGGTCGCCGAGATCCTCCGCGTGCGCCTGCATGCTCGCGTCGCGCGCGTGGACGTCGCCCCGCGCGTCGAGGACGTCGCGGACATCCAGCCGTCCGACTTCCTCGGCCCGCGCACGCGCCCGGCAAGCTTCGTCGCCGACATGACCGTGGAGCGGTTCAGCGCGCCGCACCCGCGCATCGGCCCGAGCGCGGTCATGCGCATCGCCGAAACCCTTTCGGCCCGCCGCCGCGTGCTGTGCGCGTACAACCTGAGGGGGGTGTCCCGGCGGCTCCAGTGCGCGGACTGCGCCCACCGCTTCCCATGCCCGAAGTGCGGCTGCGTCTTTTCCCTGTACGACCAGACCGTGCGCTGCCACCGCTGCGGCCGCGTCGAGCCCACGCCCCTCTCCTGCCCTTCCTGCGGCGGCAACCGCCTTTCGGCGCGCGGGTACGGGAATCGCGCGGTCGCGTCGGCGATGCAGAAGATCTTTCCGGAGGCCACGGTCAGCTGCATTGAGAAAGGGACGGATCTCGTCGGCGCGGACCAGTCCGACATCCTCGTCGTGACGCGGCATTACTACGAGAACGTCTTCGACCCGTTCCAGCCGCCGGACGTCGGCCTTGTCGTCGACCTGGACGCGGACCTGCCCCTGTACGAGCCGACCTCGCAGGCGGTCGAGCACGCGATCCTCAATACCGAGGAATGGCGCGGGGTCGCCAACGCGTGCCGGGCGGACGTGCTGGTCCAGACGGAAGTCCCCGACCTGTTCCGTTCGATGCTGTCCGAGCCGGAACGCGTGCTCGCCGACGACGCGGCCACGCGCCGCGCCTACGGCCAGCCGCCGTTCAAGCGCGTGATGACCCTCCGGTTCCGATCCGGCGAATCCCACGAGACCGACCTCGCGATGCGGACCATGGCCGACCAAATCCGCGCGCAGGTGCCGGGCGCCTCGGTCGTCGACTCGGACGGCCTCCGCGTGACCGTCCCGCTCGCGGACGTTCCCGCGCTGCTCGTCCTCTTTTCCCGGGCGGATGACCGGTATATCATTGACACACGGCCTTTGGAGTGATACGCTGTCGTCCACTTATGACCATGCATGTCCGCACGGAAACCGAGCCAAACAACGAGCTGCGCGTGCGCTCGTCGGACGTCCTTGCCAAGGACGTTGGTTCGGCCCGCCTGAAAAAACTCGTGGCGGAACTGGTCGAGACGATGAAGGTCGAAAACGGTTGCGGCATCGCCGCGCCGCAGGTGGGCATCCACGAGCGCGTGATCATCGTCGACTCCGGCAAGGGCCCGAAGGCCTTCGTCAACCCGGAGATCGTCGCCCGTTCCTTCCGCACGTTCCTGTTTGAGGAGGGGTGCCTGTCCGTCCCGGGCGTGTGGGGGATGGTGAAGCGCCACCGCGGCGTGAAGGTGAAGGCGCTCGATGAGATTGGCAAGGAAGTCACCGTGGAGGCGGACGGGCTCGAGGCCGTCATCTTCCAGCATGAGATCGACCACCTCGACGGCGTCCTGTTCATCGACCGCGTCGAGAAGTTCACCCGCCCGCCGAACCACCCGGCGTTGTAACGTTTGACAGGTCAGACAGGAGTGGCCGGTTTGACAGGATACTCCGGGTAACCTGTCAAACCTGTCTGACTTGTCAAACCTGTCTGACCATATGATTCGAACCGTCTTCTTTGGAACCCCCGAGTTCGCGGTGCCGTTTTTGAACGCGCTCGCGAACGACCCCTCGTTTGACGTCGTGTCCGTCGTGACGCGGCCCGATGAGGAGGCCGGACGCGGACATGCGCTCACCGCGCCGCCCGTCAGGGTGGCCGCCGAGGCCTCGGGCATCCCCGTGTACCAGCCGGCGACCCTGAAGTCCGACGAGGCCCTCAAGATGCTTTCCGACATGCGCGCGGACGTCTTCGTGGTGTTCGCCTACGGCCGCATCATCCCGAAGGCCGTGCTCGAACTTCCGCGCCTCGGCTGCGTGAACGTCCACCCTTCCCTCCTGCCGAAGTACCGCGGCCCGTCCCCGATGCAGTCCGCGATCCGAAGCGGCGACGCGACGACCGGGATCACCATCATGCTCCTCGACGAGGGGATGGACACCGGCCCGCTGCTCGCCTCCGTGAACGTCGGGATCGACGACAACGAGACGCTCGAGACGCTCACGCGAAAGGTCGAGGAACAGGGCCCGGCGCTCCTGGTCGACACCATCAAGCGCCTCGATGCCGGCGGGATCGTCCCCGTGCCGCAGGACAACGCCCGCGCGACCGTCTGCAAGCTGCTGACCCGCGACGACGGGCGCATCGACTGGTCGCTTCCGCTCGCGGACATCGAGCGCATGGTCCGTGCCTACAAGGGCTGGCCCGGCACCTGGACCACCTGGAACGGCTCGCGACTCAAGATCCATGAGCTTGCCCCCGCGGACTTCCGAGCCGACCTTCCGCCCGGAACCGTCTCGATACAAAACAACCGACTGTTCGTCGATTGTTCCGATGGCACGCTGGAAATTCTGACGCTGCAACCCGAGGGCAAGCCGCCGATGTCCGCCGACGCGTTCGTCCGCGGCTACTCCGCGATCAGCGGGGCGACGCTCGCCTGAGACAACCCCGCGACCGGCTCCATGGCCCCCACCTCCTGCCGCACGGCCGGAGGTTTTGGTTTGAGGAACGGGACGAACAGGAGCAGCATGCCGAGCCCGAGCGGGTGGTTGAGATACGGCGAGAAGACGTGCGTGGCGTACAGCATCACGAGCGACGAGATGAACGCCACCCCGATCCAGGACTGCTCGCCCCTCAGGTACGGCCAGAGACCGCGTACGAGCCCCAGGAACACGCCCACGAAGGCGATTGGGCCTAGGATGCCCATCTTCAGCCATAGCTCAAGCCAACCCCATTCAAGCGCGTATGTCGTCCATGTCCCGTCCGGGTTGATGGCCCGGGCGCGCGGGTCGTCCGTCTTGAACGTCACCTCCTCGCCGAACCCGGCGCCGAGGAGCGGCGTCGCCTTGATCTCGTCGACGAGCGGTGGGAGCAAATTCCAACGGCTGGAGATCGCGACGTCCGACAGGTCCGTCGTTCGCTCCGAAAACAACCCGGTCAGATCGCCGATACGTCCGACGCGGTACGGCAGCGGGAACAGGACGATACCGACGAGCAGCACGGCCGCGCAGACGGTTGCCACGGCCACCGAGCCGACGGCACGCCCCATCGCGCGCATCCCCGGCCACGCGTCGACCCAGACGAGCGCGAGCAGCGCGACGTCGCCGGCGATGATCCCGACCCAGAAGCTGCGCGACAGGCTGATGAGCACCACCGAGATGAGCGCGGCGAACACGAGCGTGAACGTCCACCACGCGCGGCGCGGCAACGAGCGGACCAGCAGGAACGGGACCGCCACGTACATCGCGAACACCGCGGACAGCTGCGCCTGCAGGAAGATGCGAAAGATGTTCCCGGCCATCTTGGTCAGCTCGCCGGTACGCGTGTCACGGATAAACTTGTACGCCGGCCCGAGCATCCACTCCGGAAAGTGCGTGAAGACGTACAGCAACCCCAGCGTCAGCGCGACGACCCACGCCGCCGCAGCCGCGAACACCTGGAGCAGCAGCCGCTTCTTCGCCGCGTCCCATTCGATCGACAAGATTGGGAACAAATAGCCGAGGTACAGGTACGCGTTCCCGTCCTTGAACGCCTTCACCGGGTCGTTCTGGAGGAACCCGACCGCGAATCCGACCGCCACGGCGGCGAACAGGAGCAGGAACGGGGTCAGCCGCGCGTCGCGTAGCGACAGGCGCGACCGCCGCGTGACAATCGCCGCGGCCCAGGCCGTCATCACCGCCCCGAAGATCACCATGCGCAGCGACAGCGAGAATCCGCCGACGGGATACGAGATGAGATGGCCGTGCGAGTTGGCAAACAGCTCGGCAAACGCGATCATCACGCCGAGCTCCGGCCGCTTCCACGACACCGCCAGCGTCGCCAGCCCTGCAAACGCCAGGGCGAGCGCGGCGAGCGCCGGGGTCGAGAACACGAGCAAGGCGACCACGAACGTGCCGGCGAGCAGTCCGAACGTGATCCAGAACGGCTTTCCAAAAAATTGATCGAGCATATTATCGCGGTTTGATGACGGCGGCCGCGGCCGCGAGAAGGACGAAGAGCGGATCCAGCGCCGTGAACAGGAGCCAAGCGGCGGTTCCGTAATGCTTTTTCATGTATCGGCGCAGGCTGCGGCGGACCATTGCCTGTTTCCTGAACGTCCCGACGCGACGGAACGACCCGGCCTTGCGGTGCGACACGGACACGTCCGCGTAATACCGCGCCTTCCACCCGGCGTCCTTCGCGCGCTTGCAGAAGTCCACCTCCTCGTACCACATGAAAAACCCGTCGTCGAGCGGACCGATCTGCGCGAGCGTCGCACGCCGGATGCAGAAGAACGCGCCCATCACCTGGTCCACGTCCTGCGTGCGGGCGTAGTCGAAATCCTTCATCAGATACCGGCGGATCGGGCCGAGGTTCGGGAACACGTGCGGGATCTTCAGCATCAGGATGAGCTGGTCGAGCGGGGTTGGAAAGCGCCAGACGCAATCCTGCTGCGTCCCGTCCGGGTTCCTGAGCGAAATGCCGCCCACGCCCACGTCCGTGTCCCGGTTCATCCGTTCCTCGATCGCGCGGACCGCGTTCCCCGTGAATACCACGTCCGGGTTCACGAGCAGAATGTACTCTCCGCGCGCCTCGGCGATGGCGAGATTGTTTCCGCCGGCGAACCCCAGGTTCTGGTCGCTCACGATAAACCCGACGGTCGGAAACGCCGCCATGAGTTCGCTCGGATCCGTCCCGTCGCCGTTCACGACCACGAACACCTCCATGTCCGTCCCCCGCGCGTGCGCGAACAGCGACGTCAGCATGGCGTGCACGTAGTCCGTCGTCCTGTAGGAAACCGTGATGATCGAGATCATAGCCCGTGTTTCTCCGCGATAATCCGCCGTGCGGCCTCGTACCTGCGAATTGACTCCGGACGCCATCCAAGCCGGCGCCACGGGATCTTGTACAGAAACGACGGCCGCCACTGCGAGATGCCGGGCCGGTCGTCG
This sequence comes from uncultured Gammaproteobacteria bacterium, assembly GCA_964428465.1. GTDB lineage: Bacteria > Patescibacteriota > Patescibacteriia > UBA9934 > GWF2-40-263 > YC12-FULL-57-11. The sequence goes on from CAYRYG010000007.1 coordinate 15,193, forward strand.
CGGTCGATGACGCGGAACAGCTCCTCGTCGACGAACGTGCCCGTCCTTCCCCGCTCGAGCATCGTCAGCCAGACGTCCCAGTCCTGGAAGCGACGGATCGCCGGGTCGAACCCGGGGAAATGTTCGCGGCGGATGAGCGACGTGGTGTGTACGTAGTTCATGCGTCGCAGACGCTCGGCGTCGAACGGGAACGACCGGAACGATTTCCATCCGAACCGGAACCCCGCGTACGCGATGCTCGCGCCCGGGTTCGCGGCGAGCGCGCGTTCCATCCTCTCCAGCATGTCCGGCCTCATGACCACGTCCGCGTCACAAAAAATAACCAGGTCGCCGGTCGATGCCGCGAACCCGTTGTTGCGCGCGGCGTTCCCGCCCTGGTTCTCCTGCGTGATGACCGTGACGCGATCACGGTACGGCGCGAGAACCGCCTCGGTCCCGTCCGTGCTCCCGTCGTTGACGACGATCACCTCGTCCGGCCCGCGCGTCTGCGCGAGGACCGAATCCAAGCATTCCGCGACGGTCGCGGCGTGCTGGTAGGACGGAATGATGACGGAAATGCGGCTCACAGGATTGACTTGAGCTTGGAGAATTGGACGTCGGGGGTGAACGTCGCGCGGACGCGGTCGCGCGCCGCCCCGCCGAGCGCGTGCCGCCGCTCGGGATCCGTGGCGAGACCATACACCGCATCCGCGAGCGCGGCAATGTCGCCGTCCGGGACCAGGATGCCGGTCGATCCGTCGACGACGGCCTCGTCCACGCCGGGCATATCCGTCGCGACCGACGGGACGCAGTGAGCCGCCGCCTCGAGATACACCATCCCGAACCCCTCGCGATCCCCATCATTCCTCACCACCGGCATGACGAGCAGATCCGCGGACGCATACGCGGCCGGAAGGTCGTCGTCCGTCACGTTCGGCATGACCCTCACGTTCGCAAGATTGAGCTCATGGATTCTCGCCTCGATCGTCTCTCGCATCGGTCCATCACCAACGATCGCATATGACACCGACACGTCGGGATGTTCCTCGCGCAATCGCGCAATCGCGTCAAGCACGCGCAGATGTCCCTTGCGCGGAACGAGCCGGGCGACCGTGACAAGACACAGACCACCCCTAACCCCTCCTGACTGATCAGGAGGGGAAACGCTAAGTTCCCTCCCCTCCGGTGAGGGGAGGTTAGGAGGGGTCTGTGAAACGGTCGGATACACCACCACCGTCCGCTCCACCCCAAACGCCTCGCGCACTTCCCTCTCGAGCGCCATCGTGTTCGTCACGACCGTCTTCGCGCGACGAAGGACCGACCTCGCGACCAAACGCTTGACCGGGTTCTTTCTCGCGAGCCCAACGTCCATCCCGTGCACGACGACGACGTACGGCTTGCGCGTGACGATCCCCGCGAGCATGGCCGCGGTCCCGATCGGCAGCACGTGGCTCACCACCACGGTCCCGTACGACGCGCGACGCGCGACCAGATCGAGCGCGGCCGACCACCAGCGGCGATGCCGGGCATCCGGAATCACCACGTCCATCTCGGATCCGAAATACGACGCCATCGCGGACAGGTACCGCGCGACGCCGCCCCGGTTCGGCGGGTAATCAATCGTGTAGAGCAGGATCCTCGGCATAGGCCGGCTTTCGTCGGAGAATTCTCATGGCGCTTTGGAGATGCGTCGTCCGTACGGACCGCGTCGCGAACAGCATCGCCACGTACGCGACGCCGGCCACCGGGATTGTCAGGACGTACCCGATGATCGGGCGCAGCGCGTAGGCCGCGGCACCCATGACCAAGCCGCTGAACACGATCGGAATGACCGTTCGGAAAAACGCGCGAATCGAGTAGTCGGGAATAATCTCCGACACGAAGTGGAGACCGCCGAAAAACAGAAACAGGAAGCTCGCGAGCGCCGCGTACGCCGCGCCGATCACCCCGAACATCGGGATGAGCAGTGCGTTCAAAATCACGTTCAGGACCATCGTGACCCCCATGATCGCGGTCTTGGTCCCCTGGCGGTCCGCCGCGTTCAGGAGCGAGCCCACCGGGAAGTCGAGGAAGATCGGGATCAGCACGAAGATGAGCGCCTGCAGCACCGGTACCGCGTCATCGTACCCTTCCCCGGCGAGGGCCACCGCGTCCGGCGCGATGGCGAAGAGACCGAACGAGATCGGGACCGCGAGCACCGCGACATACCAGATCGCGTCGTCGAACAGCTGGCGCAAACGCGGCAAGTCCTTCCCCACGAGCGCGCTCATCCCCGGGTACAGCGCCGCGACGAATGCCATCGGCAGGAACTGGAACGAGTACGTGAACTTGTACGCGACCGCGTACACGCCGACCGCGGCCGTCCCGATCATCTTCGAGATGAACACCGAGTCCACGTACGAGTACACCTTCACGAAGATCCCGGCGAGCGCGAACGGCAGTGCGGCCAGGAGCATGCTCTTTGCCATCGCGCGGTCCCAGACCGGACGCAGCACGCTCGTGCCGAGGAGCCGCACCACGTGCCAGGTCGAGTAGACCATGTTAAACGTGCTGCCGGCGAGCAGCGCGAGCACGAGCAGGCGCAACGACGGGTTCCACATGAGCACCGCCCCGCCGAACAGCAGCGTGAACGTCTGCCCGATGAAGATCCCGATGGACTCGAACTTGAGCGCATGGTGTCCGCGCAGCACGCCGTAGAACAGCAGTGACACGGCGTCCGCGAGCATGATGAGCGACGCGATCAGCACGAGCTCGCGCACGACGAGGTCATACCCGAGCGCCCAGGCCGTCCCGACGGCCCCGAGGACGCCGAGCGCCATGAACGGGATCTTGAACCAAAGCGCGCGCCGGATCAGCCCGACCGCCTCGTCCGGCCGCTTGGCGACGTCGCGGATCACCACGGGCGTCATCCCGAAGTCCGTGACCGTGGAAAAGATCGCCGTGATGGAAAGCGCGAGGAAATATCCCCCGGTCTGCTCCGTCCCCATCACCCGCGCCAAAAACAAAAAATACACGAACGCGAGCACCTTCTGCCCCACGGACGCCAGGGTCAAATACAACGTATTTTTCGCCACGTTTGCCGCCATAACCTGCGATATCTTACTGAAATTCAACGGAAACGACAAGCGTTACGCAAATGAGACAACAAATGCCACACGGTCTCCTCCGACGGTTTGACCGTAAAACGAGACCTCTAGTTGAGATTGGTGGCCGTAGGCGGACACGCTTGACCATACATCAGACAGTCCTCGACCGACCAACGCGGCCTCCAAGGGCATGGTCACCGCGTCGCCCTTCCTTCGTTGAACCCGTCCATGCGAACGATCGCGCCTGTATTGCTCGACATCGGTCCGGGGAACAAGGAGAGCCGCGTCCGCGATCGCCTGCGCATATTTCCGCACCTCGCTTGTTGCGCTCGCGGCATGGATGCCGATTAAACGAACGAACGGAACTCGCACTCCGTCCCGTTTCAAGCCGTCAAGTGAGGCCGCGATGTCGCTTCTTGCCCCCCGCGCCGCCTCCTCGATGGGCATCGGAGATCGAAAAATCGCATGGTCGAGCTGGCCGAAGGCCGAGACAGCCTTCTGAAGATGATCGCTGAATCCGTGGGGGACCGCGAAGACAGATGTCAGTTCCTTAACGGCAAATATGCCCGCGTAAGCCGTGCCGATTCTGGACGCGTAGTATTTTCCAACAGACTCAATCCAACGTGCCATCTTCGGCAACGGCACGTCGATGAGCTGAAACACCAACGCTTGGTGCGACTGTTCTGATTCGAACACGTGTTTGTTCGACAGGAGGACGCGTGCGATGTCAGCAACGTAATCTCGCAGCCTCGGCGCGTGCTTGTTGTCAAACAAATGCCGATACAGGTAATTCTGTAGATTTGTTTGCACGTCAAACGAACCGCCCCGCACGAATGACAGCACCTCGTCCTTTACGGACCTCTCGAATCCCTGCGTCTCCGTTTCCTGCCTCTGCTGATCGGAAAACGCCTTATAGAGAGCGCGTTCGAGGAGGCTCTCCTTCTGCGTGGCCGTCCGCTCCACATCGCGAAACCGGCCCAACAAACTATGATTAATGAAATGCTGCCGTTCATGCGCAACCGTTGAACCATAACCAAAAGTCGTATCCGCCCCGTTCACCATGAGCACGTTACGCACGTCATAACGTGGAGATACGCCCACGACCGGAAACCGCGCATACGAGGGAATCAACTGATCGGACGACCACGTGTCAAACGTCCTGTGAAATGTTCCGCCGGATGTCAGCCGAGAGGCGTCCTGATACTTATGCGCTGCCAGCTGATAGTCGGATTGATCATCAAATGCAACTAGCAGGTAACCCTCCTTTTGAACGAGCAAAATCCTGCCTCGAGGATCACTGCCCGTACTCGCTCGAAAGAGGGCTCGTCCGAGTCCTTCGTCATTCTCTTCGATTTTTTGTTGACGAGCAAAACGACGAATCCAAGCATGGTCCGATTTGGCGGTATGGCGTTGCCGTGCGTACGTCTCCACGCAACGTGCCGCCCTTTCCCGAATCGCTTCGGGAAGCCGACCGACCACCGCGGCCCGGTCCTCCGCGCGCCCGTCCGCTCCGGATAATACCTCCTCGAGGTCCATGAGGGCGGAAACGACGCGCTGTCTACGCTCCATGACTTCCCGGACCCGTATGTCACGGCGTTCCGTTGTACGGCCAATGTCGTGATCGTTTGAAAAACTAGGTCCACGCTCAGGCATAGGAATGGGTTCCATCAGAGTATACCAAAAACCGCCCCGGTCGGGACGGTTTGGAATTGGCTAACGCTTGGCCCACTGCGGGGAACGGCGGGCGCCGGTGTGGCCGTACTTCTTGCGTTCGCGCACGCGCGCGTCGCGGGAGAGGTAGCCGAGCTTCTTGAGCGCCGGGCGATAGTCCGGGTTCAGGTCGATGAGCGCGCGGGCAATGCCGAGGCGCACCGCGTCGGCCTGGCCGCGAACGCCGCCGCCGGAAACCTTCACGGACACGTCAAACTTGTTCTCGTTGCCGGTCGCGACGAACGGCGCGTTCACGGCGCCCTGGAGCGTGAACAGCGGGAAGTACTCCGCCATCTCGCGGCCGTTGACCGTGATCTTGCCGGTGCCGCCCGGGATCAGGCGAACCTGGGCCGATGCCTCCTTGCGACGACCGAGACCGTTGATATATTTTGCGGTTGTTTCGGTCATACTAGTTCGAGATCTTGAGGCGCTTCATGCGCTCGCTGCGGTGGCGGTTCTTCGGAAGCATGCGGTCCACGGCACGGCGGAGCACGTCGGACGGATCCTTGGCCCACACGGTCTTCAGGAGCTTCGCGGAAAGCCCGCGCGGCCCGCCGGTGTGCGCATAGTACGTCTTCTGGTCCATCTTCTTGCCGGTGATCTTCATCTTCGAGGCGTTCGAAACCACCACGGCGTCGCCCGCGTCCATGTTCGGCATGAAGCTCGCCTTGTCCTTGCCCATGAGGACCATGGCGATTTTCGTGGCCAGGCGACCCGGGGCCATGCCCGCGGCGTCGAAGGTCTGGGTTGTGCGATTCTTGTCTGCCATATTACACGAGCTCAATCTGCACCATGTCGGCCGCGTCGTTCAGACGGTGGCCGAGCTTCACGATGCGGGTATAGCCGCCCTTGCGGTCCGCGTAGCGCGGGCCGAGGACTTCCAAAATCTTCTTAACCGGATGTTCGGTGTAGAAATCCTTCATCAGGTTGCGGCGGGCCGCAAGCGTGGGGGTCTTCCCCGTCGTGATCGCGCGCTCAACCAACGGGCGCACCGCCTTGGCCTTGGCCTCGGTCGTCTGCACCTTTTCGTACAAAATCACGCTTGCGGCGAGGTTTCGCAGCAATGCTTCGCGCGGGGCCTTTTCACGGCTGAGAATTGTGCCTTTCTTGCGGTGACGCATACATGCAGTTTATTCGGAGTCCTCTCCGGCGGAGCCGGATCCGGCTTCGCCGGACGTCGCGGCAGGATTCTGCAACAGAATCGAGAAATAGTCAATGAGGATCTTTGCCGAGGCGTTCACGGCCTCCTCCGGCGTGATGGTGCCGTCCGTTTCGATAGTCATCACGAGCTTGTCGTAGTTCGTGATCTCGCCGACGCGGGTGTTCTCCACGCGGTAGCCGACGTTGCGGACCGGGGAGTACAGCGAGTCGATGGCAATGGTGCCGATGTCGTTCACCTCGCCCGTGCGTTCCTCGGTCGGGACGTACCCGCGGCCGCGGCCCAC
>CAYRYG010000007.1:21512-29914 GCA_964428465.1 uncultured Gammaproteobacteria bacterium
GTTCAAATTTGATCGTTGATGGGAGAAGAATGTTCTCCATAGGTTCGCGAAAGCATTAACGCGAATAAAATTCAACGATGAGGGTCGGGTCAAACACCGATTTCAGATCTTCGCCTTCCGGAAGGGACGTGACCTTGCCCGTAAACGTCGCCGCGTCGAGCGAGAGCCAGCGCGGCGCCTCGGTCTTCTGCAAGCGTTCCTGCATGCCGTTCAAGAGGCCTTTCGACTTCTTGCTTTCCTTGATGGTGATGACCTCGCCGACGCGCACCGTGTACGACGGGATGTCCACCAGCTCCCCGTTGATCGTGATGAAGCCGTGGCCGACCATCTGGCGTGCCTGGCGGCGCGTCTTCGCGAAGCCGAGGCGGTACACCACGTTGTCCAGGCGGCGCTCCAGGATCTGGACGAGGAAATCGGCCGTGTTGCCCTTTTTCAGGGTGGCAGCCTCAAAGTAGCGGCGGAACTGGCGTTCCATCACGTTATAGAGGCGCTTGGCCTTCTGCTTCTCGCGAAGCTGGATGCCATACGAGGACAGGCGCGGTCGGCGCATTGCCTGGGCCGGACCATGAACGCCCGGCGGGGCCTGGCGACGCTTGAGCGCGCACTTCTCCTTGCCACAGAGGGAAACGCCCTCGCGGCGGCACATTTTGCAGGTGGTTTTGAGTGTCTTGCCCATAATCGGCGATTAGACGCGACGAGCGCGCGAGGGACGGCAACCGTTGTGCGGCAGCGGGGTCATGTCCTTGATGTTCGTCACCGTGAACCCGTTGGCGTTGAGCGCGCGGACCGCGGAGTCGCGGCCGGAGCCCACGCCCGTCACGAAGACGGCAACCTCGCGGAGACCGGTTTCCTTCACCTTGTCGGCGATGGTCTTCACGATCATGCTCGCGGCGTACGGCGTGGCCTTCTTCGGGCCGCGGAACCCGCACGCGCCGGCGGACGACCAGGCAAGCGTGTTGCCGTTCTGGTCCGTTACCGTCACGATGGTGTTGTTGTAGGTGGCCTGAATGTAGGCACATCCCGACGACACCTGGCGGATCGCCTTCGCCTTCTTCGCCTTGGTTGTGGTAGCTTTCACGGTTGCCATAGCAGATTATGTCTTGGTGAGGACACGGCGGCCGGATCCCATCGTCTTGCGCACGTTGCCGCGGATGGTGCGGGAGTTGGTCTTGGTGCGCTGGCCGCGGACCGGGAGCTTCTTCATGTGGCGGACGCCACGGTAGCTGCCCGTGTCCTTGAGGCGCTTGATGTTCGAAAGCACGTCGCGGCGAAGGTCCCCTTCGAGGCGATAGTTCTTTTCGAGCAGGTCGCGGATCTGCGTGACCTGTTCCTCGGTGAGGTCCTTCACGCGAATGTCTTCGCTGAGACCGACCTGCTTGAGGATACGCTTGGCCGTCGTGTCGCCCACGCCGTAGACGTAGGTGAGGCCGATGACGATGCGCTTGTTGTTCGGGAGAGTAACTCCAGCAATGCGTGCCATAGATTAACCTTGGCGCTGTTTATGACGCGGGTTCTTACAAATAACGCGGACCCGGCCTTCGCGGCGGATCACCTTGCAATCGCGACAGATCTGTTTAACGGATGCACGGACTTTCATAATGAATCAATAACTTCACCGGATATAAGGTATCCGATGAAGCGCGGATCATTCGCTAGAAACGATAGACAACTCGTCCCTTGGTCAGATCGTACGGGCTCATCTCAACCTTGACTTCGTCGCCCGGAAGGATGCGGATGCGGTGCATGCGCATTTTTCCGGAGAGATGCCCCGTGATCACCTGACCGTTCTCAAGACGGATTTTGAATTGAGCCGAAGGTAGAAGCTCTTCTACCTTGCCTTTGATCTCAATAAAATCCTTCGACCCTTGTTCGCTCATAATCGTCAAGATTCTATCAGTTGAGCGAAAAAACGCAAGGGGTTGTGGATAGCTGAAGGCGCCGGTATTGTACGTTTTCGTCGCACACGTGTCAAGGGTTGGCCTGTGGGCCGGTTACAACCGCTTTAATTCGCCGAATTCCGGCCGCCACGGGCTCCTCCTTGACGATACGGAAACTTCCCAATTCCGAGGTGTTTTCCACGTGCGGCCCTCCGCAGACCTCCTTCGAGTAATAGTCGCCAGTCGCCTCGTCGCCGATAAAGTAGACCTTGATCTTGCCGCCGAGCGAGGCGTACTTATCCTCGAATACCCCGATGGCCCCGCGTTTCTTCGCCTCGTCGAGGTCGAGAATCTCGAAGTGAACCGGGAGAGCCTTGCGGATGTTCTCGTTGACGATGTCCTCTGCTCGCTTGATCTGCTCCGGGGTCATCTTTTCCGGGTGTGAGAAGTCGAAGCGCAGGCGCTCGCCCGTGATGTTCGACCCGCGCTGGAACACATGTTCGCCGAGCACGGTTCGCAGGGCCTTGTGGAGCATGTGCGTTGCCGTATGCAGGCGCACAACCTCGGCCGAGTGGTCCGCGAGCCCGCCCGCAAACTTCTGCTCGGACCCGGCGCGGGAAAGATCCTGGTGCTTTTTGAATTCCTGCTGGAACACGTCTCGATCGACCCGCTGGCCCTTTTCACGAGCCAACTCCTCGGTCAGTTCCCACGGGAACCCATAAGACTGGTACAGGTTGAACGCGTCCACGCCAGAGACGGCTCCAGTCTTTGCGAACGTTTTCTCAAACTCACGCAGACCTTTTTCCAGGGAAGCCTTGAACTTCGCCTCCTCCTTCGACATCTCCGCGACGATCGCCTCGCGCTTGTCCCCGAGGTCCGGGTAGGCGTCGCGATACGTCTCGACGTACGCGTCGGCGATCGTGCCGCAGAACGCGTCGGTCGCGCCGATCTTGTTGCCGAAGCGCACCGCGCGGCGGATGAGGCGGCGGACGTAATAACCCTGGTCCTTGTTGGACGGGAGCACGCCGTCGCCGATGAGGAACGTGGCGGCGCGCAGGTGGTCAAGAATCACGCGGAACGAGAAGGTTTCCTCCGAATTCGTGCCGTAGGTCTTCCCCGTCGCGGACTCGACGGCCGCGCGGGCACGGTCGAACAGGTCGATGAGGAACATGTCCGGATCATCGCCGACGGCCGCGGCCATGCGCTCGAGTCCCCCGCCAAAGTCAACGTTCTGCTTCGGAAGCGGCTCAAACCCGGTCTCGGTCTTCTTGTACTGCATGAAGACGTTGTTGCCGATCTCCACGAACCGGCCGCAGTCGCAGTTCACGTGGCACGGCTCGGACGCGAACGCCGACGCCTCGTGCAGCCCGCGTTCCGCGCCGAAATCCCAAAACATCTCGGTGTCCGGGCCGCCCGGCTCGCCGACCGGCATCTGGTCCGGCGTCCCGGAGCGCGACCACCAGTTCTTCTTCTCCGGATAGTAGAAAATACGCCCGTTCCGCATCCCATCGCGCTCCGAAAAATCAACCGCGGCCGCCTCGACGCCGACCGACGCGAACGCCTCCTTCCACAGCGCGACCGTTTCCTCGTCACGCGCGACCTGGTCGTTCCCACGGAACACGGTCACGTACAGCCGGCTCGGGTCGAGCTTCAGCTCCTTCGTGAGGAACTCAAACATCCAGCCGACCTGTTCCTTCTTGAAATAGTCTCCAAGCGACCAGTTGCCGAGCATCTCGAAAAACGTGGTGTGACGGTTGTCGCCCACCTCCTCGATGTCCTGCGACCGGAAGCACTTTTGTGAGTCGGCAACCCGCGTGCCGCTCGGGTGCGGTTCGCCAAGCAGGTACGGGACCATCGGCTGCATGCCGGAGCCCGTGAACAGCGTGGTCGGGTCGTTTTCCGGCAGCAGGGACGCGGACGGCACGACGGCGTGCCCGTGCGCCGCGAAAAAATTAAGATAGGCCTTTCGGATGTCGGAAGATGTCATAACGACCGCATTGTGACGGAATTCCGCAAATTGATCAAACGCTAGGCGGCCGTGGTGGATTCCGGGGCAACGGTCTCCCCCGGCGCGGCCTTGCGCAAGATTCGACGCCTCAGGCCTCCCGCCACCTCGGAAAGCTCCTCGCTCCGAAGCCCGTAGGAAATGAGAACGTAGACGCACAGCCCCGCCCCTCCGGCGATCAGACCCTGGGTGAGAACGCCGAGGAACGTGTCGAGGGCAATGACGGAGACGATGACCGGCTTGAGGAACTGGGTGACCACCGCGCACGCGAGCGCGGCCGTGCTGATCGTGAAGAGCGACCGGACGATGTGCGCCTCGTCGAGCGTTCCCGTTCGCAGGCGCAGGGGAACCCAGAGGAGCGCGAGATTGACGATGGCAGAAATGGTGAACGCCATCGCGAGGCCGACGACGCCGAACTCCTGCGAGAACCAAAGCGCGGCGATGAGCGACAGGATCGCGGAGACGACGCCCGCGACGAGCGGGGTCATGGTGTCGCGGAACGCGAAGAAGGCGCGAGAGAGAATGAAGATGAGCGCCTGCGCCACGAAGCTGAGCGTGAAGAACGCCAGCGTGTCCGCCGCGAGGATCGTCGCCGCCCAGTCGAACTGCCCGGCGCCGGCGACCACGCGCACGATCTGCGCGCGCAGGATGAGGAACACCACCATCATCGGGACCATGAAGAACAACACCTGGCGGACGGTATGCGAGAACGTGGCAACGAGCGCCCTCAGGTCGTTTCGGTCGACCTCTTCCACGAACTGCGGGAACACCGCGATGGCATAGGACACCCCGAAAATCCCGATGGCGAAAAATTGGATGTTGTACGCGACCTGGAACACGGTGACGGAGCCGACGGCGAGCGTGGTTGCGATGATGGTCAGGATGACGAAGTTGATCTGGCTCACCGCGATCCCGAGCATGCGCGGTCCCGTGAGCCGGAGCATCTCGCGCGTGTCCGCGTCCATCCAGTTCAGGAGCGGCGTCCAGCGGTACCCCGCGGACAAGACGCCGTAGAGCTGCACGAGCAGATGGAGGAACGCGCCGAGGACCACGCCCCACGCGAGGCCGATCGGGCCAAGCGGATCGGTCAGGTACAAACCACCGATGATGATGCCGAGGTTGTAGAAAATCGGCGCGAGCGAGAACAGGAGGAACCGCTTGAGTCCCTGCAGGACGCTCCCGAACACGACGGAGATGGCGAGCAGGAACTGCGCGAGCAGCATGACCCGCGCCATGTCCGCGACCATCCCGCGCTTGACCGCGTCAAAGCCCGGCGCGATCAGCTCGGAAAGCGGACCTGAGAACACGAAGAGAACCACGGACATGGCCGCCATGGCCGCCGCGAGCACGTTGAGCGTATTGCTGGTAAACGCCCACGCTCGGTCGCGCCGCGCCAAACCGTGATAATACTTGCCGAAGATCGGGATAAAGCTCGCCGACAGCGACCCGACGACCAGGAGGCCGAACAGCAGGTCCGGCAGCTTGAACGCCGCATAATACGCGTCGAGCACGTCCCCCGCGCCGAACTGTCCGAGCAGAATGCGGTCGCGTATCAGCCCGACGATCCGGCTGGCAAACGAAAGGAAGCCGACGACGGCCGCGGCTCCCACGATCGACTTTGATTCGCTATTCAAGAACCGGAACACAGCTACTCGCCATCCAGGTTTCGAACGGTGAGCTTCTTCCCGGGAGCCCGGTCCAGCTTCTCATCCTCCATGGCGACGTCGGAAATCTCCTCCTCGTTCTCCTCCGCGGGCTCACCGTCGTCCTCGTCGGACGGCATCGCGACCGGTCGCGGGCGACGCGAAAGTCGGACGAGCGCGGTGATTCCGACGATCAGAAGGAGCGAGAGAAACGCAAGCAGGATGTCAACGATTCTGTTCTCGAGGGTCCAGAAGCGAACATGGACCGTTGCCGTGTCCTCGGAAACGTTTCCGGACGGATCGGTCACGCGAAACGTAACCGCGTACTCGCCGGTACCGCCGTACGTGTGACGTACCTCCGACCGCGACGATGTCACGCCGTCCCCGAAATCCCACTGGTACTGGTATCCCTCGGTCTCCGGCGTCACCGTCGTGAAGACGAACGTGTTCCAGGAGTCACGGGAATAGCTGAAGATCGCCTTCGGGGAAAATGACAGGTCGGCGCGTTCGACGGGCTCCGGCGTCGCTTCCTCCGCGACCGGCTCCTCCGTTTGCGCCGCGGCGCCCTCGGCGGGCTCGTTATCCCCCGTGGCCGCCTGGGCGAGCGTGGTCGGCGGAGCAACCGCCGTGGTGGCAGCAGACGCCGTCGGGGCGGGCGTCGGCGTGGGGGCCGCGACCGGGGCCGCGACGACCGGGGCGATGACGCTCCGGGCCGGGTCGGTCGGGTATGCGTCGTCCGCGTCCTCGGTCCCATCTCCGTCCGAGTCGGAATCGATGGAGTCCGTGCCAAGCTCACGCTCGACGTCGTCGGTCAGCGAGTCGTCGTCATCGTCATCGTCGCAGGCGTTCCCCGCCCCGTCGCCATCCGTGTCCGTCTGCGACGCGTTGGCATCCTCGGGACAGTTGTCCTCGTCGTCTTCCACGCCGTCCCCGTCATTGTCAAAAATCGGCGTGTACAGCCTGGTAATCGCCACGTCATTGGCGCTGTTTTCGTCCGTCGGGTCGGTCCCGCGAATCTCGGCGCGCACGTTAAACTCGCCGTTCGGGACGATAAAATCGACGTAGACCTCCTCGGAAAGCCCGCCCGCGCGCACGGAAATCACCTGCGAGTCATCGATCGGAATCGTCCCTTGGAAGAAGGAAACGTACCCGGAAACGTCCACTTCCCCCTGGTTTGTCACTTCCGCGTAGATGCGGATCGTGCTTCCCGCGATCAGCTCGTCCGAAAAGGAGATGGTGCTGGAGCTGATTCCAAGGTCGACCGTCGCGGCGCGCGCGGCAACGGGGAACGACAGGATCAATCCGAGCAGAAGGAGTCGCTTCATAGGATGACGACATGGTCACCGGTTTCTAGCCAAAACTCACTGGCTTCATCATACGTCAAATGCAACGCGAGGACGAATGTCGGGTGGACGCGAACCGTGACCAATTCGACGCGGGTTTCCGGGCGTCCCACCGGGGCGACGCCAACGAGCTGGTGGTTGGTCAGGCCCAGGCGGGCGGCATCGCGCTCGCTGCAATGCAGATGGCGCGCCGGGATGATGACCCCCGATTTCAACGTGACGCTTCCCTCCGGCCCGACCAGCGTGCATCCAGCGGTCCGGTTCAGGTCGCCGGAAAGACGGACCGGGACGTCGACGCCGAGCGCGAACGCCTCGGTCGGCGACAATTCGACCTGCGTCGCGTCGCGGGACGGCCCGAGCACGCGGACGCGATCGATCTGAACCCCGTTCTGTCCCACGATGTCGACCGTCTGGTCGCAGACGAACTGCCCGCGGTGCGACAGCTCGGAAAGCTTCGTCATCTTCTGCGAACCGAAAAGCGCCTGCGTGTCCGATACGGACAGGTGGACGTGGCGGTATTGGACGTGAACGGAAACGGTCGGTTTCATGGTCCTCCTGGTCGCGGCTACTCGCCGCCTACCTTGCGTTTAGTTCGATGCCCGAACGTATACTTGAACCTGTCATGCTTGATGGGACCGAGCGTCGCGAGGTGCAGTTCCGCGAGCGTGTACTTGATCGCGATGTTGACGCGTCCGTCCCGGTCGAGCCGGCGGATGGAGACGGGAATCTTCGTCGATCGGAGAAATCCGAACGTCCCGGCCTTCGCGGCGCGGCGCGCGTAATCGTGGTCCTCGCAAAACAGGACTGCCTCGTCGAACCCGCCGATCTTCTGATGCATCGAGCGCCGCGCGAACATGCAGAATCCCGGCGCGTGCGGGAACACGTCCCCCCACGCGCGGGCATACACGTTGTACGCCTTGTGCAGCACATGGTCGACCCAATCATCGGAGAGCGGGAACACGTCGCAGGTGGCAAGGTCCAGTTTTCGCTCGAGCATCTCGCCGACCGAGCGCTCCAGGAATTCGGGGTCGCGCAGCTCGACGTCCGCGTCCAAAAACAAGACGAGGTCCGCCGTGGCCGCCTCGGCTCCGCGGTTGCGGCCCGGGCCTGGAAGTCCGCCCTCGACCACGCGCGCGCCATAGGCCGCGGCGATCTCGCGCGTCCGATCCGTCGATCCCGCGTCCGCGACGATGATTTCGCGCGGCTGGAGGGTTTGACGCCGGATGGAATCCAAAAGGCGCGGCAGCACGGCCTCCTCGTTTTTTGTCGGGATCACGATCGTGATCATATCGACGCTATTCTAGCCGTTTTTGCCCGAAAGGGCAAACATAGCGATTCCCGCGGCGACCGACACGTTGAGCGAGCGCTTCCGTCCCGGCATGGGAATCTCGACGGTCGCGTCGCACGCGGCAAGCACGTCCGGCTCGATCCCCTCGACCTCATTTCCCAAAACGAGCGCGATCTTCCCTTCCATCGGCCCGATCGGCACCGCCCCGACCCCATTTTCAAGCGCCACGACCCGATACCCCGCCGC
>CAYRYG010000008.1:0-4768 GCA_964428465.1 uncultured Gammaproteobacteria bacterium
GACTGCGACGGGACCGCGGACGACTCCGCCTCCGACGCCAGCACCTGGTACGTCGACGCGGACGGCGACGGCTACGGCGACGCCTCGGCCACGACGGCCGCGTGCGACCAGCCCGCGGGCTACGCCGCGACCGACGACGACTGCGACGACGCCGCCGCGGCCACCAACCCGGACGCGGACGAGCTGTGCGACCTGGCCGACAACGACTGCGACGGCGCGGTCGACGAGTACGCCGTGGACGCCGACACCTGGTACGCCGACACCGATGGCGACGGGTACGGCGATCCGGCGGTCTCCGCCGCCGAGTGCGCGGCTCCGGCCGGCTACGTCGCGGACGCCACCGACTGCGACGACGCGCAGTCGAAGTCCAATCCCACCGCGGACGACTCCGCCTCCGACGCCGCCGCCTGGTACCTCGACGCCGACGCCGACGGGTACGGGGACGCCGCGTCCTCGATCGCCGCGTGCGACCAGCCCTCGGGCTACGTCGCGGACGCCACCGACTGCGACGACACGTCCGGCTCGGCCTACCCGGGCGCGGACGAGTACTGCGGCGGGACCGACCACGACTGCGACGGGGTCGTCGACGAGGCGACCTCCGAGGACGCCGTCCGCTACTACCTCGACGCGGACGGCGACGGCTGGGGCGAGACCGCCAGCTTCGCGGACTCGTGCGGCGAGCCCTCGGGCTACGTCACCGCGAACGGCGACTGTGACGACGGCGACGCCGCGCTGAACCTCGACGACGCCGACGCCGACGGGTACGACACCTGCGACGGCGACTGCGACGACGCGGACGAGGACCTCACCCCGAACGACGGGGACGGGGACGGGCAGTCGACCTGCGACGGCGACTGCAACGACTCCGAGGTCAGCATGTACGTCGGCGGCACCGAGACCTGCGACAGCAAGGACAACGACTGCGACGGGACGGTGGACGACGGCGTGACCACCACCTACTACCCCGACGCGGACCGCGACGGCTACGGCGATCCCTCCGGGGCCACCACCGCGTCCTGCACGCGGCCGGTCGGCTACGCCTCGAGCGCCACCGATTGCGACGACGCGTCGAGCTCGGTCTACCCGGGCGCCGCGGAGGCCTGCAACCTCGCGGACGACGACTGCGACGGGTCCTCGGACGAGGACTTCGACGCGGACGGCGACGGCGCGTACGACGAGTCGGAGTGCTCTTACGGCACCGATTGCGACGACGCGGACGCCTCGGTCAGCCCGGGCGCGTCCGAGTCCTGCGACGGCATCGACAACGACTGCGACGGGTCCGCGGACGAGGACTTCGACGCGGACGGCGACGGGTACGCGGACGCCTCGGCGTGCGCGGCCGGCGACGACTGCGACGACTCGGACGCGGACGTGAATCCCGACGGGAAGGAGATCCAGATCATCTCCGCGACGATCGAGGACGCCTGCTCGGACGGCGCGGACCAGGACTGCGACGGCTCCGCCGACACGCTGGACTGGGACTGCCAGGACGACGACTCCGACGGCACCGAGAACGGCATCGACGTCCTGGTCGCCGAGGACGGCGACTCGGACGGGGACGACGACACGCTGTGCGTGGTCGCCTTCGAGGACGCCATGCCCTCGCCGTGGAACGGCTGGGACGGGGTGCTGCAGGGCGAGAGCTGGGGCGGATTCTCCTACCTCAACGCGGCGTCCTACACGATCCCGCTCACGCCCTACGCCGACACCGACGGCGACGGGTCCGACGATCTCGACGCCTGGTGCGTCGACTTCGCGGACGCGACCTACGCCCCGACCGGCGACGGCGCGTGGAACTGGCGCGTGGTCTCGACCATCGCGTCGGACGGGTCCACCACGGCCCCGGCCACCTGCTCGACCGCGTCGACCTCGACGACCTGGAAGCGCCTCGACCTCGAGGACTTCTGCGACGCCACTGTGGATGCCTGGTGCCGGACCGGGTACGCCGCCAACGACGGGTGCAACAACACCCTGTCGCGTGGCCTCGTCCGCGTCGACTTCGACGCCTCCACCGACTCGATCACGCCCTACGAATAGGCGTGATCCCCCTGCCTCCGCGCAGGGTTTTTTTGTTATACTTCCCGGGCATGACACGCGCGCAGCGGCTCCAACGGAACCCGCGCCTGTTGTTCTGGGCGAAGGCGCTCGTGAACTTCAAGACGCTCAACGCCATCGTCACGCTTTTCTATTTGCACCGCGGGCTGACCATCGACCAGGTGGTGTGGCTGTCCGGCATCTTCGGCGCGGCCCTGCTGGTCGCGGAAGTCCCGACCGGATACATGGCGGACCGTTTCGGGCGGAAGGCCACGCTGCTCGCCGGCGTCGCGCTGCTGGCCGCGTCCAATCTTATCCATTGGTTCGCGTTCGGGTTCCCGGCGTTCGCCGTGGCGTTCGTGGTGATGGCCTTCTCGAAGGCGTGCTTTTCCGGGACCGAGGAGGCGCTACTCTATGACTCGCTGAGGGAGGCCGGGCGGGAGGGGGAGATGCTGCGCCAGAACAGCCGGCTGCTCGCCGCGCAAAACCTGCCGAAGATCCTGCTGCCGTTCCTCGGCGCGGTCATCGCGCAGGGGCTCACCGACGGGCAGTTCCGCGCGCTGATCGGCATCGACCTCGCGGGGCTCGTCGTCGCCGTCATCCTGCTCATGCGCGTCACGGAGCCGGAGCACAGGAAGGACGTGGCCGCGCTCGAGAAGGGGATCTTCCACGAGAGCGTGGAGACCATCCGCGCGCATCCGGCGCTGTTCGTGGCGGCCATGAACAAGCTCATCCCGTTCGTCGCCACCATGCTCGTGTGGCGCCTGTACCAGCCGTACCTGCTCGCGCACGGGATCCCGGCGCTGTGGCTCGGGGTGTTCTACGTGATCGTCCACTCGGTGATGTTCTCGCTCAAGTGGGCGGCCGAGGCGATCGAGGCGCGGTTCGGGTCCGCGCGCGTGCTCCACGCGACCGCGGCGCTCATGGCGGCGTTTCTCGCCGTCGCCATCGTCGCGTCGTCGCCCATCGTGCTGTTCGCCGCGTTCGCCCTCTTCTTCATCGCGCAGAACATCCGCGAGCCGATGTACGCGCACTGGATCCACCGCCACATCCGCTCGCGCAGCCGCGCCACCACGCTGTCGAACCTCAACGTGTTCCAAGGGGTCATCGACGTCCCGGTGATGTTCGCGGGCGGCGCGCTCGCGGCGCAGGACCCACGGCTCGGGTTCGCGCTCGCGGCCGCGCTGTGCGTTTCCACGCTTGTCTTTTTCCGCGTGCGCGCGGACGATTCTGAGAAGGGCTAAAAAAGACGGGGTTTCCCCGTCTTTTTTGGTTACCGTTTTCCGGAGTGGTGCCGCTTTGCGGCGCGTCCCATCGCGCCGGAGCGCGTGTTCCTGGCCCGCGGCATCTTTCCGCTGCCGTACGCCCCGGACGTGCCCACGGCGAGCTGCGCCGACCGTTTGTCAAACGACTTGGACGTGTCGCGGTCATGCGGATAGACCGCGTCCGGCTTCTTGAACGTGCGCGGCGTCGGCGTCGGCGGGGGAGGAGGCGGGGGAGGAGGAGGCGGGGGCTCGTCGTCGCCCGTGTCGTCCGTGCCCGTCGGGCCCGTGGGCCGGTCGAACGTGGGAAATCGGCGTGGAATCCCGACGAGCGCAAGGAGCGGGAGCCAGACGAGCGGGATGGTCCGGTGCTCGGTCTTTTCGCCCTCGACCGTGATCTCGATGTCGGCCCTGCGCTTCGATTCCACGTGCGACTGGTACACGTCGAGCGCCTTCGTGTCCGTGACGCGGCCGCGGTTGGCGGCGTCGATGAACGCGTAAATTTTTCGCGCCTCGGTCTTGCCCTTGCCGTATCCGAGCCGCCTTGCCTCGTGCACGAGGTCCTTCCATTCGTCCGGGGAGAACTGTTCCTCGGTGGCCGCGAGCCGCACCACCGACGGGTCCGCGCTGACGCCGATCCGCTTGAGCGAGGCCGAGAGAAGATCCGCGGCGCGGCCTTCCGAGAGATCGAGGTTCTTCTGGTCCACGTTGCCAGGAATCACCGACCGCGGGTTGCGCGGACCGGCTTCCGGGGACGCGAAGCCCTCCGCGGACGCGTCGAGCACCTTCGCGGCCCGGTCCGGCGGGAGCGAGGCCTTCACCCGGGCCAGTGCCTCGTCGGTCGCGAGCGCCCCCATCGCCTCGTGGGTGCGCCTGGTCGCGGCCACGGGCTTGCCGGCGGACGCGGCGACGTCCAGGTTGTCGGGGTTCGAGACGTCGAACGTGTCGAAGCGCGGCGCGTAGTCGTACGGGACGTCCCGCAGGCGGATGGTCGACGTGGTCTCGCGTCGGTTGCCCGTGACCTCAAGGCTTCCCGCGGACGCCTTCGTGAGCGCCTCGCGCACGGTCGGCGGGCGGTATGTGACGTCATCCGCGGTCCAGCGGTCCTGCGTGGTCGAGGTGACGACCTCCCCGGTCGCGCCGTCCTTGCCGACGACCGGCCGCACGTCCACGGAGCGGTCCGTGTGCGGGTAGGGGAGGCCCTCCTGCTGCTCGGACATGCCGGCCGCGCCGAGCCCGAGGTTCGCGAGCACGGTGAGACCGAGGATTCGCAGCTTGGTGCGCGTGCCGTTGACGGCCGCCGCGAATTTTTCGTAGGTGCTCCGTCGCTTCGGCGCCGCGCCGCGATCGCGCGCGGGCGGGGCCGGGGGCATGGCATCAGTCCGCCCGGCAATGCGCGCGCGGACGTCGGCGATCTGCCGGTCGACACTCGCGTCCGTGTCCGTGGCGCCGCGCCCACGCCGCGCGCTCGC
>CAYRYG010000008.1:4778-29082 GCA_964428465.1 uncultured Gammaproteobacteria bacterium
CTGCCCGCCGCGCGCGCGTTCGCCGCCGCCTTCGCGCCGCGCGCCCGCCAGTTCGAGGGGCGGGACCGTCATGCGATCCATGTTGCGCCTTGCCGCCATAGGGAGGGAGATAGTGATCCGTCCCATTATAGCACGGGGTCGACGGGCGACGCTTGAACAATTTCGCGTCCTGGAGCAGGATGGAGGCGAACTATGCCGGAACGCGAGATGACAATCGCATACGAGTCCGCGATCTCCATCGCGGAGATGGGCGGGTGCCCGGAGACCGACCTGCACGGCCGCGACGTGGTGGACGCCGAGATGGAAGCCGAGCGGTTCCTCGCCGCCGCGTACCGCCAGGGCGACCAGGTGGTGAAGATCATCCACGGCCGCGGGACCGGCACGCTGCAGGAGGCGATGCGCCGGCTGCTTTCGCGCCACCCGCTCGTCGCCTACGCCCGCGGCTCGCACAACCCGAACGAGCAGGGCGCGGTCATGTACGCGGTCATCGCGTAATCTTTTGGAGAGCCTTGAAATAGTTCCGATAGGAGTCCGCCGTGCCCTTGTCATGCGTAAGAAAGATCCTCTGCGGCTCCTCCCATAGCACGTTTGCCACGTAGTCGCCGAATACCCACACGGCCATCGGGCTTTCGAATTCCGGCGGAAGATAGCCGACCGTTGCTGCCGGGAGCTTGGTGGCCGCGCTGCCGCGGATGGATTCGTTTGCGAGCATGTGGATATTGATTCCGAGTTTCTTACGCCTCCGCGTAAACGCCTCGTAGTACTTCGGATGCGTCCGCAGAATCGTGCCGGTCGCGGCGATGAGATACAGGTCCTTTCGGGTCGCGAGCACAAGCTCGCAGAGCTCCGTGATTCCCTCGTCGCCGTTGAGCGTCTCGGTCGTGCGATTCCAGAGTTCGTCAAAATACGTCGTGAACCCGTCGAATACCTCTTTTTGATCGAGGGTGATGACGGCCGGTTCGTCGCCATACACAAGGAGCAGGGCCTTGTCCCGATAGAGGTTTACCTGGTGCGGGGCGAGCTCCGTCTTGCGCAGGGACTTAATTTCACTGAGTGACAGGTCGGCATCGCCCTCGTCGATGAACCGTTGTCGGATCTCCGGGTAGGCCCCCTTGTAGCTGAGCATTTGGACCCGCACCCCCTTTCCGATGCGTTTGCGATGGAATTCGTCGAAGAACGATTTCCACCGTTCTTGCGCGGCCGTTCCCACGTTCGCGCCGAGCACGCGGTACGTCTCCCCGGGTTTCAGCTCGTCAAGCATGTCCCAGAGCGCTCCGGTGAGCGCATCCTTGCCGTAGGCGATCCGAACGTCCTGGTTCCACAGCTCGTCAAAATACTGCTTGAACCCGCGATACAGTTCTTTGCTTTCAAACACGATGACGGTCGGTTCCTCGCCGTAGATGGGGATGAATACCTTCTCGTTGTAGAGGATCGTGCTCATCGGCCCCATGCTCGTGCGGGGAAGGGGGCGGACCTCGCTGATCCGTCCCTCCGGGTCTCCGGCCCGTCGGAATCGCTCCTGGATCCGCGCCGTGTCCTGCCGGTAGCTCAGGAGTTTGCATCCGACGCCCTTTTTCACACGATAGGCGTGGTATTCGTCAAACATTTTTTCGATTCCGGGTTCGTCCAGGCCGACGTTCGAGCCGATGGAGTAATATTCCTGTCCCGGGGCGAGATCGTCCACGACGGAATAGAAGGCGCGTTTCAGGGCGTCGACCCCGCGCTCGACCCGCACCTGCTGGTTCCACAGCAGCTCGAAGTAATTTTTGTATGCCTCGACGAGGTGAAGATTTTTAATCTCGATGACCGTGATGGGATCCTCGTAGAAGTGAAAGGCGACGCTTCGGTCGGTGAAGACCACGCCGGCGGAAGGCGTCATGTTGTACGGAAGCACGCGAAATTCAAACGAGGAGTGCTCGCGCGCGCGTTCGTACGTATCCTCGCTGTATTGCTGCGGCTGGTACATGAGCACCTTGGCGCCGCCGCGTTTCCCGATGGCCGCGAAGTATTTTTTAAGCGCGCGTTCGCCCATGGCCGCCTCGAATCTCGGCCCGCCCGAACCCATGACATAAATGGACTCGCCGGGCCTGAGCGATTCGGCATTCTTGACGCTGAACGATCTCATCCCCTCCGCCCCCTCGTACACCGTGATCTCCTGGTCGACGACCTTCTTTTTCTCCCGGAGCGTCTCGACGACCCGTTGCGCGGTGAGCTCGGCCTCGCGGATTCCGTCGAGGAGGTGGATGGGATCCGTGGGGGAGAACAGCGCGACCGAACCGGTAGTCGATTTCGTGAGGAGTCGCCGACCCGCGAGCGCCTCGAGCGCCTGGTAGACGAGGTTGCGATGAAGTCCGGTCTGTTTGATCACCTCCCCGGCCCTTGTTTTCCCCAAATCCTGCAGGGCAAGATAAACTGACGCTTCGTTTTTATTGAGTCCGAGGCCTTCGAGATCATTTTTAATCATATTGTCATCAAAGATATGACAGACAATTTTTCAGAATTATAGCCGAATTTTAACGTTGTGTCAATTTCATTATCATGGATTGTTGTATGCTTTTCAGCTAACTTTAGATAAATATCTCTTGATTTATACAAAAATTTATGATATATTCTTTCGTCGAGAACATCTCGATAGGAGGACATGATGATCACCCGATTCGCACTCTTCGTTCTTCTGGCGCTTCTCCTGGTCCGTCCGGGAACCGCCATCGCCGGCGAAACCACGGGACCGAAGGCGAGCGTCTTCGTAACCACCTCGGTCGGCTACCTCGTGACCCTGGACGACGGAACCATGCTTCCGCCCGGAATCGCACACGGTCTCGCGGTCCTCGTCCCGGTGCGGAACGGCTGGGGATGCATGGGGGAGATCGGGGTCACGACCGGCTTTAGCGAACTGCGCCCCGCGGTCCAGCTGATCGCGGGTCCGAGCAAGAGGATCGCTCCCGACTTCGCGCTCGGGGCGTCGGTTCTCTACAAGTTCGTTCCGGCCTATGACGGGGCCGCGTCCCCCACGCACGTCCTGGGCGGCTCCGTCGCCCCGGTCTTCCCGATCGCGATCGGAAGCGTCTCCTTCCCGACGGGCATCGGCGTCAATCTCGCGACGGGCGACGCCGTACTCGCCGTCAACGTCAAGCTCTCCGTCCGTATGCCCTGATCGTGTCGCACGGGCACGCTTCCGCAGGTCTCTCGCCGAGGCCTGTTTTTCTTGCCGTGACGCGGGTCGCGCGCTACACTTGCCTGCGTTATGAGACCATTTCTGATCGGCCTCGCGGGGCACTCCGGCGCGGGGAAGTCGACGCTCGCGGAGCATCTGGAGCGACAGGGCGGGGTGAGGCGGTTTCGCTTCGACGCGTTTTACAAGAACCGCGACGAGTGTCCCACGCTCGACGGGCGGCCGCACTGGGACCTGCCGGAGAGCCTGCATCTCGGCCAGGCCGCGGCCGCGCTCGCGGAGCTGAGGGAGGGGAACGACATCCTGCTCCCGGTGTACTCGCGCCGCGACGACATGCGCACCGGGTATGTCTTGTACAAGCCGTCCCCGGTCATCTTCGTGGAGGGGCTCATGCTGTTTTCCCACGACCGCATCCGCAGCCTGCTCGACCTCCGGCTCTGGCTCGAGGTTCCCGAGGAGGTCGCGCTCGCGCGCCGGCTCGAGCGCCAGCCGGATTACGACGTGGAGTACCACCGCCGCGTGGCGCTCCCGGCCGCCCGGCAGTTCGTGGTGCCGTACCGCGAGTCCGCGCACGCGATCATCGACGGGACGCAGTCGATCGCGCAGGTGACCTCGGAAACGGACCGCATCATCCGGAAGTTCCTCGGGATGTGATAAAATGGGGCGGATATGTGGAGGATGAACGCCGCCCATGCGCGCAAACAAACGGAGTATCTCGACGACGCGGTTGCCCGCGTCGAATTTGACGATGCGCTCATGGCGCGCGCCTCCTCGACGCTCGCGGACGAGGCGGCGCAAGAACCGCTCGTCGCGGACGCGGTCCGCACCCCGCAGACCCCGCCGCACCACGCCGAGGGCCCGTTCGTCGGCGACCACCTGCGGCTCATGCTCGCCATGCTCCACGCCGTGCTCGACGAGAAGCTGCACCTCGTCGACGTCGAGGAGTTCGCGCGGCTGAAGGGGTACGAGGGGGAGGTGGAGGAGATCGAGGAGACGCTCAAGGAGAACGCGGCGCTCTACGAGGCGTTCGCGCTGTGCCATGACGCGGCCAAGTGGTCGCTCGTGTACTTCGACGCGCCGGAGGGGAGCCGCGGCCGCGCGGAGGGGTTCTCGGAGCAGACGTGGGCGCACCGGCACGACGCCGGCTCGGCCGAGCGCGCGAGGCACCGCGCCCACTTCCTGAAACTGTACGGCGCGTTCGTCGCCGCGCATCCCGGCCTCTCGCCCACGGACGCCGAGACGCAGTTTCACCTCGCCTACGGGATCCAGGCGCACTACGCCGGGCACGGCCGCGCCATCCACGCGCCCGCCTACCGCGCGCTGCTCGAGCGCGTCGCGGCCCGCCGCTCGCTCCCGCCGCGCGACGTCGACCTGCTCGAGACGCTCATCGCGCACCACCTCGACCCGCTCGAGGACTTCGCGGCCCCGAGCCCGAACGCGGTGCTCCGTTACCACGCGCTCGCGGGCAGGCACGGGTACGACGCCGACGACTTTATCGACCTGTTGCAGGGATGCCTCTTCCTTGATACGGTCTGCGGGAGCCGCCGCGCAACACCGGGTACTGGGGGAAAATACCCGGTGTTGTCGAGGCACGAGGCCGAGACCCTGGTGAACTTCCTCCGTTCCGAGCATGACTTCGCCCCGTGGCGCCGCGCCGAGAAGGAGCGCGTCCGCGAGGAGCGCCGCAAGCGCGAGCGCAACGCCGTGTTCCGCGCGGTCGGGCTCGACGGCGTGGCGCTCATGGACCTCCTCAAGATGGAGCCGGGCCCGAAGTTCGGCGAGACCATGCGACGCATCCACGAGTCCATACTCGCCGGCACGCCGCTGCCGCGCCTCGGGAAGGGGATCGACCAGGAACTCGCGCGAAGGGTTGGACTGTATTACGAAACGTCATTCGAAAAGGGCGACTAGTCCTCGCGGCCTTCCCGCCTAACGCCTCTCGGCCTCATCGACTATGATCGCGAAAGTGAGCGGATCGGTAATCTACCACGGGGTCGGATTCGTCATCGTGGACTGCGGCGACCTCGGGTACAAGGTGAACCTCCCGGAGGACGTGGCGCACGGGCAGTCCGGCGATGTGACGTTCTTCACGCACGAGGTGATCCGCGAAGACCAGCGCGAGCTGTTCGGGTTCCTGACGATCGACGCGCTGGAGCTGTTCTGGCGGCTGACCTCCGTGTCCGGCGTCGGTCCGCGCAGCGGGCAGAAGATCGTGTTCGCCGGGCCGGTCGCGCGCGCGAAGGAGAACATCATGAAGGGGAACGTCGCGTTCCTCACCGACGTCCCGGGCATCGGGACGAAGACCGCGCAGAAGATCATCCTGGAACTGAAGGGCATGCTGGCCGACGAGCCGTCGAAGTCGAGCGTGGACCCGGACGCGCTCGAGGCCCTGGTGGGGCTCGGGTACCCGCGCAAGCAGGCCGAGGACGTGCTCGCGATGATCGACGCGGAATCGAGCGAGGAGCGCGTGACCAAGGCGCTGAAGATGATGGGACGATAGTGTGACGATCCACGAGGTAAACAACCGCGAGATTTGGAACGGCTTCGCGCGCGAATACGCCCCGCGCTCGGGCGCGTTTTTGCAATCGTGGGAATGGGGCGAGTTCCAGCGAGCCGCGGGGCACGCCGTGCGCCGCGTGATCGCGTCCGACGACCGCGGCCCGGCGGTCGCGGCGCAGTTCGTGGAGAACGCGCTCCCGCTCGGTCAGCGCTACCTCTACTGCCCGCGTGGCCCGCTCACGCGCCCGGACGCGCCGTCGGCCACCCCGAAAATGCTGACTGCGGTCGCGCGCAAAACCGGCGCCCTCTTCGCCCGCTTCGAGCCAGTATCCAGTATCCAGTATCCGGTATCCGGTATCCATTCCGTCCCTTCCGTCTCCCCATCCAACACGCTCATCACCGACCTCACGCTCACCTTCGACGACCTGTCGCGCGCGCAGCACCCGAAGACGCGCTACAACGTCGGGCTCGCGGAGCGCAAGGGCGTCGCGATCGAGCTGCACTCGGACGCGTTCGACGACGCGTGGGAGCTGTTCGAGACGACCGCCGCGCGCGGCCAGTTCCGGCTCCACCCGCGCCGGTACTACGAGCGCATGCTCTCGACGCTTTCCGGCGACGCGTGCCGCGCGTTCCTCGCGGTCGCGCGCTACGAGGGGAAGGCCGTGGCCGCGAACGTGATGATCGACTTCCACGGGACGCGCACCTACCTCCACGGCGCGAGCGCGAACGTGCACCGCGAGGTGATGGCGCCCTCCCTCCTGCACTGGGCGCTGGTCAGCGAGGCCAAGCATGCCGGGCTGCGATGGTACGACTGGTGGGGCGTGGCTCCCGAGGGCGCGGCCGAGTCGCACCCATGGAACGGGATCACGCGGTTCAAGCTCGGGTTCGGCGGCGAGCGCGTGGACTACGCGGGAACGTTCGACCTCGTGGCACACCCGGGCGCGTACCGCCTCTACGAGCTGGCGCGGAAATTTCGTCGCGGGAGATTCGGCTAGCGGGACGCCGCGTTGACGGGTCGGCTCGGGTCGAGTACCATCTCGACACCACGCGCCCGTAGCTCAGCTGGATAGAGCACTTCCCTCCGAAGGAAGGGGTCAGACGTTCGAATCGTCTCGGGCGCACCAGAAAAAACACCCTCAGGGCGAGGGCGTTTTTTCTTTGAGCGTCTTTGCGATGTACGCGTTGAGGTCGATTTTTTCCCCCGTCATGAATGATGCCCGAATCAGCTGTCGGAATGCCGCGCTCGTCGTCGGGCTGGTGATGACCACGGCCGTTTTTTGCCTGGGGGTGATCACGGCGACGCGTTGGCCGAAGACGAGGATGTCCGAATCGGAGTCCATGGCCTCGTCCGGGAGCAGGTACGTGACCGATGCGCGCCCGAACGCCGCCTCGAGCATCTCGCGGCTCGCGGCCCGGATCACGCCAAGGATTTTTTCGCCGATGGCGATCTCCAGGATGATTCCTTTCCGCTTCACCGTCTTCTGCCATGCCTCTGAATACGCGTGGGGAAGGATGTTCATTTTGTTTTCAGACGAACGGCCCCCCTCAAAGCCAAGCACGCGTTCGCCTCTGCCAAGCTCAAGAATCATGTCATAGACGCGCTGCAGACCCCGGGATCCCTTGTACTGGACAACGGCGGACGGCTCCGTTGCGTCCGGGACGACCGCGAGTTTCTCAAGGTTCGGAAGAACCGACTTGAGTCTGGCCACTTGCTCGTTCTCCAGCGCGAGAAGGTGCCGCGGCGCGATCGCTTCCCACAGCTCGCGTTTGCCTGCCCGCGCGCGAAGGACCATTTTCCGGTCGAGGAGCTTCGCGAGGGACGTGTAGATCGTGGCGCGGGGCATCTTGCTCTGCCGTGCGATTGCGGCCACGGTCGCCCTCCCCAGCGCATACAATGAGAACAGGACCTCGGTCTCGTTCCGGGTCAGCCCCAGGCCTCTCAACGCTTCCTTCGTGTCCGTCATACCGGTCTGACTCTAGCAAATGATGACATTTATGTCAATACTTTTGTTACTAAATTCGTCATCGTCCGTTTGAATTTCTACCGAAATGAATTTGAGGAGGAAGAGAGTTGATCGCGACGTTCTGGTGGTGTTTGCTGTCCGCGGAGGCAAAGATGACCCAGGACGAAATCGAAAGGGCACAGGTCGGCCTCGGCGAGAAGCGCCGCGCCGAGATCGTTGCGAACTTCCGCAGGCGCGGGTTCAAGATCTCGGTCCCCAAGCCGAACGTCTCCAATACCACGCTCAAGCGCTGGCGCTGCGAGGGTCGCGAGCTGTTCTATCGGCCCGCGACGGACGAGCTCGGCTACGCCGCATGGATGACGGCGCACGGCCAGGCCAGGCACTGGACGGTGGCCGACGAGGTCAGGCGCGCGACGGTCGACTGGGAAGGCGTCAGGACGGGCTACTGGTTCACGACGGAAATCGCCCCCGTCTGCCCCCGGCTCAATGAGGACTACTACGACCTCGTCGCGTCGACGAAGCTCCTCTCGCTCGAGGAGTACGCGCTGGTCTACTGGACGCACCGCGACCTCGCGGGCATCCGCATCGACGTCAGAACCGTGTGCTGGATCCGTACGCGCGTCTTCAGAATGTGTCACGTTGCCGGCTGCGGCGGACGTGGGATGTACATCGCGTGGGTCGGCACCGACAGCTCGTTGATCCCGGTCAACACCACGGGTGGCCGTGCCGTGGAAGTGGTCATCGCCGAAATGAATTTGGAAAGGAATAGGAGGCAAGGATGACCCAGGACGAAATCGAAAGGGCCCAGGCCCCGCGGCTGAGGCTCATCCAGGAGGTGCTCAGGTCCGCGAGCGCCGTGCAGCTCATCGCCTTCCGGCAGCGGATCTGGGAGAACTACTGCGCCGGATGGAGCTACTACGACATGGAGGCCGCGATCGCCGCGATCGACAACCGCAGCTTCGACTCTCCCTCGCTCGCCAAGATCATCCTGGATTCGGACATCATGTACGTCATGAGAAACTTCTAGGGGGGGGCGTCTCCTTGCCGTCCTGAGAAGGACGGCATTTTTCATTCCCGCATAACACAAATGGCGGGACCTCGCGGACCCGCCACGTGACTATTCCGTCACGACTCCCTTGCCCGCGGCATCCTCGTCGTCGGGGAGCTCGGTGGTGAGGATGTCGATGCCGTTTGAAATCTGGTCCTTGGTGTACGTGTCGGTCGCCTCCACGGCGATGGCGTTCACGAGCTTGTAGAACGCGCCGACGTCGCTTTCTTCCGGCGTGATCGCCACCTCGAACGTCGCTTCCGCGCCCGGCACCGAGGTGGGCAGGGCGGGGACGGACCAAGTGACGATGCGCGTGGTCGCGTCGAAGGAGATGGTGCCGATCTCGGTCGCGGATTTCCCGGTCCACGCCACCTTCGGCGGGAGGTTGGTGGTCATGCGGACGTTCTCGAGCGCGTGGAACGAGTTGGCCACGCGCCAGACCACGCGGTACGTGGTGGTCTCCCCGACCTTCGGGGGAAGGGGGCCGGTGCCGACCGGCTCGCCGTCCGCGGTGTAGTACTCGGCGTGCGCCGAGGAGCGGAAGTCCGAGTTCACGAGCACGGTGACCGGCGACGCGTCGATGGTGCGCGGGCTCTCGATGGCGCCGATCTGGTCGAGCGAGGCGGACAGCGCGAGCGTGAGCGCGCCGGACATCCCGTCGGCGGAGACGTCGGACAGGATCGGGAGCGCCAGGTCGATCACCCCGGAGACGCTCGGGGAAAAGTCCGCGAACGCGGGGATTTCCTCCTCGTCCCAGGTGAGCGTGTTGCCGGAGCGCGTGGCGCCGCCGAGGTTGGCGCGCGTCCAGTCGATGGGAAGCAGCGAGGCGTCGCCCGAGAGCCTCAGCGCGAAGGCGAGTCCCTTCACGGTCTCGTTCCCGTCGTTGGCGTAGTCGATGGACAGCCGGAGCGTGTCGCCCGGGTCCGCGGTCTGCTCCGAGGAGCTCCCGTTCACCACGAGGCCGAACGCCACGGCGCCGCCGAACACGTCGGTCATCGTCTCGGCCTCCGTTTGCAGGTATTCGTTCCGCTGCGCGTCGACGTACGACACGCGCGCCCGCATCGTCTGCTCGCCCTCCACCGAGGACGTGTACCGTCCCTTGATGGTGAGCGCCCTCAGCTCGCCCGGCGCGAACGTCTGGAACGTCCACGCGTTGGTCCCGGTCTCGTCCGCGGCCGGGTCCGCGCCCGTGATGGTGAATCCCTCGGGCGGGACGGCCGCGACCAGCACGCCCGTCGTCTCCTGTGCGCTCGTGTTCTGCACGTTCACGACGTAGGTGATCTCGTCGCCCGGCAGTGCCTTCTCCGGGCCGGAGAGCGTGGCGTCGAGGATCGAGTCCTCGATGTCCACCTTCGCCGTCGCGATGTCCTGGAAGTCCGAGGAAAAGTTGCCCGGCCGGTAGGTGAAGAGCGCCTGGATGGTCTGCGTGCTCGGCACCTCGGAGCGGAAGACGCCGCCCAGAGTGATGGCGCCGTCGGACCCGCGCGAGAGCGAGCCGAGCGTCCAGGTGAGCGCCTCGGCGTCGGTGGGCGGCGGGTTCGCGGAGGTGAGGGTGAAGTCCGAGGGAAGGGTGAGCTTGGCCGCGAGCGAGGCGATGGGCGCGTTGCCGCCGTTCTCGTAGCGGAAGGTGTAGAACGCCTCCTCGCCCGAGCGCACCTCCTCGGGCGCGTCCGCGTCGGTCTCGAGCGGGCGGCTCGGGCCGATCCCGCCGCGGCTCCACACGTAGAACCCCGCCCACGCGACGACGCTCAGGATGCCGAGCGCCACGATGAGCCGGACGAGGAATCGGGTCACCCGCGACCCGCCGCGCGTCTCGAGCTTGGTCATGTCCGGGATCTCCCCGTCATGCCCCGCGTAGATCGCGCGCAGCTCCTCCTTGATTTCCTCGTCGGTTTTTCGTTTCATATTTCAGTCCAAAATGCAGAATGCAAATTCCAAAATTTTGGATTTTTCATTTTTCACTTTGCATTTCGAACAGGGCGCCCACGAACGCGTCCGCCGCGTTCCCGAAGGAGACGTCCTCGATGTCGTGCGAGGTCCACAGCGGCGCGAACGCGTCCGGCACGGAGACGGACACGTGCGTGGTGCGGTCCGTGACGCCGGATTGCTTCTGGATGGTGAGCGCGTATTCCTTGGTGGTCGGCACGCCGAGCGCGCGCTTGGCGAACGCCATGAGCGTCCCGTCCGTCTCGGCCTCGAGCGTGAACGGCAGCCGGTAGGTAAACGAGTAGGTGGACGACGTCCCCGGCTTGGTCTGCACCCAGTTGGCGAACACCGTCTTGCCGAACTCGTCGTAGACCGCGGTCCCGCTCTCGTCGTCCACGGCGAGCGTGTCCATCGGGTAGAGCAGGTCGTCGTCGACCTCGTAGTCCTCCGGCGCGAAGTCGAACAGCGAGGCGGCGGGGATGGTGAAGCCCGCGGAGGAGAGCAGGGTGGATCCTTGCGGGACGTACAGGCGGGCGTAGTTGACGTTGTTCACCCCGCTGAACGTGGCTCCCGGCTCCCCGAAGTGCGTGCGCGTGACCGTCACGGTGTTGGTGATGCCGCCCTCCGCGTCCACCGCGACCGCGAGCTCCACGCGCTCCTTGATGACCCCGTCGGTCTTGCCGCCGCCAAGGTTGGAGTTGACCACCATGAGGTAGTCGCCGTCGGTCGCCTTCAGCTCGCCGCCCCATCCGAGATCACGCACCTGGCGCTCAAGCTCGCCGTCGGCGAAGTAGATTTGGATGTCGCGCGCGCGGAGCCCGCGGTCCACGCGGTCGAGCACCGCGAGGAAGTCCTCCGGGTCGCCGCCCATGACGCGGTCGAGCAGCACCGGCGCGAGGTCGCCGATGAACGCCTTCGGCTTGTTCTCCTCGCGGTCGTACTCGAGCTCGACGATCTTCTGCGTCTCGTTCAGAAAGTTGTC
Organism: uncultured Gammaproteobacteria bacterium; assembly: GCA_964428465.1. Classification (GTDB taxonomy): domain Bacteria; phylum Patescibacteriota; class Patescibacteriia; order UBA9934; family GWF2-40-263; genus YC12-FULL-57-11. Next base: position 16,370 of record CAYRYG010000008.1, read on the forward strand.
CGAGGTGATGGTGCGGCCGTACTCGGGCATGTCCACCGGGCCGAGCAGCCCGATGAGGTCCGCGACGTAGGTGGCGTTGACCGCGACCACGCCGTCCACGCTCCCGCCGCCCGCGTCCCCGTAGAAGTCCATGATCTGGCGCGCGGTGGCGGGGAAGTCCGGGAACCAGTTGGCGTCCTGGAATTCCCAGCGCGCGTTCAAGAGCTGCAGCGGCTCCGGCGCGGCCACGGTGTGGCGCAGCGACCCCTGCAGGTCGTAGGTGCCGCCGCCCGGGACGTTCATCCCGACGATCACGCCGTCCCGCACGTCGAGCTCGGCGAACGATCCCATGAACCCGCCGGTGGCGCGGATCTCCGTGTTGTTCTGGAACACCAGCAGGTAGCGCTTCGACCCGTCGGCGCCGAGGATGGTCTGGCCCATCTCGGAGAAGGCGAGGAACTCCCGGATGGTCGACACGAGCGTCGGGAGGCGGTCGGCGAGCTCGGCGAACGTGGCGCGCTGCGCCTCGGGCACGTCCTTCGCGTCCACCTCGGCCACGAGCGCCGCGGCCTTCTCGAGCTCGGGGAGGGCAGAGGACACGTACGCGGTGAGCAGGCGCAGGCGCGAGACCGGGGTCGGGTTGAGCTCGTTTTGCGCCGCGAGCACGCCCTCGGAGATGCGCTCGCCCGCGATCGAGAGCGAGGAGCCGGCCGCGAGGAGCTTGGTGCCCGCGCGGTAGGTGCCGCCGGCTGCCGGGACCGCGGAGAGGAGCAGGGAGGTGACCGAGCCGAGGTCGCCCACCGACTGCTGGGCGCGCGAGAACGCGTCGACCGCGCCGCCGAACGAGTCGGAGGCGGCCGAGGCGTCGCGCACGAGCACCGCGTCCGCGCCGGCCTGGAGCTGCGAGAGCGCGGACGCCGAGGCGGACTCGAGGCCGGACTTGGTGAGCTTCAGGTCGTTCACGAAGTTCATCGCGTGGATCGGCAGGACGAACACGAACGAGGTGAGCACGAACACGGCGATGGCGCGGTGCCAGCCCTGGGGGAGGAAAGAAAAAGAGAGTGATTGAGTGATGGAGTGGCGGAGTGGTTGAGTGAAGGAAGACCATTGTTCAAGCGGCGACGGGCCGGGCTCGACGGGGGCGGATTCCGTGATCGTCATTTCCGAGAACGTCAGCACCACGTCCGCGTCGTTTTCTTCCTCCTCCGAACCTGCGACCCCGCGACCCTGCGACCCTTCGGCCTCTTCGTCCTCCGGCAGCTCGAAATAGGTCGCGAAGTTTTCCGGCGCCACCGGGGGGACGAACGGCCGCGCGACGAACTGCGCGCGCACCGCTTCCGGATGTTCCGCATGCAACGCCTCGTATCCTCCGAACCTCCGAACCTCCGAACCTGCGACCCTAATCTCCACGTCCTCGCGGATCTGTCCGATCGTGTCGAGCGGCGACAGCAGGAGGTCTTCCGCCGGGTTCATCCGCTCGGCGTCCGTGAGCGACAGGAAAAAGCGCTCGGGCATGAGCAGGTTCGGCGCGGGGAGCTGGCCCTCGTCGAGCCACTCGCGCGGGACCGGGAGGTGCCCGTTCAGGTGGATGATGTACGGGGAGAGCGCCAGGGTCTCGGACACGCGCACCACCGGCTTGCCCGGCGCGCGGCTGGAAAACGAAACGCCGTGGAACCGCATTTCCGTCGGAACCGAATGGTCGTACAGGTGGGTGATCGCCCGCGCGGCGGCCCGGCGGCGCAGCGCGTCCTTCAGGCGGTCCTTATTCAGTTTTGCGGTGAGCGATGTGCTCATAGATCTTCCTGGTTTGCGCGGTCGTCCGTGACCAGGAGTAATGCGTTACGCGTTCGTGTCCCTTCGCGACCAGGGCGGCCCGGAGCGGCTCGTCGGCAAGGGCCCGTTCCATCACGGCGACCATTTCCTCGATGTCGTCCGGGGAGAAGTACAGCGCGGCGTCGCCGAGGATCTCGGGGAGCGACGTGGCGCGCGCGGCCGCGACCGGCACCCCGGAGCTCATCGCCTCGAGCGGCGGGAGGCCGAACCCCTCGGAGCGGGACGGGAACAGGTAGAGCGTGGCGCCGCGGTAAAGCTCGGCGAGCTCCGCGTCCGTCGGGTTCATCACGAACCGAACGTTCTCAGCGGGCACCTCGATCTCCTCCAGCTCGCGTTTCAAACGCTTGTAAAAGATGTCGTCGCGCCCCGCGAGCACGAGTCGCACGTCGGGATGGAGGCGGACAAAGAACGAGAACGCATGGAGCAGGGACTCGAGGTTCTTGTGCGGATACGCGTTGCCGACATACAGAAAGTATCTGGTATCTGGTATCTGGTATCTGGTATCTGGCAATGTCTCGAACTGGGTGACGCCTTCGTACACGACGGAGATTTTCTCTTCCGGCACGCTCGGGAAAAACCGTTGGATCGATGACTTCGTATATTCCGACACCGCGATGATGCGCCTCGAGCGGTGGATCGCGTTCCAGAGCGACGCGCGATATCCGAGGCGCTTGAGGCCGTAGATCGCCGGGTGCCGCGTGGTCGCCTTCGCGCTTCCGGGCTGCTCGAGCAGGATCAGGTCGTGGACCGTGACCACGAACGGGGTGCGGACAAGGAGCGGGACGTTCCAGTGGGGGAAGTGGACCAGGTCGAGCCGCTCGCGGTCGATGAGCGCGGGCATCACGAGCTGTTCCTTCGCCGTGTACCAGTGCGCGTCCGCGACGCGCTTCTCGAAGTTCGGGGCCGTCACGCGGCAGGTCTCAAAATTCTCCGGCTTCAGAAATAAAACGTAGCGGTTCTCCCGGTCTTGCGTCTGCAACTCGGTGACGAGTTGTTCCACGTACCTTCCGAGACCGCCACCCCCCACCGCCGGGCCATACAGACGTGCGTCAATCCCGATCCTCATGGGCTTATTTTACCAAAGAAATGCACGCTTGTCCGCTGGTTATCCACACAAAGCGTTTCCCCTCCTGCCAAGGAGGGGTTAGGGGAGGTCTGTGGCGCGTCGATTGACAGCTGGGATCGGAATTGCTAGGTTTTGTGTCCCACGACCCCACTAGGAGGAATGGAACATGGGACATTCGCGGTTCGTGCTCAGGTCGCCGGCGACATGCGTCTCATACCAGGTCGGTGACGACCCCAGGATGGAATGGGCGCGGAAGGCTCCCGTCGGCGTGAAAAAGTACGGCGGGGTGCGGCAGGCGCTGGTGGCGTCGGTTCCGAAGGTGCGCGAGTACCTTGCGTCCCGCACGGCGCGCGGCTCCGCGGTCGTCGCGTTGGATTTCCGCAACGGGAACCTGCACGTGGACCTGGTCAACCCGACCTGTTCCAACTCCTCCGCGTACGCGGTGGATGACAAGGTGACGTGGGCCGCGTTCGACCGTCATCTGAACGAGTACGTCGAGAATCCCGGCCGGATCGTGATCGGCGCGGACGTGCTGACCGCGGACAGGTACGACCTCGAGTTCGAAAGCTCCGTGTACGGCGACTGCCTCACGCTGGTCGAGAAGATCTGGAAGGGCCGCCAGCTCGAGGGGTACGGATCGGTGGTCCACGTGAACCTGTCGGCCGTGTTCACCTTCGGCGGGCTGACGGTCCACACGGACGGAACCGTCCGTTGGCCGTGGAAGGAGGGGGACGACGTGGTCGCGGGATGGACGCCGCGGCACGGAGAAGTGTCGCCGTTCTTCCTCGTCGCGGTTGGGGACAGTCTGCGTGCTCGCCAGGCCTTCATGCGCCGGGGGTTCGAGCGCATGTGTGCCTGGACGCCGCACCTTCGCGACATCGCCTGGTGCGAGGCGATGTACAACGCCGACCGCGGCGGGAGCCCGGAAGCGACCATCGCCCGGTTCCGTGAGATCCTCGCCGCGCTGCCGCGATAGCGTCTCCGTCTCGCAAGAGGCGGTTTTTTCTTTCGGTTTGACGGTTATTTCCCGGCGACACCTAGAAAGATCCCCCGAGTTTTTTGGGCAGCGGAGGTCCAGGTATATGTGCTCGCGCGTTCGAGGCCCGCGCGGCGGAGGCGGGTTTGGAGTGCGGGCGAGCTCAAAAGTTGTTCAAGCGCCTGGGCGATCTCCTCGGTTCGGAACGGGTTCACGAGGATCGCCGCGTCGCCGGTGAGTTCCGGCAGGGAGGACGTGTGGCTCGTGATGACCGGGAGGCCGGAGGCCATGGCTTCGAGCACCGGGAGGCCGAACCCCTCGTAGACGGACGGCCAGGTGAAGGCCGTCGCGGCGCGGTAGATGGCCGGGAGGTCGGCGCGCGGGACGTAGCCGAGGGGGTGGATCCAGGGGATAGGCCGCAGGTTCGCAGGTTCGCAGGTTCGCAGGCGGTTACGGATCGCGGCGGATTTCCAGCCCCAGCCGCCGGCGAGGACCAGGTGGAGGTCGTCGCCGGTTTTGGCGCGGTACGCCTCGATGGCGTCGACGAGCGCGACCACGTTCTTGCGCGGCTCAAGCGTGCCGACGAACAGCGCGAAGCGCCTCGGGAGCTTGTGCTTGCCGCGCACGCCGTGGTCCTGCGCCGTGAACGTCGGGGAGAACGCGGGATCAACGCCGTGCGGGACCACGTGCACGCGCTCGGCCGGGACGCCGAAGAACCGCACCGTGTCCTCCTTGGTCGCGGTGGACGGGACGATGATCGCGGCGGCGCCCGCCACGAGGCGCTCCGGCCTGGTCCCGCGGTGCCACAGCCGCATGCGGGCGGAAAAGAATTCCGGGAAGACCTTGAACGACAGATCGTGCAGGGTCAGGACGTACGGGACGGAAGGGGACAGCGCGGCGAAGTTCAGGTTCGGGAGCCACGCGAGGTCGGGACGCGTCGCGACCAGCCGGTCGATCCGCGGCTGCCCGGCGAAGTACGTCGTGAGCTTCAAGAGCTTGTTGGGAACCCTGAGGTGCGTCGTCTCGATCCCCGGACGTTTCATGCCCGACGAGAATAGCTCGTACGCGTTTTCCCGGTCCAACGAAAACAGGGCGCGAAGGAGCGCGCTCGTGTACTCCCCCACGCCCGTTTTGTGCCGGTCCGACAGGTGCCGGACGTCCACGAGGATCCGCACACTAGTATTTGGCTTCTTGGTTCTTAGAATTTTCTGTCCAAGCGCGTTCGACGAACTCGCGCATTTCCCGCTTGAACCGCTCACGTCCGAACCGCTCCGCGTGCGCGCGGATCGCGTGGCCGTCGTACCGCGCGTCGTCGAAGCGGATGAGGTGGTCGGCAAGTTCCTCCCACGACTGCTCCTCGAACAGCTCGCCGGTCACGCCCTCCTCCACGGTCTCGGTGGCGCCGCCCCTGCGGTAGGCGATCACCGGGCGCCCGGCGGACATGGACTCCACGGCCGTGATGCCGAAGTCCTCCTCGTGCGGGTGGATGAACGCCCTCGCGTTCGCGTACAGCTCCGGCAGCCGGTCGTCCGGCACGCGCCCGAGGAACTCGACGTTCCCGCGCGCCATCTTCCTCAGGTCCTTCATCATCGGCCCGGTCCCGAAGATCTTCAGCGGGAACCCGGTGCGGTTGCACGCCTCGATGACGAGGTCGAACCGCTTGTACGCCACGAGCCGCCCGCCCGTGAGGAAGTAGTTCTTCGGCTTGTCGGACACCGCGAACCGGTGCGTGTCGACCGGCGGGTGGATGATGACGCTGTCGCGGCCGTAGTACTTCTCGATGCGGCCCTTCACCGTGCGCGAGTTGGCGACGAACGCGTCCACGCGGTCCGCGGCCTGCTTGTCCCACACGCGCAGCATCGACAGGAACGGCGGGAGCAGCGACTTCACGAGGCGCGGGATGCGCAGCTCCTCCACGTACGAGAGCGTGTCGGTCCAGAGGAAGCGCGTCGGCGTGTGGCAGTAGCACACGTGCAGGGCGCCCGGCTGCGTGATGACCCCCTTCGCGAACGCGCTCGTGGAGGACACTACCACGTCGAATTCGGAAAGGTCGTAGTGCTCGGTCGCGGTCGGCATCAGGGTGAGATACCACTGGAAGCGCGACTGGATGAGCGGCGCGCGCTGCAAAAACGACGTCCGCACGTCCTTCCCCTTGAACTGGGGAAGCCGGTCCGGATCGAAGAACAGGGTGAAGGTGGGCGCCTCGGGCCAGATTTCCTGGAGCACCGAAAGTACCTTTTCCGCCCCGCCGTCCTGCTTCAGGTAGTCGTGAACCAGCGCGATCTTCATAGTACCGGCCAACTCTAGCATTCCCCCGTCATTTTGCCAAAACGGCCGAACAAAACTCCCGGCTCTAAGAGCCGGGAGCGGCGTGTCAGTATGTTTTTCCACGGAATGCCACGAGCGGGGTCTTGAGTAGGATCACGAGGTCCTGCCACGGGCTCCAGTGCTCGATGTAGTAGGTGTCGAGGCGGACTTCCTCCTCGAAGTCGAGGTCCGCGCGGCCGCTGATCTGGGCCGGGCCGGTGATGCCCGGCTTGATGGTGAGCACCTTGCGCTGGTGCGGCTCGTACTGCGCGACCTCCTCGGGGAGGTGCGGGCGCGGGCCCACCAGCGACATGCGGCCGAGGAACACGAGCACGAGCTCCGGCAGCTCGTCCATGTGGAACTTGCGGATGACCTTGCCCACGCGGGTCACGCGCGGGTCGTCCTTCAGCTTGAAGAGCGGGGACCCCTCGCGCATGTTGCCGTACTTCCTGATGAACTCCGGGTCGAACCGGAACTTGTGCGCGTCGCGCACCATGGAGCGGAACTTGAAGTAGTGGAACGGCCTGCCGCCCTGGCCCACGCGCGTCGTCTTCTTGCCGTGCGGGTCGCGCGAGAACAGGACGCGCCCGGGTTGCTCCAAGAACAGCGCGATCGAGACGATCAGCATGATGGGCGAGGTGAGGACGATGAGGACGCCGGAGACCAGGATGTCGAAGACGCGCTTGTAGATGGCGCCCCAGCCGTCGAGCGGGGTCTTCTGCACCTCGATCACCGGGATGCCGGCGAACGTGTGCACCACCGTGCGGCCGACCGCGGCGGAGAACAGGTCCGCGGTGTAGCGGAATCCCATCTGGTGCGTGTCGGTGAAGGAAAGCAGGTCGAGCGTCTCGTCGCGGCTCGCCTCCGGGTCCGCGAGCATGATCTCGTCCACGCCGTCCTTCCCGTGGAGCGCGAGGATGCGCGCGGCGGCGTCGGCGTCGAAGCGGTCGAAGCGGCCCGCGACGCGGAAGCCGAGGCGCGGGTGCGCGGCGAAGAAGTCGAGCAGCGCGCGGGAGGTCTTGTGCTCGCCGATCACGACCACGCGGCGCGTCCCGATCCCCCAGGAGAGCAGGGTGCGCTGCAGCATGCGGATGGCGAGGCGCGCGAGCGACACGAAGGCGATGGCGAGCACCCACGACGCCACGGCGATGAAGCGCGACTCGAACAGCACGCGCGAGAAGAACAGGATCGCGAACACCGCGGCCATGGACGTGCTTGAGGCGAGGAACACGCGCGTGAGCTCCGAGGCGATGCGGCGCGCCTTCGCGGCGTACAGGCCGGAGAGCGCGAACACCGCGATCCACACGAGCGCGACCGGGAGCAGCACCGCGGCGTACCGCTCGATGGTGAGGTCGAACACCACCGGGCGCCACTGGGTGAACAGCGGGTGGAAGCGGGCGTAAAAGGCGGCGATTCCCGCGGCGATGAGCGCCAGGTAGTCGAGCGGGACGAGGGCAAGCGTAAAGGCGAGTTCGGAACGCTTCATAATGAGCTTAGCTTAGCAAACCCCTTGACTTTTCTCAATGGAACGTGTATATTCGCGTGGTCTTCGGAATGCCGGATGGCTACGCGTTCCGCAAGGAATGCGAGGAAAGTCCGAACACCCTCCGCGTCGCAAGGCGCGGTGAAAGAGGAAGCCGCTAACGGCGGCCGGGTATAAGAATCGGGAGTCGAGGCGTTGGAGAAATCTACGCTTGGGTTCCGGACTCGAAGCCCAGGGAAAGTACCACAGAGACAATACTAGCCTCGGCGCAAGCCGGGGTGAAAGGTGAAAAGTGCGTCGAGGTCCGCAAGGGCCACGGCGTTCGCCGCCCGGTGACGGGACGGCGTGGCAAACCCTTCCTGGTGCAAGAACAAGTTTGGTAGTTCGCTAGAGCCCCGGAGCAATCCGGGGACAAGAGAGATTGCCATCTCCTCCGCGCAAGCGGGGCAGACAAAATTCGGCTTACAGACATCTCCGAAGACACAAAAAGGCCTCGCTCACGCGGGGCCTTTTTGTATTGACAATCGTCGGTCCGCGTGGTATTCTCCGGCGCTCATTCGGCCCGTGTCGGGCCGTCTGACGATCCTTCGGAGAAGCAAAGATGGCACACGGATTTACCAGGCGCGAGCTGCGTCAGCTTCGGGAGAACGAGCTGCTCCGCCGCCAGGCGGTGGGGCGCGTGCGCGCGCTGCGCGCGACGCCGTGGCTCATCTACGCCGTCACCACCGGCGCGCGCGGCGACCTCGGGAAGCTCCTCTGGCAGCCGCCCGGCGCGTCCGCGAACATCCTGTCGGACCGCTTCAGCTACGCGCAGGAGGAGACCGCGGGGATCCTCGGGTTCCGCCCCGAGAAGTTCGTCACGCTCCCGACGGCCTGCCACATGGCGACCGCGGCCTACTACCAGGGCCGCAAGCTCGCCGTGCTGCGCGGGTTGAACGAGAACGACGTGATGGGCGTTGGGATGACCGCGGGGGTGACCACCGGCCACGAGCGCCGGGGCGACGACCGCGTGATCGTCGCGATCCGCACGCGCCACGGCATCGTGACCGTGGGCGCGAACCTCCACAAGCCCGAGAACCACGCGACCGACGCCGAGGCACACCGCGCCATGCAGGGCGAGCTCGCGGACCTCATCACGCTCGACGCGATCCTCGCGGCCGCGGGTCTCGCCCAGCTTCCGCTCCCGGTCGCGCGCATCGCCGCGTGCGCCGAGCTCCGCGGGGAAGGGACGCTCGTCCCGACCCCGACGCGGATCCGCGCCTGGGACCCGGCCGGCTCGTTCGGCCAGATCCTCTGGCCCGACGGCCGCGTCGGCGGCGTGCCCGATCCGGCCACGCACTTCCTCTTCCCGGGAAGCTTCGACGTCGTGACATACGCGCACGACGACATGGCCTGGATCCTCCGGGAGACCACGGGCAAGGAGCCCGTCTTCCAGATCACCTGCGGCCACCCGGACAAGGGCGGCGTGCCCGACGAGGTCGTGTTCCGCCGCGCGGAGCAGTTCGACTTCCGGTGGCCCGTCCTGCTCCTCCGGGAGGAAGGCTTGTTCGTGCAGAAGGCCGAGCGCTTCCCGGGCGTGCACATGCTCGTGGGCGCCGACGTGGTGCTCAAGCTGTTCGACCCGGCGCACTACGGCAACAGCCGCGCCGCGATGCTGCGCGCCATGCGCCGCCTCGAGCAGCTCGGCACCATGTTCCACGTGAACGGCCGCGAGTGCAAGGACGGCGTGTACCGCGAGCTGTCCGACATCCGGATGCCCGTGCAGCGCTTCGGCCGCATGTTCCGCCCGTTCTCCAAGCGGATGAACGTGAGCTCCAGCGCCCGCCGCGCCGCCGGCGCCACCCTCTAGCGACCCCCGTCCCGGGTCGCTTTTTTCGTGGGAGGATTGACAAAATGCCAAAAATCGGGTATGATCCCGCTCCCTAGAATGGCTTTGGCCGAGGAGGGCATATGCCCGGAATGCAAGAGGGGACCGTCAAGAATTTCTTCGTCGAGCGCGGCTTCGGGTTCATCCGGCCGCGGGACGGGGGACGCGACGTGTTCTTCCACGCCACCAGGGCGCGCAAGATCGTCGACCTGAGCGGGAAGCCCGGGTTCGCCGGGCCCGCCACGGGCCTCGTCCCGACGCCGGGCGCCCGCGTCCTGTACGAGGCCCAGCCCGACGGCGACCGCCTGAACGCGACCATGTGGGGCCTCCCCGACGCGACCGCGCCCGTCGCCGCGTTCAACTACGCGACCGCGCCGATCGCCGAGCTCGTCGCGCGCAAGCAGGGGGACTGCTTCGCCCTGCGTGCGATCATCCCCCAGGTCATCGCGGACATGACCGAGATCGAGTTCCGCGTATTCGCGGCGCTGACTCCGGACGGCGAGGCGCTCTGGATCGCGTTCGCGACCTGGCGCAGGGCGCAGCCCGCCGGAAGCGACCCGAACTTCCTCGACTTCGTCGCGGCCGAGTTCAAGCACAACCGGCTCAAGATCATCGGGCCGCGCCAGTGCGCGCAGCACGAGGCGTTCCGTCCGACCATCGTGGAAGCGGGCATCCGCGGGATGGGGGTCGACAACAGGCAGCTGGCGCTCCTCTTCCTCGAGGACCCGGCCACCATGGACCGTCTCGCGCCCGGCATCTGCCACGGGTGCAACGTGTCCGAGTGTCCCCACTACGCGGCCTTCTCGCGCCGCGGCGACCGTCGCCGGCGCTAGCCGCCGACGCAAAACGACCCCACGCAGGGTCGTTCTTTTCATTTCGATTCGCTGATCCTCGCGACGATCCGGTCGAACCACTCCTGGCAGCCCTCCAGGTTCTTCCTGGTCAGGAGGTCGCTTCCCGCGATCGCTTCGACGCTTCCGAAATCCGGCGAGGCGGCGACGCGGTTTCGCAGCGCGGAGCGTGCCTCGTCCGGCAGGCGTTCGAGCAGGGAGGCGACATACAGGTCCGTGACTTTCGTGCCGTCGACGGGCCGGTTCCGGAGATCGGAGATGGCGTCCGCGAGCGGCCTGATATGCGCTGCGAGGAGCAGGATCTGGCGGTCGACGCCGGCCTCCTGTTCCCGCTGCCATTCCGCCCGCGTCGCGTCGTCCGTGACCCACTTCGGAACGTTGGCCGGGTCCCGCAGATAGCCGTCGTCCAGGCGGTATCCGTTGTCGAAGTCGCACAGCTCCGCGGCGAGCGTCACGTCCTGCTTGATGTTGAGCAGCGCGCCCTGGTTCAGACGGTTCTCGACGAGGATGGCGGCCTGCGCGCCGAGCCGCGTGACGAACGCTCGCAGGAATTCCTCGCGCGACAGGTCGCGCTCGGCCTCCTCGGACAGGATGCGCGCGGACGCGTCGACGATGGCCGCGAGCTTATGCGTGCGCGCGTCCGACGCCGGCTCGGCCATCACGCGCTCGAGGTCGTCCACCCGCCAGACGTTGCGGAACGCACGGACGTTTTCGCCGAGGACGGCCGAAGCGTATCCCGCGGTCAGCTCCTGCGCGGACGCGAGCTTCTCGAAAAGCTCCGGATCGATCTCGGACCGGTGCGACTCAAGGAACGCGCGCATCGTCTCCCCGTCCGCGTTGTCGGCCCGGTCGTCGTCGGGGAGGGGGAGCCCGTTTTCCCGGCAGAACTCGCGCGAGAACTTGATCGTCCCGAGGATCTTCGGCATGCGCAGCCCGTACGCGGCAAATTCCTCGGACTTTTTGGCCTCGTGGAGCAGGTCCTCGTAAAAGGCCCCGCCCTTGAACCGCAGGATCTTTTTTCCAAACACGTCCATGTAAAACAACGGCGCCGCGCCGCGCTCGCCGAGCGGATAGGAGAGACTGCCGCCCTGGTCCCGCGCCGCGTCGTTCATGCGGTCGTTCGCCCGGTTCGCGCCCACGCCCTTCCATTGCACGAAGCGGTACGTTACGCCGTCGGCCTCGAGCGTCCGTTCCATGAACGCGGCCTTCCCCATGGTGGGAATTTCCTTGAGGGCAATTCGCGTTCCGTCGCCTTCGCCGCGCGCGAGGATGGGACGCAGCAGGTCGGCTGGAACGGACGGGTCCGCGTCGTACACGAAAAAACGCCCGTCCTCGACCGCCAGGCCGTTTTCGGTCCACACGAGGTCGCGCAGCTCTGGCACGAGCTCGCGGCGCGTCGGACAGTTCGGCGCGTGCTGGCCGAGTGGCCAGCCGCAGGCGTCGCAGGAGGGACGTTCCGTCTCGGTCATACGTTCACGCCGATCCGCTGGCGGACCTGGCGGATCTTGAAGTCCGCGGCCTTGTTCGCGCGCTCGGCGCCGTCGTCGAGGATGCGCTTGAGCTCGGCCTTGTCGTTCAGGAAGATGGAAATCTTCGCCTGCGTCGGCGCGAGGTATTCCACCACGGCCTCCGCGAGGTCCTTCTTGAACTCGCCGTACCCCTTGCCGACGTACGCGAGCTCGATCGCCTCGATCGGGCGGCCGGTTACCACCGAGAAGATCGTTAGCAAATTTGTGATGGCCGGGCGGTTACGGTCCGTGCGGATTTCTGTCCCCGAGTCCGTCACCGCGGACATGATCTTCTTACGGATGACGTCCGGCTCGTCCGTGAGCGAGATGTAGCTCTTCGCGCTCGTCGCGGACTTCGACATCTTCTTGGTGGCGTCGTCGAGCCCCATGATGCGCGCGCCCTCGGCGCGGATCCTCGGCTCCGGGATCACGAACGTCTCGCCGAACTGCTTGTTGAACCGCTCCGCGAGGTCGCGCGCGAGCTCCACGTGCTGCTTCTGGTCCTCGCCGACCGGGACGATCTCCGTGCCGTACAGCAGGATGTCCGCGGCCATCAGGATGGGGTAGGTGAACAGGCCGACCGAGGCCGATCCGCTCTCGCCCTTGGCGGACTTGTCCTTGTACTGCGTCATGCGTTCCAGCTCGCCCATCCGCGCGACGCAGCTCAGCACCCACGCGAGCTCGGTGTGCGCCGGGACGCGCGACTGCTGGAACATCACCGTCTTCGTCGGGTCGATCCCGGACGCCAGGTACGTCGCGGCCGCGAACAGGACGTTGCGGCGCAGGTCCTCGGGCTTCTGCGGCACCGTGATCGCGTGGTAGTCCACGATGAACATGGTGAGC
>CAYRYG010000009.1:0-28288 GCA_964428465.1 uncultured Gammaproteobacteria bacterium
CTCCACCGCGGTGCGCGCCTCCGGGTTGCCGAGCTTGGCCTTGGTCTGTCCCTCGAACTGCGGGTCCTTGATCTTCACGCTGATGACCGTGGTGAGCCCCTCGCGCACGTCGTCGCCGGTGAGGTTCGCGTCCTTCTCCTTCAGAAAGCCCTTGCCGCGCGCGTAGTTGTTGAGCTCGCGGGTGAGCGCGGCGCGGAAGCCAACGAGGTGCGAGCCGCCCTCCGGGTTGATGATGTTGTTCGCGAAGCAGTAGACGGACTCGTGGTACTCGTCGGTGTACTGGAGCGCCACCTCGACGTCCATGTCGGACGCGTCGTCGTGCTTGGAGACGTAAAAGACGTTCGCGTGCTTGGGCGCCTTGCCGTGGTTGATATGGCGCACGAACGACGCGACGCCGCCCTCGAAGTAGAACGCGTAGCCGAACGTCGCGGACTTCACGCGCGCGTCGATGATCACGAACTTCACGCCCTTGGTGAGGTACGCGTGCTGGCGGAGGTGGTCGAGGATGGTGTCGAGGTCGAACTCGACGGTCTCGAAGATGGTCTCGTCCGGCTTGAACGTGATGGTGGTGCCGGTGCCGCGCGCGGTCCCGACCTGCTTCACCTTGGCCTGCGGCTTGCCGAACTTGTACTCCTGCGCCCACAGCTTCCCGTCGCGCTTCACCTCGGCGCGCACGTAGCTCGAGAGCGCGTTCACGACCGAGACGCCGACGCCGTGCAGGCCGCCGGACACCTTGTAGCCGCCGCCGCCGAACTTGCCGCCCGCGTGCAGCTTGGTGAGCACGAGCTCGAGCGCGGACACCTTGAACTGCGGGTGGGGGTCCACCGGGATGCCGCGCCCGTGGTCCTCCACGGACACGGTGCCGTCGTCGTTGAGCGTGGTGATGATCTCGTTTCCGTATCCGGCCATGGCCTCGTCCACGCTGTTGTCCACCACCTCCCAAACGAGATGGTGCAACCCGGCCGGGCCGGTCGAGCCGATGTACATCCCCGGGCGCTTGCGCACCGGATCGAGCCCCTCGAGCACCTGGATCTGCCCGGCGCCATATTCGTCTTCCTTCGCCTTTGGTTTTTTGTCAGCCATAAAAGAGTTTCGGAATGCCATCAGGATAGCATCTGCCTAGGGAAAATAAAAGAACCCCGAACAGGTCGGGGCCGTGGGCCGCTCAGGCCCGGATCACGCGCCCGCCCTCGGGGAGCGGGGAGGGGCAGAGGGCCTCGTCGATGAAGAGGATGTCGCCATGGGGCGTGTCGCGCAGGTCGAGCATGCCGCGACCGCCGAACACGTTGTTGCGCGCGGAGACGGCCTTGACGAAGCCGTCCAGCTCGTCGGAGCTCACCTTCGACCGCGGGTCCGCGGTGCCGTAGTTGAACCGCTCGTGACCGTGCCTGGGGAGCAGCACCTTGCGGACGCGGAACGCCTCGGGGGCATACAGGGTCGCGCGGTTCTTGGTGCGGCCTTCCGCCGCCCCGACGACGACCCAGCTCGCCTTCACGATCTTCGTCCCGTCCGCGCCGACCGCGACGGCCTCGTCGAAGTCGCGCTCGGCTTCCTGCCGCGCGCACCTGATGGCGACCTCGATCTGCTCGGAGAGAAAGCGGGCTGCCTCGTCCTTTTTCGGGAGTCCCTCGCGGATCTCCTCGATGAGGACCTTCGCGACGTCCCGCATGGCCGCGGGACGGAGCGTGCAGTCGACCGCGTGCTTACCGCCGGGCTTCGGGAGGTCCAGGACGTAGAGGGCATGGCGGAGGGCGACGACCACCCCGCCGGACTCCTCACCGCCGGTGAAGTAGACGCGGCCCCCGCCGGAACGCAGCGTTTCCAGCAGGGACATCACGCGCCCGGGCGCATACCAGTCCGGGAAGCTGACGGCGTACGCCGTCGCGTTTTGGCGGAGAACGCGGGCGCGCGCCATCCGTCGCGCCCGGTCGTCGTCCCAGGCGTGTTCCAGGTACGCGCCGACGCGCGGCATGACCGTGCTCCACACGGCGAGCTCGCGCGGATCCTGCCGCGGGGTCTCGATGTCGGCACGGCCGAACATCGCGGGCTCGGCGAAGCGCGCGCGGACGAAGGCCTCGCGCAGCTCGGAGAGGGGCTTGTCGAAGAGCTGTCGTTGCATCTGTCGCTCCGTTCTACCGGAGCCGCTTCCAGGTTCTACCCCGTCGGCGGCGGTTGCGTCGTTCTCCGAGCCGGGATGGCGCGGAGACGTGAGAGTATGCTGGTTTTCTCGGAATGTCAATCGCGGAACTCAACCACCCTTAACCCCTCCTTGGGAAGGAGGGGAGATCGCGGTATAATGTCGACACTATGCCAAACGGGGGAGTGCTTCTCGAGGCCGGGAAGGAATATCAGAAGCAATACCGGCTTTCGAGCTGGTGGATCGAGCATCGCGACGGGCTCAAGCGGCTCGGGCTGATTTTGTTCGCGTGCGTGGACGGGATTTTCCTGCTCGTCGCGGGATGGGCGTTCGTCGACGCGTACGCGGTGAGCTATGCCGACGAGCAGCGATCCGTGCTCGAGATCGTCGCCTACGGGCAGAGCGACCTGCGCGCGTATTCGGTCGCGACCGCGGCCGAGGACCTCGACCTCGGCGGCACCACCGTCGTCGCGTCGTCGGAAGGGAAGTACGACCTGTACGCGACGATCGCGAACCCGAACGACGACTGGTGGGCGGAATTCACGTACGCGTTCACCTCGAGCGCCGGCGACACGGAACCGGCCTCGGGATTCGTCCTGCCCGGCGAGGAGAAGCCGGTCGTCGCGTACGCGGTGGAGGCGTCGGCCACGCCGCGATCCGCGTCGCTCGTGATTTCCGACGTGGTGTGGCACCGGGTGGACCATCACGTGACCGGCGACCTTGAGCGGTGGATGACGGACCGGCTGAACTTCGTCGTGGAGAACGCGGCGTTCGAGCGGGTGGACCTCGACGGGGAAACGCTCGGGCGCGTGACGTTCGCAGTGAAGAACGATTCCGCCTACAGCTACTACGAGCCGGCGTTCACCGCGACGCTCCTGCGGGGGTCGTCGGTGGTCGGCGTCACGGGAACCACGCTCTCCGAGCTCGACGCCGGGGAGGAGCAGGAGGTGGTCATCAACTGGTTCGGGACCATCCCAAGCGTGAACAAGGTGGAGGTCTCCGTCTCGGTCAACCCGTTTGACATCTCGTCCTACAAACCGCTAGAAGGGGAGACCACCGAGGACACGCGCACGCGGATTCAGCTGCGCGGCCGCCGGTAATTTCCCATGATTCGCTTCTTCCAGCAGCTGCAACGCGCGGACTGGTTCCTCATCTCCGGGGCGTTCACCCTCGTCATCTTGGGGTTGGCCGCCATCTATTCGGTGGAGCTTTCCTACGGGGACTCCGACTTTTTGAACATCCAGAAGCAGGCGATCGCGGCCACGGTGGGCTGGATCGTCTTTTTCGTGGTCGCGGGTTCCAACTTCCACCTCCTGCGCAACTACGCGCTCATCTCCTACGTGGTCGGCGTGCTGATGCTCGCGGGCGTGCTCATCTTCGGGTCGACGATCCGCGGGACCACGGGCTGGTACGCGGTGGGTCCCGTGAGCTTCCAGCCGGTCGAGCTCATGAAGGTCGCGCTCGCCGTCGCGCTGGCCGCGTACTTCAGCCGCCGCGCGCGCGTGGACTTCGGGTGGAAGGAACTGCTCGAGAGCGGCGCGATGACGGCGTTGCCGGTCGGGCTGGTGCTGCTGCAGCCGGACCTCGGGTCGGCGGTGCTGCTCCTCGGCATGTGGGGGATCCTCGTGCTGTTCGCGGGAATGAAACGCCGTCACCTGTTCGCCCTCGTCGCCCTGTTCGCCCTCGTCGCCCTCGTCTCTTGGAATTTCCTGCTCGCGCCGTACCAGAAGGACCGTATCCTCACCTTCGCGAATCCCGCGGCGGACCCGCTCGGGCAGGGATACAACGTGACCCAGGCCATCATCGCCGTGGGCGCGGGCGGGTGGTTCGGGAGCGGCCTCGGGTTCGGCTCGCAGAGCCAGCTGAAGTTTCTGCCGGAGTCGCAGACCGACTTTATCTTCGCGGTGATCGCGGAGGAGCTCGGGTTCGTGGGCGTGCTGCTCATGCTCGGCGCGTTCGCCGTGGTGTTCTACCGCGTCTGGCACCTGGCCGCCGGGACGCGCGACGACTTCACGGGCTTCCTGCTCATCGGGATCGGCGGCGTCCTGTTCGTGCAGTTTTTCATCAACGTCGGGATGAACCTCGGCATGCTCCCGGTCACCGGCGTGGCCCTCCCGCTCGTGAGCTACGGCGGCTCGTCGCTCCTGTTCACGCTGGTGATGCTGGGGATTGTCGAGAGTGTGGCGATGCGTTCTCGCCTGTGATAGAGTTGAACCATATGAAGACCACGCCTCCCGGCGGCGATTCCCTCCGCCTCGTCTCCTCGTGCCCGCTGTGCGACACCCGGTATGCCCCCGCGCAGGCGCGCGTTCTTTCGGAGCGCGAGGATACCCGGCTCATCCACGCGACCTGCCGCAAGTGCGGGTCCGCGACGCTCGCCCTGGTGGTCGAGAACGACGCGGGCGGGAGCACGGTGGGCCTCATCACGGACCTGAGCCACGAGGACGTGCTCCGGTTTCATCGGGAACGGCGGGTCAGCACGGACGACGTCATTGAGGCCCACGAGGGTTTTAACGCTCCGTTGGCCGAAGTTTTGCGCGTTTCCTTGCCGAAGCGACGCTCCCGTGCCAAGGCCAGGGTCAAATCCGGGCGGTCCGCTTGACATATTTTGGTCAATCAAGCACAATGCGGGCGTTAAACGCTGGCATTGTTTGTATGGAAACCCTTACGCTTCAGGCAAAAACGCGCACGATCATGGGTCGTAAGACCTATCAGCTGCGAAACGTTGGCGTCATCCCGGCCGTGGTTTACGGCGTCGGGACAGAGCCGCTCAACATCGAGGTTGTCCACAACGAGTTCGCAAAGGCGCTCAAGACCGCCGGCGAATCCACGCTCGTGGAGCTGACCGTCGACGGCGGCAAGGCGCTGCACGTCCTCATTCAGGACGCGCAGACCGACCCGCTTCGCGACGAGTTCACGCACGCGGACTTCCGCGCGGTGGACATGAACAAGAAGATCGAGGCCGAGGTGAAGCTCTCGTTCGTCGGCGAGTCGCCGGCGGTGAAGGGGCTCGGCGGCACGCTGGTGCGCCCGGTCGACGAAATCCGCGTGCGCGCGCTCCCGAAGGACCTCGTGTCGCACATCGACGTGGATATCTCGAAGCTTGCCACGTTCGAGGACCAGATTCTCGTGAAGGATCTCCCGGTGCCGTCTGGCGTCGAGATTCTCGAGGACGCGGAAGCGACGGTTGCCCTCGTGGCCGCGCCGCGCTCGGAGGAAGAGATCGCCGAGCTGAACAAGGCGGTTGAGATCGACGTCAACGCGGTCGAGAAGGTCGAGAAGGAAAAGAAGGAAGACGAGACCGAAAATGCCGAGCCAGCCGCGAAGTAAACTGACGAGGAAACACCTCACCGCAGGCGCCATCATTCTGGCGCTTGCGTTTGGTTTTTGGGGGGTGAGCGCGTGGATCGCGTCGCGCGGCGAGCAGGTCGTGGCGGAGACGCCGCCGGTTTCGGCCGCCGACCTTCCGTTCCGGCATCCGCTGAGCGGCGAGCCGTCCGCCGAGGAGATCGCGCCGCCGGGCGTGTACGCGGTGATGATCGACAACTCGGTCGACGCGTGGCCCGCGTCCGGCGTGGACGAGGCGTTCCTGGTCATCGAGGCGCCGGTGGAGGCAGCCATCCCGCGGCTCGAGGCGTTCTTCTCCGCGGACGCCGAGGTCGAGAAGATCGGCCCGGTCCGTTCCGCGCGCCCGTATTTCGTTGACTGGGCGAACGAGTTCGACGCCCTGTACGCGCACGTCGGCGGGTCCAACGCCGCGCTCGACCTCATCGCGTCCACCGGGACGTTCGACCTGAACGAGTTCTACAATGGCGTTTCCTTCTGGCGCGCGAGCGACCGGTTCGCGCCGCACAACGCGTACACGTCGACGGAATTGCTCGCGGCGGCGGTAGAGAAAGGGGAAGAACGTGGCCGTGCGCCGGAGGTGCTGTATGGGACGTGGACGTTCAAGAGCCGCGAATTCCCAGGGACTTTAGTCCCGTCGAGCGAGGACGCCACTAAAGTGGCTGGGAATTCCATGACCGTCCGGTTCAACTCCGCGTTGTACACCGTCGATTGGACGTTTGACGCCGCGACCGGCGAGTACCTGCGGTCGCAGGGCGGCGAGGAGACGTTCACGGCCGACGGGGTTCACCTCGCGGCGGATAACGTCGCGGTGGTCGTGACGGACATGGAGGTGGTCGATTACGTCGGTCGCCGCGAGATCCGTACCACCGGGGAGGGAGCGGCATGGGTGCTCCAGGACGGGAAGGCCGTCGAGGCGACCTGGAAGAAGCCCTCGGTGAGCGAACGCCTGGCGTTCTATGACGCGGAGGGAAACTTGATCGCGATGAATGCGGGGAATACGTGGGTTGAGGTCGTCGAGGACGAGGGTGATGTGACGGTTGAGTAAAAAATGAACGGGGCTTCGGCCCCGTTTTGGTTTGTCCCGTGGGCGCTGCGCCCCACGCCCCGCCATACTTTCTTGAAAGATCAAGAAAGTATGCAAAGAAATCTGCCGCCCGCCTGCGGCTCCTACGCCAGACCACCCGGAAACGTCTTGCTGCGGAACTCGTTCGCCCCGAACTGACGACCAGCGTGGGCTTCGCTCAGACAATCCTCGCACCCTGCCGTTGGCAGGGACGACGTTTCCGGGCGGCCTGGCTGGGTCGCCTCCGGAGGGCGGCGCGGGGTTGGACATCAAAAAGTGTTTCCCCTCCTGCCAAGGAGGGAGTAGGGGAGGTCTAGAGTTCCGTCACCACCACGCGCGCGAAGCCCTCGAGGTCGTTGAAG
This sequence comes from uncultured Gammaproteobacteria bacterium, assembly GCA_964428465.1. Lineage (GTDB taxonomy): Bacteria > Patescibacteriota > Patescibacteriia > UBA9934 > GWF2-40-263 > YC12-FULL-57-11. Next base: position 6,911 of record CAYRYG010000009.1, read on the forward strand.
ATGCGCGGGCGGGCGTCGGGGAAGTCGTGGCGGATGAGGTCGAGGATGGGCTGGCGCTGCGACGGGTCGATCTCGATGAGCGTGGTCACGCGCGGCGGAAGGGTGCCGCGGTGTCGCTTGATCTGGCGGAACAGGTTCCAGTACGCGTCGAGCCCGTCGCGGCCCGCGACCAGGGCCTCGCGCGGCTCGAAGTCGCGCACCTCGCGCTGGCCCGTGTCTACCTGGCGGTCGGTGAGGTACGGGAGGTTGGCGCACAGCACCAGGTGCTTGAACGTGGCGGGATGGGTCTCCGCGACGGACTTGAACACGCGGACGATCGGCTCGATGAGGTCGCCGTGCTTGAAGTCGACGAGCTCCTCGACGTGGTGCGCCGTCGCGTTCGCCTTCGCGGCCGCGAGCGCCTGCTTGCTCGTGTCGGTCGCGAACACGGGGAGTTGCGACTCGGCCGCGAGCGTCACCGCGATGGCCCCGGAACCGGTGCCGACGTCCGCGAACACCGTGTGGTCGCGCTCCGGCCCCTCGGCCGCCGCGAGCGCGTGCTCGACCAGCACCTCGGTGGCCGGGCGCGGGATCAGCACGAAGCGGTTGACCTGGAACCGTCGCTTGTAAAACTCCCGCGACCCGACGATGTATGCCACGGGCTCGTGGGAGGTGCGACGCTTGACGAACTCGTGGAACCGTTCCTCCTGCTCGGCGGAAAGACGGTGGTCGAGGTGCGTGAACAGCCAGGACTTGTTCGCGCCGAGGACCGCCGCAAGCAAAACCTCCGCGTCGAGCATCGGGGAGTCCAGGCGTCCGCCTTCGTCGGTTGCCTGCCTGCCGGCAGGCAGGTTGTCCGCGTGTCGCTTCAGGGCGTCGTTCGCCCACTGCAGCGCTTCCATGACGAGCATAACGATAGGCGTTAGGCATTTAGGCGTTGGGCCGAGAGGGATTTCCTCGCGGCCTCGCGGCCTTTTGCCTCGCGGCCTGATTCTACCACAGTAAGAAAAAAGCACTGGACGCGAGGTCAACAGTGCAGGAAAGGGTGTCCGTGGCGGTGAGGCGTCGGCAGGAGAGGTTGGTTGGCGTCCCGAGGGAAGCCTACGTTTGTCTCCGCGTTCGCGTTGCTGCCACCCCTTGGGATGAACGGGGCACCTGTGACAGTGCGTGGTTCCTCAGCGCGAGGTTGCGTTCCGCATTCAGGTGACCGGACCGAAGTCCAGAGGTTCGAGCGGTCCGCCGGAGCGGACGATCAGAGCTTCTCCCGAGCGAACTCGGCAGCGTGCTGCGGTCTCGAACGACGTTGTCTCCTGCCGTTGAAGTGATCTCGGGCGCGGCGCTTTCCAAGCGGGAGTTCCGTTGGGTATGCCCGAAGGCATAGGACGTACCGGCAATCGAGGCCGACCGTATGTCGAGACGCGTGCGTCTCGGGTAACGGATCGAGATCGATCATCGGCCCGACGGCGTTCAGCTTTCGCTTCTTGCCGTCTCCGCGGCGGGTTCTGCCTTGCGGCTTCTTCCGTTGCGGTTAATTCACTATAACGAAGAAAGAACCCCTGGTCAAGAGGTTCATTTCAGCGAAATTTTCAAGTTATCCACAGATGGACCGCGCGCGGTTGAGCTCGTCGGGCGTTCCGACCGGCATCCAGCGCGTCGCGTCCTCTGTTTTGATCGCGTGGTCCCGCGACATTTCCACGAGCGTGTGCGGCAAACTGTACTCGGTCTTGCCGTGGACTTCCACGGTCACGAGGGGATAGCGGAAGAACCGCTCGTCGAGCACGTAGGCGCCGCAGACGCGCAGCTTCGTCTCCTCCGCGGGCGCGTCCATCTCAAGCCCCATGAACCGTCCGTCCGCGTCGCGCAGGGCGGACGACTCGACCGCGTCGGGCGTCGGAAGCACGAGGATGCCGAGATCGTGGGCCACGAGCCGCTCCAGGTCTCCCTTGTCGTAGAGGTCGTCGCCGTTCACCACGAGGAACGTCCCGTTCAGGCGGTCCTTCAGCAGATGGAGCGCGCTGCCGGTCCCGTCGAGCGGATCCTGCGCGACGTAGTGCACGGTCTTGCCGCCGAACGTCCCTCCCACCGTGTCCATGACCTGCTCCTTCAGGTGGCCGACGACAATGAAGATTTCCGTCACAGGGTCCGGAAGGGAAGACAGGATGCGGGCGATGAGCGGGGCGCCGCAGATGTCCACGAGTGCCTTCGGCGTCGTCTCGGTATGGGGTCGGAGCCGAAGGCCGCGCCCGGCGGCCAGGATGACTGCTTGCATAGTTACTCGTCGGATTCGTCGGTCACGAAGGCGTTGTTGAGCTCGGCGGTCTTGAGCGCGGCGATGATCTCGTCGAGGTCGCCCTCCATGATGGCCGGGAGGTTGTGGAAATTCTGGCCGATGCGGTGGTCGGTGATGCGGTCCTGCGGGAAGTTGTAGGTGCGGATCTTTTCCGAGCGGTCGCCGCTGCCGATCTGGCCGCGCACCGATTCCTCGCGCGCCTTGCGGACCTTCTCCTGCTCGAACGCGAACAGGCGGGCGCGAAGCACGGACATGGCGCGTTCCTTGTTTTGCGTCTGGCTGCGCTCGTCCTGGCACTGCACCACCACGCCGGTGGGAATGTGCGTGATGCGCACCGCGGAGTACGTGGTGTTGACGCTCTGCCCGCCCGCGCCGCCCGAGGTCATCGTGTCGATACGGATGTCCTTCGGGTCGATGCGCACGTCGATTTCCTCGGCCTCCGGCATGATCGCGACCGTCACGGTGGACGTGTGCACGCGGCCGGCCTTCTCGGTTTCCGGGACGCGCTGCACCCGGTGGACGCCGGACTCGTACTTCAGCCTGCTGTACACGCTCTTGCCCTCGATCGAGAAGATGATTTCCTTGAACCCGCCGAGGTCGTTGCGGTTCGAGGAGATGAGGTTCAGCTTCCATCCCTGGCGGTCGGCGTAGCGCGTGTACATGCGGAAGAGCTCCGACGCGAACAGCGCGGACTCGTCGCCGCCCGCGCCCGCGCGGATCTCGACGATGGAGTTCTTCTTGTCGAGCGGGTCCGGCGGGACGAGCGCGAGCGTGAACTCCTCCTCGAGCTTGGGGAGGCGGGACTTCACGAGCGCGATCTCGTCGGTCGCCATCTGGCGCATGTCCGGGTCGGTTTCCGACGCGAGCGTGGTCTCCGCGCCCTTCAGGTCGGACAGTGCCTTCGCGTACCGCTCGCCGATCGCGGCCGTCCCGCTGACGTCTCCGAACTCCGTGTTCACCTCGCGCAGCTTCGCCGGATTAGAAAGAACGCTCGGGTCACTGAGGCGTGACTCGAGCTCTTTCTGACGCGCTTGGACCTTCGTGAGCTCGTCGAGCAGGTTCATGTGCCGGATGATCTAGGAAACCTTTTTGGGGGCGACCTTCTTCTTGGCGGTGCGGGCGGCCTGCTTGGCCTGCTTCGCGACCTTCGCGCCGGCGACCTTCTTGGTCAGCTTCTCGCCGAACTTCTCGACGCGGCGGGCCGTGTCGATGATCTTCTGCTTGCCCGTGTAGAACGGGTGGCAGGCGGCGCAAAGCTCGACCGAAATTTCCGCGACCGTGGAGCCGACCGTATAGGTGGCACCGCAGGCGCAGGCGATCTTGGCCGTTTCGAAATATTCCGGGTGGATGGCTTTCTTCATAACGGCGCAAATATACCAAAGGGCCCGGAAAACGTCAACGGGTTGACGAAATGCCGGTTTTTTGGTTGGATTCGGGGACGGAGGAAACATGGAACGTTCATGCGGGTATGCGTTTTTGGCGGGTTGGTTGGTCGGTGGCGTAATGTTTGCTGCCCTGGAGACCTGGGTGGAGAGCCAGTTGGAGCCAAGGCAGCAGGCGGTCGGTCCGTCCCTCGTCCTGGCCGCGGAAGCGACGACCGAGAACGAGCCGGTGAGCCTGTTCGCGATCGACCGGCCGCACGACGCGTGCGACGCGTCCCCGCACTGGGACGGCCACGCCATCGCCTGGCACCGCGACGAGCGGTTCGCCACGCGGCTCCGCGTGTGGTGCGTCGAGAAGGCGCCCGACGCGGAGGCGTCCCGCATCTCGGTGTGGAGACAGTCCGAGGGCGACGCGTCCGCGCGGCGGGAGGTGATCCAGCGGGAATTCTACCCGCACCGCCTGATCGAGGACGGCGAGGCGAAGGACTCCCTGGCCGGCGCGTGCGGGGAGAACGGGTTTCTCGGCTGGAGCAAGGCCGGGTTGCGCGCGGAGGGCGACGTCATCCGGCGCGGCGACGGCGAGTACCGGCGCATCGTCGGGTTCACCGGAGGCATGGTGTGGTGCCTCGGGAAGGACCTGTACGCGCTCAACGACGGGAACCTCTCGGACGACAACCCGTACGACCACCGCTTCGACGTCGGGAAGGACGTCGGGACGACGTGGGCCGACTGACCGACACGCTCGGTCTTTTTTCTTTGGATCAAAAAAGATCCCGTGGGGGATCAGTTGTCGTACTCTTCCCGGAGCGGGGTCCAGCCGGCCTCGGTGAGCATCATCCACGCTCCCTTCGGCCGCTTCGCCAGGTGGGCGGCGTGGACGAGGAAGGTGGCCTTGGTGGTGCCGAGCTCGGTGTCGAGCGTGGCCTGGAACTGGACGCCGGAAAAGCCGACGAACGCCACGTCCTTGAACTCGGTCGTGACCTCGCCCTCGGCGTTGGCGCAGCGGACGCGCATCCGCGCGTCCCTCGTGCGCGCGAGCGTGATCGCGGCGTCGTAGATCATGTCGGCCATCTCGCCCGAGAGCGGGAGGCCGGAGACTCCGAGGCAGTACATCAGTTCCTCCCGGTCCGCGAGTCGAGCCAGGGCCGGAGATGCTCCAGCTGGCTCTCGTGGACGATGAGCACGTGGTGGGGGCAGAGCGTCGGCTCGGTGACGAGCGCGGGCTCGAACGGCTCGAGGTAGATGGGCTCGAACTTGAGGTAGCGGAACCCGAGCTTGCGGCAGAAACCGATCACCGGGGCGTCGTCCCACGGGGTCCACTTGCGGTTCGTCCGGATCACGAGCCCCGCGGCCTCGCCGTTCCAGAGGCGCGCCGCGCGCAGCCCGATCGAGCCGCGGTCGATGTCGAACCCGTTGAACGCCTGCGACGGGTCGCACAGGAAGCGAAGCGTCGCGTGGTAGTTCGTCGGGTCGGAGCCGAACAGCAGCGCGGCCGCGTTCGCCTCGGGCCACGGGCCGGCGAGCGCGTGGCTCGTGCCGAGGACGAGGTCCTCGCACACGGGGTCCGTTCCCGGCGCGAACCAGTACAGGACCTGCGCCATGACGTCGCCGATGAACGCGGCGATGACCTTGCCGTTCTCGACGAGCGCGAGCATCACGGCGAACCCGTGGCCCGCCTTGCGGCTGAAGACGATCGTTCCGTCGACCGGGTCGACGGTCCAGTACGGTCCGCCGGGCTCCGAGGGAGGGACGCACAGCCCCTCCTCGCCGATGATCCCGACGCCCGGGGTCAGCAGGGCGAGCCGCGTGCGAAGGAACGCCTGGACCTCGTGGTCCACGTTCGTCACCACGTCGTACCGGTGGTCCTCGTTGGGCTTGATCTTCGCGTCGAAGGAACGGCGTCCGGACCGGACGAGCATCATGGCCTCCCTCATGATCGTCCGAACCGCGACGTTGAACCCGACCGGGTCCTTCTGCCAAAGGTGCATCTTGAATCTCCCTGGGTGGAGGGACGGACGGTAGCACGCGCGCGGCCAATTGTAAACCCCGGCGCGAAGGCCGGGGTTCTACGGGCGTTAGTCGACGAACGCGAGGGAATCGACGATGGCGGCGAGCTCGTCGGTCATCGGACCGAGGCCGTCGCGCACGAATCCTTGGTTTGAGAAAAGGATGCCGTGGATGGAACGGTTCGGGTTGAAGACCGCGTACTCGTGGATGCCCTCGAGCGTGTCGCCCCAGTCCTCGACGCGCTCCGAGGAGGCGTGCCAGACCGTCACGCCGTTCGGGTTGGCGAACGTCTCGCAGGAATCCTTGCCGTCGCACCAGGCGGCGACGGCCTCCTCGGTCACGAACTGCCGGGCCTGGTCGCCCCAGTATCCGCCGCGGCCGAGCGTCTCGCACTCCCACGTGTCCTTGATCGCGAGAAAGATCGTCGACGCGTCGTCCGACTCGGAGAAATACATGCGCTGCGCGAGGCAGGTGAACGGGCTCGTGTCCTCGTCCTCTTCCGTTCCCCATCCGTACTCGTCCTCGGTGAGGACCGGCGCGAGGGCGGACGGGACGGCGAACGAGACGCCGGTTCGGTCGTCGCGGACCGTGACCGACGGAGGACAGCCCGTCCGCTCGGCGAACCACTCGACGGTCTCCATGGCCGTCCGAATGACTTCCGTGCGGTCGCCGAGCTCCTGGTTCCAATCCTGCCCGAGCGAGAAGGCGTACAGCGACGCGTCGCCGACGTTCACGAACACGGTGCCCCCGATGCCCGAGAGCCCGTCGCCCTCGTCGAAGTCGTCCATGACTTCCACGGCCTCGCAGGCGCCGTCCGTCACCGCGGGAGCGAATGCATGCTCACGGTCGACGGGGAAACGGTCAAAGGAGAAGTCGGGGTAGGCGCGGACGAGCCACCCGGACGCGGTCAGTCGCTCCGGGTTCGGGATGCGCGCGATGCCGAAGCCGCCGAAGTCCACGCCGACCGCGTCCTCGCCCCACGCCTCGGTGTCCCATTTCACGGGGGTGAGTTCCGGCGGGTAGAGGAAGCTCATGCCGATCTGTCCGGCCATGTCCTTGTCGTAGCGGACCCAATCGGACAGGTCGGTGTCCGAAACCGGAGCCGCGTCGGGCTCGTCGGCCTGGGGTTCTACCTGGATCGTCGTGGTCGGCCGGGCCGGGGTCGCGGCCGGGCGGGAGAGACAGCCGGCGCCGGCCAGCGTGATGGCGCCCATGACGGCCACGAGGGCCGTGGATTGCTTGATGGTCATAGAAAAGTGGGTTATGGTTGGTTGCATTGTACAACGCGATTGCGGCACGGGCATTACGCATAAAACTTGGCTAACCCATCCAATACCCGGTGTTGGATGGGTTCGCGAAATTATGGGGACTTCCATAGAGCTGTTCAATTATCACCTTCCCCCGGAGCAGATCGCCCAGGAGCCGGTGCGGCCGCGCGACCGGTCGCGGTTGCTTGTGCTCGATCGAAAAACCGGAGACCGAACGCACAAGACGTTCTTCGAGATCGCGGACGAGCTGCGCGCGGGGGACGTGCTCGTGATGAACGACACGAAGGTGTTCAGGGCGCGGCTGGAGGGAGAAGTCAAAAGTCAAAAGTCAAAAGTCAAAGTTGAGGTGTTTTTGTTGCGCGGGGAGGGGACGCGGTGGTCGGCGCTGCTCCGGCCGGGGCGCAAGGTGAAGGTGGGCGACGCGATTGAGTTCCCAGGGACCTCGGTCCCGTTCATCGCGACGGTCGTAGAGAAGCGCGCGGACGGGACCGCGACGCTCGCGTTCGACGTCGGCGTCGAGGAGGTGATCGCGTTCACGGACGCGCACGGCGAGATCCCGGTCCCGCCGTACGTGGAGAAGGCGCCGGAGCGGCTCGAGGACTACCAGACCGTGTACGCGAAGACCGTCGGGTCGGTCGCGGCGCCGACCGCGGGGTTTCATTTCACGCCGGAGCTGATCGAGGCGCTGAAGGCGAAAGGCGTTCAGTTCGAGTTCGTCACGCTGCACGTCGGCATCGGGACGTTCCGTCCGGTGAAGACGGAGACGCTCGAGGAACATGAGATGCATGCGGAGTTTGTCATGATTGGCGCGGGGACCGCGGGTCGTATCGCCGCGGCAAAGCGGGAAGGGCGCCGAGTGATCGCGGTGGGTACGACGACGGTGCGGGCGCTCGAGGGTGGCGGGATTGAGGAGGGGAAGCTTGGCGACGTCAACCTCTTTATCACCCCGGGATTCGAGTTTCGGATCATCGACGGGCTCATCACGAACTTCCATCTGCCGAAGTCCACGCTCCTCGTGCTCGTTTCCGCGTTTGCCGGCCGCGAGAGCGTCCTGCGCGCCTACGAGGAAGCCGTCCGGATGGGATATCGTTTCTTCTCGTTCGGCGACGCCATGTTCATCCGTTGACGCGTTGTGGGCGCGGATTTCGCGTGGTACGATGGGGGCGTCAAGGAGGATATGACAAAACAAGACCGAGCCAAGATCCTTTCTCTTGCCGTGAGTCTGTCCGGCGCGGTCGTGATGGCGGGGTGGGCGTTCGACGTCCCCGCGCTGACGAGCGTGCTGCCCGGTCTCGTGACGATGAAATTCGTGACGGCCATGTGTTTCTTTTTCACGGGTCTGATTTTGTTCGCGCTCGCCTCCCGTTGCGACGATGACAGCGCCCTCATGCAGTTCGTGCTCCCGACGAGCAACCTGCTGTTGCTGATCGTGATCATCGTCCTGTTCGCGGACCAGTATCTGGACATTCGGACCGGGATCGAACATGCCTTCGTCCGCGAGCCTGCCGGCGCGGTCGGAAGCGTGGCGCCCGGCGTCCCGTCGGTCCCGACCATGCTCGGCTTTTTGTTGGTCGCGATCGCGGGTGAGATCGCCATGATCCGCCCGCCGGGTACGCGGGTATCCCTCCGTTGGATCGGGGCCGCGGTCGCGCTCGTCGGCTTCGTCGCCCTTGTCGGTTACGCGACCGGCACGCGCGAGCTCTTCTTCGAGATCCCGTCGGTCAGCTCCGGGATGGCGGTGCATACGGCCGCGCTGTTCGTCGTCTCGGGCGCGATTATCCATGGCTGCGTCGCCGCGCGGGAGCCATCCGCCACATGAACGCCTCCCTCTCCTCCAAGCTGCTGGTCTATCTCGCGCTCATCACGGGCATCACCATGCTGTCGGTGAGCTTTTTGGCGTTTAACACGACGCGTCAGGTGCTTGAGAAGTCCATCGGCCAGGCGCAGGAGGCCCTGGCGCTGGAAACGCTCGAGGACATCGATCGGTTTTTGTACGAGCGCCAGCACAGCATGGGCATCGTCGCCCGCGCCATCCCGTTCGCCGACGTGCTGAGCGGGCATTCGGACACGAACGAGGATGTTACCAGGATGACCGACGCGTTCCTCGCGTCCAGCGGCGCCTGGGACGCGCTGCGTCTCATTCGCGCGGACGGGACGCCCGTTCTCTTCTCGGAAGAAACGCCGCTGACCGCGGAGGAACGCGAGGCGTGGCAGGCCGCCGTCGCCGGGGAAGCGTACGTGTCGGATGCCATCCCGTCGGACCGTTCGGGTACGCCAACGCTGCTGTTCGCCATGCCGGTCAGGGACGAGGCGGCGCCCGGGCAGCCGGTGCTCGGAGTCGTCATCGGGTACCTGTCGTGGGACGAAATCAGGCTGATTTTGTCCGAGGTGGGCGCCCACGCGGACCTGTATGACCGGGACGGGGTCGTCCTTGAGCACAACATCGTCGCCGACGCGCCGCACGTCGACGCGGCGACGCTCGGGGACCTGTCCGCGCAGACATCGACGCGCATCGCCGCGAAGGACGAGAGCGCGCTTGCCGTCGAGACGCTCTCGTCTATCGCCGTCGAGCCCGGATTTCGCACGTATGCGGGGAACGGCTGGCGCCTCCTGTTCGAGACGCCGACGAGCGTCGCCTTCGCCCCGGCGACGGAAGCGGCCCTGCAGATGGCCGCGCTCGTCCTGCTGATCTGCCTCGCGTCCGGGGCGGTCGTCATCGCGGTCATGTTCCCGCTCGTCGTGCATCCGCTCACGTCGCTCTCCGCCGCCGTCCGGGGAATGAGGGACGGCGACCTGTCCCGTCGCGCGCGCGTCGCCTCCACCGACGAGCTGGGCTATCTCGCCCGTTCGTTCAACGAGATGGCCGAACGGCTGCAACGGAGCTACTCGCTGCTGGAAGGCCGTTTGGACGACATCACGGACGCGAAGGACCGCATCGAGGAGGACAAGGCGCGCGACGACGCGATGTTCGCGAGCATCGGGGAGGGGATCATCGCGACCGACCGGCACGGGAACGTCGTGATGGTGAACGCGGCGGCGGAATCCATGCTCGGATATGCGAGCAGGGAACTGGTGGGATCGTCCTACTCGGAAATCGAACTTGTGGACGAGAAGGGAAGGCCGGTCGTCCGCGCCAGGCGGCCGATTTTCCGCGCGCTCAAGGCGGGGCGGCGCGTCACCGTCGAGCCGTCGGACATGGAATGGTCGTATGTGCGAAAGGACAGGCAGCCGATCCCGGTTTCGATCACGGCGTCGCCGATCGCGTTTCGCGGCAAGACGATCGGGGTCATCGAGGTGTTCCGCGACATCCGTAAGGAGGTCGAGCAGGACCGCATCCTGCAGGATTTCATCTCCATCGCGTCCCATCAGCTCCGTTCCCCGCTCACGGGCATCTACTGGATCTTGGAACGCGTGCTGCGGGAGGAGCGTCTCTCGAAGGAGGGCCGGCAGAACCTCGATGACGTGTACCTGCTGACGCGGAACCTGAACGAGCTGGTCAGCCTGATGCTGAACGCGAGCCGCATCGACGCCGGAAAGATTCCGCTCGTCGTCGAGCGCATCGACGCCGTCAAGGCGACCAGGAGGCATCTTGCCGGATACCAGCCGCTCTGCGACCGGAAGGGAGTGGTATGCGCGCTCGAGGACCATCCGTCGACGCTCAAGGTCCGCACGGTTCCGGCGCTGTTCTCGCTCATCGTCGAGGCGCTTATCTCAAACGCGATCGATTATACCGCGACGGGAGGCCGCGTCGGCGTGTGCATCGAGGTGAAGCGCTCGCGTTTCGTGCTGACCGTGCGCGACACGGGAATCGGGATTCCGGAACAGGACCACGCGCGCGTGTTTCAAAAGTTTTACCGCGGCAGCAACGCGGTGCTCGTGAAGCCGGGCGGCACCGGGCTCGGGCTGTATTCGGTCAGGCAGGCCGCCCAGCTCCTTGGCGGCAGCGTCCGGTTCGAGTCGAAGGTGGGACAAGGGACGGCCTTTTACGTCGAATTGCCGCTCGAGACCAAGGTTTCCAAGGGCCGTTGACGAAATCGGTGGCTTCCCCTATACTCCGCCCATAAATCAAACAGACGGGGTTTAAGCGTTCGCGGCTCCTCCCACGTATTCGTGGGCCCGCAACGCCCCGTCGGTGCCTAAAAGGATAATCGAACCCTATGGCCAAGCTGCCCTCCTTGGTCGAGATGCTCCAAGCCGGAGTCCATTTCGGCCACCAGACCTCGCGCTGGCACCCCAAGATGAAGAGCTTCATCTTCGGATCGCGCGGCGGGATTCACATCGTGGACCTCGAGAAGACCCAAGAGATGCTCCCGGACGCGCTCGCGTTCGTGAGGTCCGTCGCGGCGCGCGGCGGGAACGTGCTGTTCGTCGGCACCAAGCGCCAGGCGCAGCCGATCGTCGAGAAGTACGCCAAGCTGTGCGGCATGCCGTACGTCACGCAGCGCTGGCTCGGCGGGACGCTCACGAACTTCGCCCAGCTCAAGCACACCCTGAAGCGCCTGCGCACCCTCAAGGACCAGCGCGAGAAGGGCGAGCTCAAGAAGTACACCAAGAAGGAGCAGATCATCCTCGACCGCGAGATCGGCGAGATGGAGCACAAGGTCGGCGGCATCCAGATGCTTGAGAAGCCGCCGGAGGCGATCTTCGTCGTCGACATCCGCACGGAGAAGACCGCCGTGGACGAGGCGAATTCCACGGGCACCAAGGTGGTCGCGATCTGCGACACCAACGTGAACCCGTCCGGCGTCCACTACGTCATCCCGGCGAACGACGACGCGGTGAAGTCCATCGAGCTCATCACGCGCCTCGTGTGCGAGGCGGTGCAGGAAGGCGCGGTGGAGGCCAAGCGCGCGGCGCTGCAGAAGCAGGCCGAGCAGGCGCCGAAGGCCGTCTAACCTTTCCCCTAAGCCCTTTCTCCCAGTATGGTTGATGCCAAACTCGTCGCGCAGCTGCGCGAAATGACCGGCGCCGGCATGATGGATGCCAAGAAGGCGCTCGAAGAAACGAACGGCGACCTCACCGCCGCGGCGGAAGCGCTGCGCACGAAGGGGATTGCCAAGGCCGCCTCCAAGTCGGAGCGCGTGACCAAGGAGGGCCGCGTGTTCGCCTACCTCCACGGCAACGGGAAGCTCGGCGCCATGGTGGAGGTGCAGTGCGAGACGGACTTCGTCGCGCGCAACGAGGCGTTCACCGAGCTCTGCCGCGACCTCGCCATGCACATCGGCGCCACCGACCCGCTGTACGTGCGGCGCGAGGACGTGCCGGTGGAGCTCGTCGAGAAGCAGAAGGAGCTGTTTCGCGCGGAAATGGCCGAGCTGGCCAAGCCCGCGGACATCGTCGAGAAGATCGTCGAGGGCAAGCTCAACAAGTATTTCAGCGAGATCTGCCTGCTCGAGCAGGCGTTCATCAAGGACGAGGATGTCACGGTGGACGAGTTCGTGAAGGGCAAGATCGCCAAGATCGGCGAAAACATCCAGGTGAGCCGCTTCGCGCGGTTTCAGATCGGTTCATAGGCGGAGTCCCTGCACCCCGCATCGAGAAAACAGGCCCGAACGGGCCTGTTTTTACGTTTATACATTGACAAATGGTCATTTTTGTGCTAGAGTATGCCTCCGCTGGCATGGAGTCGGCGGAACGGAGAACGGATGGATTCCTGTCTGAATCTGGTCGAGCGCAGCGTCGGATTCCTCTTCGCCCCGAACGAGGCGGCCGCCTCGCGCGTGGCGGAAGCGGTCGTGCGGCGCGTGCACGCGATCGACGACGGCTGGTTCGCGCGCACGGTCGCGCGGCCCATCGTCGGGCGGCTGTGCGACCTCCTCGTGAGGCGCGCGATCGTCGACGTCGTCCTGCTGTTCGTGGCGAGCGTGGTGCTGTCGCTCGCGATCTCCGCGTGGTTGGTCCCGGGGTTCTACCTCTGGATCAACACGCACCCCGGCGCCCCCACGGCCATGGGGATCGTGACCATGTTGGTCTGCGAGATCGCGTGGATGACACCGGCCCTCATGGCCTACGCGCGCATCCTCTCGGTCCTCGACGGGCTCTGCCAGGGCTTCCGCGAGTGGAAGCTCCTGTACCAGCAGGCACAGACCGCCGACTGGGCGCGGCGTCACCCCGGCCAGTCGTACTGGCACGGCGGCTGGCGCTTCACCCGCGACTGACGGTCCTCGGCCTCGGCCGGTTCCGTCGGGCCGTCTTCCTCGCGAAGGCGGCTCTTTTCGTTTGTGATACACTAGTCGCATCGCGGCGGGGTGCGGGGACCCCGCCTATAACAATGCGCAGGCGAAAGCCTGCGGCCACGATATGATCAAAATCGCTATCAACGGGTTCGGCCGCATCGGGCGCCAGGCGTTTCGCATCGGGTGGGGGCGGAAGGGGATGAAGGTGGTCGCCATCAACGATTTGACCGAGCCGAAGATCCTCGCGCATCTCTTGAAATACGATTCCGTGTTCCGCACCTGGGACCACGAGGTGTCGTCCGACGAGCACCACCTCATCGTCGACGGACAAAAGATCCCGATCGTCGCGGAGACCGAGCCGTCGAAGCTGCCGTGGAAGCAGTACAAGGTGGACGTGGTGATCGAGTCGACCGGGCGGTTCGCGAGCAAGGAGGCGGCATCCGCGCACCTGGTCGCCGGCGCGCGGCGCGTGGTGATCTCGGCCCCGGCCAAGGAGGTGCCGACCGTGCTCATGGGCGTGAACCACAAGGGGACGAAGGCGACGGACACGATCGTCAACAACGCGTCGTGCACCACCAACTCCATCGCGCCGGTCGCGCAGATCATGACCGAGGCGTTCGGCGTGAGGAAGGCGATGATGACCACCATCCACTCGGTGACCGCGGAGCAGAACATCGTGGACGGTCTGCCGCCGAAGCTGCACCCGGACCTGCGCCGGGCGCGCGCGGCGCTTGGGAACATCGTCCCGACCTCGACCGGCGCGGCGAAGGCCACCACCGAGGCGGTGCCGGAGCTGAGGGGCAAGTTCGACGGGATCGCGATCCGCGTGCCGACCCTCGACGTGTCGCTCTCGGACTTCACGTTCGTGGTGAAGAGGCGCGTGACGCCAGAGGAGGTGAACGCGGCGTTCAAGAAGGCGGCGGCGTCGGCTCGTTGGAAGGGGATTCTCGGCGTGTCCGAGGTGCCGCTCGTGTCTTCCGATTTCATCGGGTCCACCTATTCCTCGGTCGTCGATTTGGAAATGACGCGCGTCGTGGACGGCGACCTCGTGAAGGTGCTCGCCTGGTATGACAACGAATGGGGCTACTCCGTGCGCCTGGTCGAGATGGCCGAGCACGTCGGCTCCCTGTAGCTATGGAAGCGCACCGAATCGTCATCATCGGCGGCGGCTTCGCGGGGCTTCGCACCGCGCTCGAGATTGAGAAGCGCTGCGCGCGGATCAAGGACTGCGCGATCACGCTCATCGACCGCAACGCCGAGCACGTGTACACCCCGCTCCTGTACGAGGTGTCGAGCGGGGAGCTGGAGACGGCGGGGAAGACCTGCGCCGGGGAGCTGCGCAGCGGCGTGTGCGTCAAGTTCGACGCGTACGCGAACATCGTGCGCAAGAAGCACGTGCGCTTCGTGCGCGGCGAGGTAACGGCGATCGACCGCGAGGGGCGGCTGGTCGTCCTCGCGGGCGGCGAGCAGATCCCGTACGACGACGTGGTGGTCGCGATCGGCATGGAGACGGCGACCTACGGGATTCCCGGCGTGGCTGAATACGCGCGCGCGATGAAGACGCTGCGCGACGCGTTCGCGATCCGCGAGCGGATCCACGGGTTTTTGGACGCATACAAGGAAGGGAAGGAGAGGCGCATCTCGATCGCGGTGGCCGGCGGCGGCGCGACCGGCGTGGAGTTCGTCGCGGAAACCGCGAACTTCTTCAGGCGCCTCGCCGCCGAGGGAATCCTGCAGGAGGCGGACTTCGACCTTACGCTCGTCGAGGCCGGGCCGGACATCCTCATGATGTTCCCGCCCGCCGTGCGCGCGCGTGCGCGGCGCCGCCTCGAGTCGCTTGGCGTGCGCGTTCGCCTGGAGACCAAGCTCAAGGAGGTGCGCGAGGGATCGATCGTGTCCACGGCAAAGGACGGGACCGACACCACGTCGGAGGCCGACGTGACGGTGTGGACCGCCGGGGTACGACCGCTCGCGGCGGCGAAGGAGTGGGGTCTGCCGGTGGACGAGCGCGGGTTCGTCCGCGTCGACCGGTCGTTCGTGGTCGAGGGGATGAGGAACACGTACGCGCTCGGCGACTGCGTCGTGGTCCTCCACCCGAAGACGAAGGCGAGGGTTCCCGCGCTCGCGCAAGTGGCCACGCGCGCTGCCGGCATCGTCGCCGAGAACATCGCGCGCCACCTAGAACGCAAGGCGCCGACCGTGTGGAACCCGCCGGAGAAATGGGTGGCCGTGGTGCCGATGGGCGGCGCCTACGCCATCGCGGACTTCGGATGGATCCGCGCGTACGGATTCGCCGGATACGCGGTTCGCAAGCTCGCGGACCTGCAGTACTTCCTCTCGATCCTCCCGCCGCGCGAGGCGTGGAAGCTGTGGCGGACCGGGTCGAGGGTGTATCTGAAAAACGATTAGCGGAACGGCGGGGATTGACCCTGCCGTTTTTCCTTGCTACGGTTCCGGTCTCCTCGAAATGTTCGGGGAAACAGGGAGAACCATGGAAGAGACATTTCAGTTCGGTTTGCTCGGACTCGGGGACGGGGCGGGCAACCACATGGGCGGCCTTCGCCGCTTTCGGCTGGACGACATTCGCGTCTCGACGGTCTGCGCGCGCGATCTCCAGAAGGCGGAGGCGTTCGCGGCCCGTAACGTCATGGTGCGCGGCACGCGCCGCCACTTCTCGGACGTCCGGGAGTTCCTGGCGGATCCCGAGATAGACGCGGTGATCGTGGCCACGCCCGACGCACTCCACAAGGAACACGCCATCGCCGCGATGCGCGCGGGAAAACACGTGCTCGTGGAGAAGCCGATGGCGCTCACGAGGCGCGACGCGGAGGACATGGCACGCGTGGCGCAGCACTGCGGCGTGCGACTCGGCGTCGGGTTCCACCTGCGGCATCACGCCGGGCACCAGCGGCTGCGCGAGGGGTTGCGCGAGGGCGCGATCGGCGCGCTGTCGCACATCCACCTCGAGTGGTCCACCCGCTCGATGGGCACGGACAACTGGCGCGCGAGCGCGAAGGAGGGCTGGTTCGCCCTCGCGGCGCTCGGCTCGCACGCGCTCGACCTCGTCGCGTGGCTCACGAGCTCGGACCGCGCCAACGTGTTCGCGACGAAGGGCTTCTCGGCCACGGGCCGCGACGAGCGTGTCACGATGCACGTCGAGCTCGAGCACGGCGTCACCGCCAGCATCCGCGTGTCCGTCGCGGACGCGCCGACAAAGTACTTCCGGCTCTCCGGGACGAAGGGCACCATCGAGTGCCGTGACACGCTCGGCGGCCGCGGCGAGGGCGAGATCGTCCTCCCCGACGGCACGCGTCTCGGCTTCACGCCCGCGAACCCGTACGCCGCGCAGATCGCCGCCTTCGTCGCCGCGGTCCGTGAGGAGCGCGACCCGGATGCAAGCGCACGCGACGGCGCCCTCAACGTTCGCTGGCTCGAGCGGGCCGGCGAGTCCATGAACGCCAGCATCCCGTAGCCCGACTCTCGCCCTCCCGGGCGTTTTTTGTTTGTGGTACACTTGCGACTGTTATGCGCCTTCGGACCCTGCGCAATGGTGTGGACCTCTCCGGAAAACGAGTGTTGCTTCGGATTGACGCGAACGTGCCGGTGTCGGGAGGGAAGGCGGTGGACGGGCCGCACGGGAAGATCGCGCGCGCGGCCGTGGACATCGAGTGGCTCCGGCAGCGCGGCGCGAAGGTGGTCGTGATGACGCACCTCGGGCGGCCGGACGGCAAGCGCGTCGCGGCGTACTCGGTGCGGCCGGTGGCCAAGCGCCTGTCCGAGCTCCTCGTGACCGAGGTGAAGGTGGCCCGCGACATCGCGGGGCCGTCCGCGCACCAGCTCGTGCGCCAGATGCAGGGCGGCGACGTGGTAATGCTCGAGAACGTCCGCTTCGACGCGGGCGAGGAGCGCAACTCCACGGCGCTCGCCTCCGCGCTCGCGCAGCTCGGCGACCTGTACATGAACGACGCGTTCGCCGTGTCGCACCGCGCGCACGCCTCCGTGGACGCCATCACGTCCGAGCTCCCGAGCTACGCCGGGCCGCAGCTCGCGACCGAGGCGGAGGTGCTCGAGAAGGTGGTGCGGCATCCCAAGCACCCGTTCGTGCTGCTCATGGGAGGGCTCAAGATGAAGGACAAGCTTCCGGTGCTCCGGCACCTGGCGCCCGAGGCCGACCGCGTGCTCGTCGGCGGGGCGCTCGCGCACGCGTTCTTCGCGGCGCAGGGCCTCGAGCTCGGCCGCTCGGCGTACGACGCGGAGGGCGTGGAGGACGCGCGCAAGCTGCTCAAGCGGTTCGGGGAGAAGATCTGGCTCCCGACCGACGTGCTGGTAGCGAAGAGCCTGCGCAAGGACGCGGCGCGCAAGACGGTGTCGGTCGCGCAGGTGCGCAAGTCCGACCGCATCGTCGACGTCGGGCCAGACACGGTCGCCCGGTACAAGGAGGAACTTCGCGACGCGAAGATGCTGGTGTGGAACGGGCCGTTCGGGTATTGCGAGCGCGAGACGTTCTGCGAGGGCTCGTTCGCCATCGCGCGCGCGGTCGCGGCGCGCACCACCAAGGCGGTGACCGTGGTCGGCGGCGGGGACACCATCCCTGTGGTCGAGGCCGCGGGGGTCGCGGACCGGTTCACGCTGCTCTCCACGGGCGGAGGGGCCATGCTCGAATTTCTCGCGGGCGAACGGATGCCCGGCATTGAAACGCTCTCGCTATGAAGGACAAGTCGCTCAAGCTCGAGCTCGTCGAGAAGATGACCACGCTCGCCACCGCCGGCCTCGGGTTCGTCGCCGGCCTTGCCTGGAACGAGGCGATGCAGGATCTGTTCGAGACGGTGATTCCCGAGCAGAGCTCGCTTGCGGCGAAGTTCGCCTACGCCCTGTTCGTCACCGTCGTCATCGTGCTGGTGACCGTCCAGCTCAGCCGCATGGCAGACAAACTCAAGGACCAACTCAAGAAATAACGCTATGTCCAACGCCATCGAGTCCATCCACGCCCACGAGATCCTTGATTCGCGCGGCAACCCCACGCTGGAGGTGACCGTGCTTTTGAAAAGCGGCGTGAGCGGGTCCGCGTCAGTCCCGAGCGGCGCGTCGACCGGGTCGCACGAGGCGTTGGAGCTGCGCGACGGCGACGCGAGGCGCTACGGCGGCCTGGGCGTGCTGAAGGCGGCGAGGAACGTGAACGTGGCCATCGCGCAGGCGCTCGCGGGCATGGACGTGACGCGCCAGCGCGAGATCGACTCGCGCATGCTGATCCTCGACGGGACGGGCAACAAGTCGAAGCTCGGCGCGAACGCGATCCTCGGCGTGTCGCTCGCCTGCGCGCACGCGGCCGCCCGCGCCAAGCGCATGCCGCTCTACCAGTGGATCCGCCGCGCATACCAGCTACCAGCTACCAGATACCAGCTACCCATCCCGACGATGAACATCCTGAACGGCGGCGCGCACGCGGGATGGATCCTCGACTTCCAGGAGTTCATGATCGTCCCGCGCCAGAAGAGGTTCGCGGAGCGCGTGCGCTGCGGTTCCGAGGTGTTCCACGCGCTCGGCCGTCTCCTCAAGAAGAAGGGGTTCTCGACGCTGAAGGGCGACGAGGGCGGCTACGCGGTGAAGCTCGCGAAGAACGAGGACGCGTTCAAGCACATCGTGCAGGCGATCAAGGACGCGGGATACGTCGCTGGGAAAGACGTGATGCTCGCGATGGACCCGGCGGTCTCCGAGGTGTACGACGCGAAGAAGAAGCGCTACGTCCTGCGCGTGGACAAGAAGTCCCTTACCTCCGACCAGATGATCGCGATGTGGGAATCATGGCTCGCGAAGTACCCGATCATCTCGCTCGAGGACGGCCTCGCGGAGGACGACTGGGAGGGCTGGAAGAAGCTGACCGCGCGGCTCGGCAAGAAGATCGCGCTGGTGGGCGACGACTTCTTCGTCACGAACGCGGAGCGCCTGCGCAAGGGGATCGAGAACGCGTGCGCGAACGCGATCCTCATCAAGGTGAACCAGATCGGGACGCTCTCGGAAACCATGGACGCCATCCTGCTCGCGCAGCAGAGCGGGTACGCCGTGTCCGTGTCGCACCGCTCGGGCGAGACCGAGGACACCACCATCGCGGACCTCGCGGTCGCGGTGAACGCCGAGTACATCAAGACCGGCTCGCTCTCGCGCTCCGAGCGCCTGGCGAAGTACAACCGGCTGATGGAGATCGAGGAGGAGGTCGGCTAGTTGTCCACACGCTTGACATCAGAAATAATCGCGGTAGGCTTTCGGCCTGCCGCGATTTGGTTTTCGTGACAGATGGAGGACAACCAATCCATGCGACCGGCACAACCGGCTCCCGAAGTGGGGGTCGACGCGATCATCGCCCTGTTCCTCATGAAGGCGCTCCGTCCGGACTGCTACGTCGTGCAGGTCGAGCCCTGGCGGCTCCTGATCGAGAAGCCGACCTGGCGGCACGCGAAGGGTCTCATCGGCAAGCATGCCGACCGCGTCTCCGCGGTCGTCGAGCGCGTGGTGGGCGAGCCCGGCGGACCCCGGGAGCCCGCGGCGCTCATGTGCCTCGGGAAGGTGCGCCAGGCCGGCGGGAACCACGAGGGCGCCCTCGGCGTGTTCGTCCAGCTTGCGGACCGCGGCGGTCCGGACCGGCACAAGGCGACGTTCAACGTCGGTCTCTGCCTCGCGGCCCTCGGCCGTGCCGACGAGGCACGACGGTCCTTCGAGCGTGTGCTCGAACTCGTTCCCGGCGACGAGCGCGCCGCGCGCGCCCTCGCGGAACTCTCCTAGGCGGATTCCCCGCCTTTTTTCTTTTGAGCAGCTGGTATCTGGTATCTGGTATCTGGTATTCTTTATGCGTTCCGGTAGCCATACTAGATACCAGCTACTAAATACCAGATACTATGTCCCAACGACCACGCCCCGCGGTCCTCATGATCCTCGACGGCTTCGGCGTCGCGCCGGATTCGGACGGCAACGCGATCACCCGCGCGGACATGCCGCGGTGGAAGGAGTTGGTCCGCACGTATCCCACCATGACGCTGCGCGCCTCCGGCGAGGAGGTCGGCCTGTCGTGGGGCGAGATGGGCAACTCCGAGGTGGGCCACCTGGCGATCGGCGCCGGGCGCGTGTACTACCAGACGTTCCCGCGCATCAACCGCGACATCGCGGCCGGGGAGTTCTTCAGGAACGCGGCGTTCCTGAAGGCGGCCGAGCACGCGAGGAAGAACGGGTCCGCGCTCCATCTCATCGGGCTCGTGAGCGCCGGGCGCGTGCACGCGATGGACGAGCACTGCCACGCGCTCCTGAGGTTCGCGAAGGACCAGGGGATCGCGAAGGTATACGTGCACGCGATCCTCGACGGGCGCGACACCATCTATAACGCGGGCATCGACTTCGTCACCACGCTCCAGGCGAAGATGGCCGAGTTCGGCCTCGGGAAGATCGCCTCGATGAGCGGGCGCTACTTCGCGATGGACCGCGACAACCGATGGGACCGCGTGGAGAAGGCGTACAACGCGATGGCGAAGGGGGAGGGGGAGACGGCGGCCGATCCGGTGGAGGCGCTGAGGGCGAGCTACGCGAAGGAGGTGTACGACGAGCAGTTCGTCCCGACCGTGCTCGACGCGGACGGACGCGTGAAGGACGGCGACGCCGCCATTTTCTTCAACTTCCGCCCGGACCGCGCGCGCGAGCTCGCGAAGGCGTTCGTGCTCCCGGACTTCGACAAGTTCCCGCGCCAGCAGGTGAAGGACCTGCTGTTCGTCACCATGGCCGAGTACGAGGCCGGGCTACCGGTGGAGGTCGCCTATCCGCCGGAGAAGATCGAGAACTGCCTCGCGAAGGTGCTCTCCGACGCCGGGCTGAAGCAGCTGCACATCGCCGAGACCGAGAAGTACGCGCACGTCACGTTCTTTTTGAACGGCACGTACGAGCAGCCGTTCCCGGGCGAGGACCGCGCGATCATCCCGTCCCCGCAGGTCGCGTCCTACGACCAGGCGCCGGCCATGAGCGCGGTGGAGCTTACGGACCGCGTGACGAAGGAGATCCAGGGCGGGGCGTACGACTTCGTCGCGATGAACTACGCGAACCCGGACATGGTGGCGCACACCGGCGCGCTCGAGGCGACGGTGCGCGCGATGGAAACGGTGGACGTGTGCATCGGGCGCGTGGTGGACGCGACGCTCGCGGCGGGCGGCGTGGGGTTCCTCACCGCCGACCACGGGAACGCCGAGGAGCTGAAGAACCTCCGCACCGGCGACATCGACCAGGAACACGCCACCAACCCC